>JASHNX010000045.1 GCA_030041415.1 Candidatus Sulfotelmatobacter sp.
CGCAGGCACTGGGAAATGCGAAACCGCGCCTTCAGTATTTTGGCCGACTATATTCAGCGCCGGCGCAAAGAGGAACCCGGCCACGACCTGCTGCAGATTTTGTTGGACGCTCGCTATAGCGACGGGCACGGCATGAGCGATGAACTCATCATCAGCGAGAGCATGCAGCTGCTGGTTGCCGGCCATGAAACGTCGTCGAATGCTTTATCGTGGCTTCTTTACCTGCTCAGCACGCGCGCGGATTGTGTCAACACGATGCGGCAGGAGTTCGATTCTGTATTGGGCGAGAAGCCTCTGAGTTACTCTGATGTTCCGAAATTCGAATTTACGACGCAGGTCATCATGGAGGCGCTGAGGCTTTATCCCCCGTTTTGGATGGTGGACCGGATGGCCCTCGCGGACGATCACGCAGGCGGCATCGATATCCCCCGGGGATCGACGGTAGTTGTGTTCGTCTATGGCGCGCACCATTCGCCCACACATTGGGAGAACCCTGAGAGTTTCAACGAGCAGCGTTTTGCGAAAGCGAACGACAAACTTCATACACCCTTCGCCCACCTGCCTTTCGGCGCGGGGCCTCGGGGATGCATCGGTGGCAGCTACGCGATGCTGCAGATGCTCATGATTCTGAACGTTCTGCTCAGAAAATACGATTTCCGCCTGGTTCCAGGCCAGATCATCGAGGCGCGCCCCATGGTGATCCTGCGCCCCCAGTACGGAATCCGTATGACCTTCACCGAGGCTATCTCACACGGCATGGACAGTGTATCGGGCCGTTCAGCCTGAGGTCACGCTAAGCACCGCGATTATGGTGTGTTTCTCCCGGGCTCCAGCGTTATGGCCGATTCCATAATGTTGCTGGCTTCTGGCAGGCTAGGCCGCGTCATTCTCGGCGAAGCAATCGTTGCCGCCTCCCTATCGAGCTTGCCGAGTTTCGTGGGCGCCATGATTCCCCTGTCCGTTGCCGCAATGAATCCGACATTTCGGCAGCCCGTTGTATTGGTCGAGTGCGCTGGTCGGCGGCGTGGCGTCATCGGTTCTGGTCCTGAAGAACGGTCCCAATGAGCGCTTTCACCTTAGTTACGCTCCAAAATCCCCCGACAGGAGTTTTGAGCGAAATCGTCTCCGGTACGTGCCAGTTTTTGCAAAATGTTCGTTTTCCGAGCGCGAGAACGGACGCTGATTTGATGTACTAAAGTGTGTCGCGGGCGGTTCGAGGCACGGGTAAGATTCTGGGGCAGGAGAACCTCCCCCATGAATGCCTCCATTCGCAGTGCGATCACAGTTACCATTCTTGGATTGGTAGTCGCCGGCAGTTTGCAGTCGGAGCCAAAGTCAAATTCGGGACCAAGCGCGACCTCAAATTCGGCTTCGGGCCTGAGCCCAGCCAATTCAAGCCCAATTCCGTCAGCCGGAAACCAATCGGCTGCAAAGCAGACGACTGGTAAGGTGTCCCTTACGACTCCCGCCGTCATGCCTCCCTCAGTCACTCCCGCGGCGACATCCATCAGCTTCACGATCGATGCGTTCACTGACAGGCATCCAATCAGCCCGTATGTGTATGGAGGCGCGTATCCGCAAGATGCCTCAACTGTCACGGACAGTGGATTGACCGCAGTACGCTGGGGCGGCGATTCGACATCGACCTACAACTGGCAGCTGCAAACCGATAACTCGGCAGCAGATTACTACTTTGAAGACTACAACGCGCAGGGATTCAACAACGGCAGCGATGGCAGCTCCACGCAGTTCATCACGGATGTGATCAATGCAGGCAGCAATCCGCTGATGACGATGGTGATGCTGCCGTGGGTAGCGCAGACGCAAGAGACGTCGACCACGCAGGGCGGGCAGAACAACTATCACTGGAGTTATTCGGTGGGAACGTTTGGGTCGCAGTGCAGCGTGGATCCGTATAACACGGATGCCGGAGACGGATTGGAGACGGACTGTTCGACTCCGGTAACAACCAATGCGGTGACCACGGCCTATTTCCCGCTGCAGGATGACAACACCCAGAGCTGCCCGACTGGAAATTGCGTATATCGAAATACCTGGGCGCAGGCGCTGGCAACGGCGTTTGGGAGTGCTCCGCATTTTTATGACATGGACAACGAGATCGAGATCTGGGGCAGCACGCACAGAGACATTCATCCGCTGCCATCAGCCTATGACGAATTGCGGGACACTTTTATTGCGGAATCGACGGCGCTCAAGGGCTGGGATCCGGCGGCGATAAGGTTCGGCCCGATTACATGCTGCTGGTGGTTCTATTGGAATGGCGCCAACAGCAATGACAAACCGGCGCATGCCGGAAATGACTTTTTGCCGTGGTGGCTCAACGAAGTTTACTGGCAGGATCAGATTGCGGGAACGCGATCAGTGGATGTGTTCGACCTTCACGCGTATCCGGACACTCCCGATACGAGTGGTTGGACGCAAGCACAGCTGCGAGCACTGGCGTTGCGAATTTTCCGCGATTACTGGGATCCAACGTATGTGAGCGTGGGTTCAGACATCGACCAGAAGTGGACAACGTTCATCCAGCCCAAGAAGACGATCCCGTTTCGCATTCCTCGCATGCGGGCGATTGCCAACATGATTTATCCGGGAACTCCGCTCAGTTTTACGGAGTGGAATGCGGCGATTGCCGGGGAGTCGGATTTTTCGACGGCGCTGGGTGATGCGGATGCTTACGGAATTATGGGACGCGAACGGCTGTATCTCGCATCGCGGTGGATTGCGCCAGTGCCGGGCAATCCCAATTATCTGGGGTTGAAACTGTATACGAACTATGACGGGAAGCATGACGGGTTTGCAACGACTTCGATTTCAGCGACAAACAATGGAAACCCCGATTTCGTGAGCAGCTATGCGGCCATGAATGCTGCGGGCACGGCGCTGACGGTGATGGTGCTCAATAAATACCCGTCGGCGCCGATTTCGGCGCAGTTTGCCATCACCGGATTTACCCCTGCGCAGGTGACGACATACCAACTGGGTGAAAAGAATCCGACAAAGATCGTGGCTTCGTCCACACAGGCGTGGTCGCCGAATTTTACGCTGGCTCCATATACTGCAACGCTTCTGGTGATTACGGGAACGACGACGCTGCCGAGCGCAGAGTGGGATTTAAGTCCCGACACGGTAATGGTGGCGGCGGGAGGAACGGTGGCCCTGGCGCCGACGATTGTTTCGGGATCGGGCACGGTAACGCTGGGAACTCCGACGGCCGACACAGGAATAACGCTGGCAGTCACCCAAGGGACGGTGACTTCGACGCAGAATGGAGCGATCACGGTGACGGCGGGAGAAACGCCGGGGTTTTATAGCTACAGCGTGCCGAGCACGGATAATGCCGGTGTGGCGCAGATGCAGGGAGGATGGATTGTTGTGGGAAATCCTCCGGCCACGCTGACCCAGCAAGGGAATGGGCAGAGCGGAGCGCCCGGGAGTCAACTCAACCTTTCTGTAACCCTTGCTCCTGGAAAATCGGGCGGAACGTCAGGAACAGGAGCGGACATTCTGTTTACGGCGACTGCCGGAACGCTCTCGAACCGGATTGTGACCACGGATGCGAACGGCAGTGCAGCAGTCGTGTTGACGCTGCCTCAGAGTGCCGGACCGGTGCAGGTAACAGCGGAGGGTCCGTGGGGATTGGGCCATCCAGTCGTGACATTTACAGAGACAGCACAGTAGTTCTCGAATAAGCCTGTCGTTTTGCCAGGAGACTGCAACGTCCGTCCTGTCGCAGGTCTTGTTGTGGATTGAACAAGTTTGTGCACTCGGCGATTAGAGTTCTTGAAGCTTCTTTGATTTCGACCTTCAACGTGCGCCGGTTTCCCCCAGGGAGTATGGTCGGCCACACGGAAGTTCAGGAACGGCGACATGGGAAGTCGGGCAAAAAAAATCAACCTCCCTAATATCTTCCCCCGTGTGGCAGGACTGGAAGCAGAAGATTCAACGCTCTGGATTTCCTATGAGCGATTTCAATCGCGCATACCCGAATAACGACAGATGTTCGCAGTAGTTGCCGATAACAGGCGTTATCACTCATCGACCTCATGAATTGGCTGATCAAAAGTCAAGTTGGCTTCGTAAGCGGTCCGATTTCTGGTCGCCCAACCTTCGCCGGACGAGTTAGCGGAGGTTGGACTGCTCCTCATGGCTTCAGAGAAAAGCGCCGATGGAGCATGGCTGAGTGCTAGCCGGTCCATTCTCTGCAGTCCGGTTTATCGGGGAGAAATCCCATAAAATGGGCATAATTCGCAGATTTTGCCGGAATGTAACGCGGGAATTCTCTGCAGTCCAGACTGCGTGGCGGAGCGGGGAGTCTGCTGCGAACTTCTCTCTGGCGAACTTTCCCTGCTAACAGGGAAAAATACAGGAAATTCGCACAATTTTGATCGGCAAAATACGCTGCGCAGTCGCTAACTTGCTCACTGCACTGGAGAAAATCGCGCAAAGTGCCTAAATCGGAACAGGGAACGATCAGGGAAGGAACAGGGAGCGAACAGGGAATTTCGATTTCATATCAGGGAATTTTCAAAAATTCAGTTTGCTGCCTTTAATTCGTGTGTTGAGGAAAGCAGAAGCCGTCTCTGATCGATCCAACTCATCGGCAACTTCTTACGCAATTTCTCAAGAGTGAGGTCTTCGGGCTGACAGCCTTTCACAACGGCCTCGACGATATCCGGCGCCAGGAAGGCGAGGCCGAGGATGCGGCGAACGTAGCTTTCGTCCAGACCAGCCTGCTTCGCGATCGCACGCGGACCGGAGGCTTGTCCACTGATCAGCTGCTCTCGCCACTCGTGAGCCCTGGCGATCGCCTTTAACAGTGCTTGGGGTGGGCGCGTGGGCGCTGCTCCAGTGTGATCCGGGGCAACGACAAGCCGGACCTCAGGGCCAACACGGCGGAGTCTTACTGCGAATTCCAGACAAACTAGGTCGTTCGCGGCTGAATTTGCAATCTTAAGAGGCAGAGGAGCTGAGCTGGCGGTGTGACCGTCGAGAAGGACTCGTCGCAACGCTTGCTTGTCGATCCGCATCTCGACCTTGTCGTGGTGGACGATAATGCGGTGAACGACAGACTTCACGAGACTCGAAACCTCTTCCCGGGTGCCATCGCGCAGGAACCGCGATGTCGTATCAGCCGAAGCGAGGAGTTGGCGTGTGAGCTCGGCTTCGTCTTCTGCCGAACCAACACCATCCATGACGTCGTGCTTCGAGCTCAGAAAGCTGGCAAGTCTTGATAAGACTCGCGCTTCGATATCGTATGCCGGCAACCGGAAATTCGATCCTGTCGTGCCGATCTTTGCCGCTGCTGTCTGACACGCATAGTATCGGTAGCGTCTGTCATTTTTGACCGTATGGGACGGGGTCAGCCGGTTTCCTTCGGAATCCTGGATCAGTCCGGTCAGTAAGCTGGCTGACTCTGCCTTGAGACCGTCTCGCCGGCCCTGATGGTCCGTACGCAGTTGAGCCTGAACGCTTTCCCAAAGTGCGCGAGGGACGATCGGGTCGTGTTCCCCGGGATAACTCTGCTCTTTGTGAGAAATCTCACCCAGATAGATTCGGTTGTTCAAAATCTTGTAAAGACCGCCGCGAGCAAACGGTTTTCCTCCAGATTTCAATCCTGCCGCACTTGTCCGGACCTTGCTCGTGATTTCATCTTCATCGAGGCTGATCTTCAGCTTAGAGACGCACCCTAGTTCCAGATAGCGATTGAAGATGCTACGGACCACTTCTGCTTCAGCAGAGTTCACAGTGAGTTTCTGCTCTCGGAGATCGTATCCGAGGGGAACGTTTCCACCCATCCACATGCCTTTCCGTTTGGAGGCTGCTACCTTATCGCGGATGCGCTCGCCGGTCACCTCTCGCTCAAATTGAGCGAACGACAACAGGATGTTAAGAGTCAGCCGCCCCATTGAGGTAGTCGTATTGAACTGCTGGGTGACCGACACGAATGAAACTCCGCGAGCATCGAGGGCCTCAACAATCTTGGCAAAGTCGGCGAGGCTGCGGGTGAGTCGATCGACCTTGTAGACGACAATGACGTCGATCTTATTTGCGGCAACATCTTCGAGCAGTTGCTTTAGGGCAGGCCGTTCCATATTGCCGCCTGAGTACCCGCCATCGCCGTAGCGGCTCGGAAGCACGCGCCAGCCCTCGTGACGCTGGCTGACGATAAACGCTTCGGAAGCCTCGCGTTGGGCATCGAGAGAATTAAACGATTGTTCCAAGCCCTCTTCGGAAGACTTCCGCGTGTAAATCGCACAGCGTACAACGGGCTTTAATGGAAAGTTCATACCGCCTCCTTCAGATTCGTTGGTTTTTGTTTGAGGCCGAAGAACAAGGGTCCCGACCATCTGGTGCCGGTGATCAGGCGGGCGACTTCAGAAAGGCTGTCATAACGAGAGCCTTTGTATTCATAACCTCGCTCGTCGACATGGACGACGTGGGTTTTGCCTTGCCACTGCCGTATGAGTCGTGTGCCGGCCTTGATATTTGGCGCGACAAGGCCCGAAGCGTTATTATTTTTCCCAAGTGCTGGGGCCGATACGAGGAGCTTGCGCCTCGTATCTGATCTGAGTGGGTGAAATTCGAGCTCCTGCAACCGATAGCCGAGAATGGGAATTAGCAGGTCTCGCCGTAGTTTTTCGGGTGGTTGCTCTTGAAAGAGTTCTCGCCAGAGATTGTGCAAGTCGGTTTTGCCGAGTTTAGGAAGCAAGGCTAGACGAGCTACAGAGTTGGGCATAATCTCCATCGTTGACCCCTCCAACATTGCCGCTCTGTCGGCCTTAACAGTCAAGTGGGAAGGGTGAATAAATGTCGAATCCACAGACCCGTCAGCAGACTCGCCTTCAACGGAAAGCCACAAAATTGCCGCCTGAGATCGCGTTTGTGCCGTGGGGAATTCGGTTCTTTGACTACATCGTAAAAACGACGAGCTGCACAAATCCGGGACTTATGGAATTGGTCTATTGCCTCAGCGACGATGGCAGGCAGGAATTAGCCCTTTTAATTTTCAATTTTCTTCGCCTGCCGGTGTGGAAAGAGTTCTGCGAAGATCGAAGAATCGCGAAACGTGAGGCGAAGAAGGCCATTTCAAAAGCAATAGCGGACTTAGGGAAAGCCGATACGGCTTATGCCAGGCTGTTGGCGTCTGTTCCTGAAGTCACTAGGTGTAGGCGATTAGGAAACGATCGACGTTTACATCTTTCTGACATCCTTGAACAAGAGGCTAGCTTCCTGTATGGCCAAGCAAGAATCGAGTGTGCTTTGGCCCGCGCAAGATGTCGTACTCGCACCTCATCGGCAACGAATTCTCAAGTCATCCGGTTACTTCGCATGGCATCTACAAAGTTGAGGCACGCCGCGACAAGCTATCGAAAACTCTTGACGCTCACACCACAGGTTGCGATTGGCAAGGCCTTCGAGGCATTCGTTCCTGGCCAACTTGCCGCCATACTTCGGGCGGAAGAAGAATACCTGAGAGGTATGGCTGCTCGCGCTAACCAAGCTTTCAACAAGAAGCGGCTTGGAACGAGGGATTTAGGAATCTTGATTCGACTGCAGTATTTCGTGGAGGCGTTTAGTTTACGGTGGGAACCTTATCTTCCGGAACGCACGACAACGAACCTGGGAGAGGGCGACCTTGCAGACCTTCTTGAGGCCGGTAAAGCCGCTCTGGACCTGCCCGAGGACTCAACACTGGTCGACGCGGAATCGCTTGGCCGCGCTCTAGAACGTTTTCGAAAGCACGCAAGAAACCAACGAACTTGTCAGATTCTGAGGAACAACGCCCAGAGTGTTTGCGATGGCTTGAAAATCCGTCCACCTTCTCCGTAGGCCCCTCCCGCAGGCTAGTAATCCCGGATTTTCACAATTTGAATTTTCGTGTCCCTTCACACTTTTTGGTTCTTGCCCGAGAGTAGCGGCAGCATATGTCGTTGTTTCCTGGAAGACAGTAGCGAGGCGCACATCGTTAGCAGGAGCCGATATGGTTCAGGGCAAAACCCATTGCAGATCAGTCCTGTCGGTAGTTTACGTTCCCATCGGACAGGTGAAAGCGAACCCGAAAAATTCCCGTGTTCACACTGACAAGCAAGTTCAACAGATCGCCCGTAGCATTGAAGCCTTCGGGTTCAACGTTCCGGTCCTCGTGGATCGTAATCTGGTCATCATAGCGGGTCACGGCCGAGTTGAGGCCGCTGAGGTGGCCGGTCTCAAAGAAGTCCCAACGATCCAACTGGAACATCTCACCGAATTGCAGGCAAGGGCGTTTGCTATTGCCGACAATCGCCTGACCGAAAATTCAGTTTGGAACGAGCAACTGCTGGCCGAAGAGCTGAAGTCCTTGTCTGCAATAGAGCTGGATTTCAGCCTCGAAGCGACTGGTTTTGAAATCGGAGAGATCGACGCTTACATTGAAGGACTCTCTCCGGTTAGCCAGAATGAAACCGACCCAGCAGATGTCATCCAACCAGTGGATAACCCAGTACCGGTTACGAAAGCCGGCGATCTGTGGCTGCTCGGTCATCACCGCATTTTCTGCGAAAACTCGCTAAATGGATCCAGCTTTCGTTTGCTGATGCAGAACCGCAAGGCGGCGATGGTCTTCGTCGATCCGCCCTACAACGTTCCCATCGAGAGAAATGTCTCCGGCCTTGGCAAGGTGCGACATCGCGATTTTGCGATGGCAACCGGCGAGATGAGCAAAGGAGAGTTTACCGACTTTCTCGCTCAAGCTTTTCGTCTACTTGTAGAGCACACTGTCCAGGGCTCAATTCACTATGCCTGCAGCGACTGGCGGCACATTCAAGAACCTCTTGACGCCGCCTATCAAGTCTATTCGGAGCTCAAAAATGTCTGTGTATGGGTAAAAGACAATGCCGGCATGGGAACATTTTACCGATCGCAGCATGAACTGATCTTCGTATTCAAAGCGGGTGAGCAGTCTCATCGAAACAACTTCCAACTCGGTCAATTTGGTCGCTATCGAACGAACGTTTGGAACTACCCTGGAGCCAATTCCTTTTCAAGGAAAACCGAAGAAGGCAATCTGCTGGAACTCCATCCGACCGTGAAGCCTGTCGCAATGGTTGCCGACGCGATCATGGATGTTTCCACCCGCGGCGACATCGTGCTGGATTCTTTTTTAGGTAGTGGCACGACTGTAATCGCCGCTGAGAGAACTGGCAGGATCTGCTTTGGCCTCGAGATCGATCCCAATTATGTCGACGTAATTGTTCGCAGGTGGCAAAAGTTCACCGGCCTATCGGCCACACTTGCGGCCTCAGGTCGCAGCTTCAATGACTTGGAAAAGGAGGCAATCGATGCAGCCCAACGATAACGCCCCCACAGAAGCAGTTCCTTCGGAGACTGAAGTTTCGATCGAGCCGTCCAACGGCACCGAGGAAGTCGGCTTTTGTCATCCTCCTACTGCCACTCGTTTCAAGAAGGGAGTTTCAGGTAATCCGAAGGGCCGACCCAGAGGAAGCTTGAACGTTGCTACCGTTTTCACGAAAGCGCTACGAGAAAAAGTCGTCATCAACGAACACGGTAAGAGAAAAACCGTCACTAAGCTCGAAGCGGCTCTCAAGCAGTTGGTGAATAAGGCGGCCTCGGGAGACCGTCACTCGTGTCAGCAACTACTCGATTTGGCACGCGATGCGGAAGCCCGACAGGATGCCGCGAGTCCGCGGGACTCGGTACTCAACGAAGCCGACCAGGAAGTCTTGGAAGGCATTCTGAAACGCTTCGAAGCAAGCCATGACAACGCTACGGAGACTCCCAATGACCCTCAATCCGATTGAATACAAGGCCGTTTGCCGAAATGATTTCTATACCTTCATGCACGGCGCTTTCTGCCAACTAAACCCTAAGACGCCGTTTTCTCACTCTTGGCACAACGAGCTCATTGCCTCCAGGCTGGAAGATGCTCGACTTGGAAAGATAAGGCGACTGATCATCAATGTTCCACCACGCTCCCTGAAATCTCACGCTGCGACCATCAGTTTTCCCGCTTTCTTGCTGGGTCACAATCCGAGCGCTCAAATCATTTGTGCCAGTTATGGGCAGGATCTTGCCAGCAAGCTCTCTCTCGACTGCCGTACTCTCATGTCTGGCATTTGGTATCAGAGTCTCTTTAGCACGCGACTGGCTTTCCAAAAGCAGTCGGTGCAAGAATTTCTCACCACGGCAAACGGGTTTCGGATGGCAACCTCGGTTGGAGGTGTTCTCACCGGCCGAGGAGCCGACTTCATCATCATCGATGACCCGCTCAAACCCGAGGAGGCGCTTTCAGAGACGCAACGTACAGCCGTGAACGAGTGGTACGATCACACACTTTATAGCCGGCTGAACGACAAGTCCAAGGGCTGCATCATTATTATTATGCAGCGTCTGCATGAGGATGACCTCGTAGGTCACGTCCTTGAGCAAGAGCATTGGGAACACGTTTGCCTTCCAGCGATCGCAGAAGAGGACGAAACCCATGTTTTCGAGTCACTTCGCCGGACGCGCACCGTACATCGCAGGCCTGGGGAAGCACTGCACCCGGAACGCGAATCACTTGAGGCGCTCGAAGGCATACGGCACACGATTGGGGAATACAACTTTGCCGGACAGTACCAACAGCAGCCTGCCCCGCTCGGTGGGGGCATGGTGAAGCAGGAGTGGTTTAGGTTCTATGTCGCTGGCGAACAGCCAAGCAAGTTTGACATGGTGTTTCAGAGTTGGGACACAGCCAATAAGAGTACTGAGCTGAGCGATTTCAGTGTTTGCACAACCTGGGGTCGCAAAGGAAGCAAACTTTATTTGCTCCACGTATTACGACAGCGCTTGGATTATCCGGACTTGAAGCGCGCAGTTCATATATATGCCGACCACTTTCGGCCGTCTAATATACTCATCGAAGACAAGGCCTCAGGCACACAATTGATTCAGGAACTGATCCGAGAGGGGGTCCATGGTGTTACGCGTTACGAACCCACGATGGATAAGGTCATGCGCCTGCATTCTGTGACGAGCACCCTCGAAAATGGCTTCGTATATCTGCCCGACGAAGCCGACTGGCTGGCTGCTTATATTCACGAATTGATTAGCTTCCCAAAGGGCAAGCACGATGACCAGGCGGACTCTACTTCGCAAGCCTTGGATTGGGCAAAGCAGTATCCTGCCCGGCTGCCGCTGGAGGAGTTCGAACATCGCCAACTCCTCCGGTGGAAACTCGGTCTTCCCGATGAATACATTTTCGTTACGTGCGATGAGGATGAGAACGAATTTGTCGCGGAGCACTTTATAAACCGAGAGAGGAT
>JASHNX010000046.1 GCA_030041415.1 Candidatus Sulfotelmatobacter sp.
AAGCAGATTCCTGGCACCGAATACTCTTGGCACGAAGTCGTGGCGCAGGTTGCCCCCCAGGGAAATCACAAAGCGGCGCAGCAAAAGCTGGTCGGCGTTGTCACCGATGTCTATTCGAAATATCAGCACGAAATTCAGCGCCAGCATCAAGGCATCGAGCGCCGCGTCGATATTCAACTCGACACGCCCCGCCCCGACGCTCGCCTTCAATTTGCCGATGCAGGCCTGGAATTGCTGGTTCGCTATCCGGTGGACATTCGCAGAGCGTCCGAGATTGATGAGGAGATGACACGAAAAATTCTGGAATTGGTCGAGACAGATGAAGCCCTGAAAGCTGCCGTTTCCGGCACGCCCAAAATTCGCTCCGTAGTGAAAGGATGAATTTTGGTGCGATGAATTTGTTTCGCCTGGAAAATCAAACATGGCTGCGATTTCTCTGAAGATCAACGGTCGCGTTCACACGGTCGAGGCCGATCCGCAAACGCCGCTGCTATACGTACTGAGCGACGAATTGCGTTTGCGCGGGCCCAAGTTCGGCTGCGGCCTTGCGCAGTGCGGCGCCTGCGGCATTTTGTTGCAAGGCAAAGTGACCCGCTCTTGCGTCACGCCGGTGAGCGCCGTCAAGGATCAGGAAATTATTACGCTGGAAGGCCTGGGAACTCCCGAACAGCCGCATGCCCTTCAACAGGCATTCATCGACGAAGGCGCGGCGCAATGCGGTTTCTGCCTCAGCGGCGTAATCCTCACCGCAAAAGCTTTACTCGATGAAGCACCGAAAGCTTCCGACGAACAAATTCGCGATTCTTTCTCGAACGTGTTGTGCCGCTGTTTTGCCCACACCCGCATGATGCGCGCGATCAAGCGATACCAGGCGGGCCTCCAATGAAGAGCGTGAAAAGCGAACTGTCCCGCCGAGATTTTCTCAAGACTTCGGGCGCGCTCGTCGTGAGTTTCAGCGCCGTCAGCATGATCGGGCCGCTTTCGGTCGCCCAGGGTCCGTTCGATACCCATCCTTCGCACGTCGATCCGGAAAAGCTCGACTCATGGCTTGCCATCGCTGCCGACGGCAGCGTCACGGCATATACGGGGAAGTGCGATCTCGGGCAGGGAATGTACACCGCACAGACCCAGTTGGTAGCAGAAGAATTATGCGTGCCGCTCGATCGCGTGAAATTGATTCAGTGCGACACGGCCATCACGCCCGATCAGGGAACCACTTCCGGCAGTCAATCCTCGCCGACCAATTTCAACACCCGCAATCTCGCGCAGGCTGCGGCAACCGCGCGCGAAGCGCTCATTGCAATGGCCTCGGCGAAATTGGCCATGCCCGCCGATCAGCTTAGAGTCGAGGACGGAGTTGTTTCTGCGAGCGACGTTGGCACAAAACCAGGAAAGCGCGTCAGCTACGGCGAGCTAATTGGCGGCAAACACTTCGATATCACTGTCAACGCAAACGCGAAGCGCCGTTCGACAAGCGAGTGGAGGATCCTTGGCAAGCCCGTGCCTTCAATGGACCGCGTTGCGCTGATGACCGGCACATTCGAATTTGTTCACAACGTGCATGTGCCGGGGATGGTTCACGGGCGCGTAGTTCGTCCGCCCGATCCCACGGCAACTCTTGCCCACGTCGATCACGATTCGGTAAAAGAAATTCCCGGTGTTATTGAAGTCGTCGTACGTAAGAGTTTTGTTGGCGTAGTCGCTGAAAAACAATGGCAAGCCGCGCAGGCTGCCGAAAAACTGAAAGTCACCTGGAAACCCGGTCCCAAGCTTCCGCCACAAAAAGTTTTTTCTGACTACATTCGGCGGCAGCCATCTCGCGACACGATGCTGGTGAACTCGAAGGACGTCGACGAAAAGCTTAAAGCCGCGGCAAAAGTCTTGCACGCGACATATTTTTATCCTTATCAGGCCCACGGTTCCATCGGATCTTCGTGTGCCGTGGCTGATGTGCAGGCCGATCACGCCACTATCTGGTCGCCCACGCAGTCGGTTTATCCCACACAGCACGGCATCTCGGCGCTCACCGGATTACCGCTCGAAAAAGTCCATGTCATTTTCGTTCGTGGTTCCGGGTGTTATGGCCTTAACGCCGCCGACACGGTTTCATACGATGCGGCGCTTCTCTCGCAGGCCGTTCGCCGCCCGGTTCGCGTGCAGCTCACGCGCAAAGATGAGTTCACTTCTGAAAATTACGGATCGTCCTGCGTGATCGAACAGCGGGTTGCAATCGACACCAACGGTGCAATTACCGCCTGGGATTGCGAGTCATGGTCGGCTTCCTTCGGGGGGAGGCCTGGTTACGACACTCCGGGCAATGTGATCACTGGCAGGCTCGCCGGATTTGAGCCGGAAACGGTTAAACCGCGTCCCGCGAGCGAGCCGAGCGAAGAGCTCAGCAACGGGAGCAATATTGTTCCGTCTTACCTGGCGGGATGTGTCAACGGCAAATGCGCTGGCGCTGGTTCGATTCGCAGCGAACGCGTTCTCTCGCGCGCGGTGAGTTCGCCGTTCTTTACAGGGCCGCTGCGCTCGCCCTTGCGCCTGCAAAACACGTTTGCTCATGAATGTTTTATGGATGAAATTGCGGCTTCGGTGAAGGTCGATCCGGTTGCGTACCGTCTGCAGCATCTGACCGAAAAGCGCATCATCGATGTTCTGAAAGCTGCCGCAAAAGCCGCGGACTGGCAGGCTCGACCTTCGCCGCGGCCTCAAAATTCGCGGACAGGCACAGTCAGTGGCCGCGGAGTCGCCTGCGTTGCCTACGAAGGCGATAACGGTTATGCCGCACTGGTTGCCGAAATTGAAGTCAATCTCGCGAGCGGCATTGTTCAACCCAGGCGTTTCGTCATCGCCAACGACTCGGGGCCAATTTCCAATCCCGACGGCCTGCGCAATCAGATGGAAGGAGGGGTTCTGCAAGGAATGAGCCGCGCGCTAGCCGAAGAAATTACCTGGGACGAACACCACGTCACCTCGGTTGATTGGGCCAGTTACAACAATCTGCCTCTCGGAATCGAAGTTCCTGTTGTCGAATGCGTTCTGCTCGATCGTCCCTCTTTCGAAGCCACCGGCGCGGGAGAAACCGCAATCACCCTCGCAGCCGCGGCGATCGGTAACGCAGTTTTCGACGCGACCGGAGTTCGCATCCGGCAAGCTCCGTTCACCGCGGAACGCATCAAAGCGGCTTTAAACGAGCGCACAGCAGCCTGAGCCGCAATCGCCGTTCCAGTGGTAAAATCCTTTCGTAGATCCCCATTCGCTGTGCTTCCCGCAGCGAAACTCACGTCGGGACGTGGCTCAGCCTGGTAGAGCACTCGCTTGGGGTGCGAGGGGTCGGCAGTTCAAATCTGCCCGTCCCGACCAATCATTCTCCAAGGAATCGGCAGTCGTAGACTGGGCAGAGATCCATACTGCCGACCCACGACGCACCCCAAAAACGAAGCGCAAAGCGCGAAGCGCACAGGGAAAGCCTGCGAGGGGAGTCGCGAACGCGGCGTTCGGCACCGTCAAAATCTGCCCGTCCCGACCATTCAATCTCGCCACAATATCGTCAGCTCGGATTGGCACAAGTGTGATCTGCCGACCCACGAAGCACCCCAAAGTAAAGCGCGAAGCGCACAAGGAAAGCGTGCGAGGGGAGTCGCGAAGCGACGTTCGGCACCGTCAAAATCTGACCGTCCCGACCATTGTTCATTTTTGACCCGCCGCAGATGATCACCGCTTGTGGTGATGTCGGACACAGACAAACTATGAAGAATCGTACTAAGTTCGCGATAGAAATTCCGCAAAACCAAACCTTGCGTGAGCAGGGGACAGAAAGCCACGGGTCTTCAAGCGGTAAACAAGGACCTCGGGGAGCTTGAAGATAGCCGAGTTGCCGCTTGGCGCTGCGTGAAAGCGCCGAACGCAAGTCGGCTGTTGCTTTTGGAGGTTGCCTCTCAGATTCCGCCAATTCCGAATTTCGCTGGAACTGCAGACGGCCATGAATCAATGCGAAATGCAACCGCAGATAATCCTGCACGAGTTCGTGGTCTGGAGCTGCTCGATGACGGCCAGGCGGATGATCAAAATGATGTCTCGGCGGCAATGCCACCGATGAGGAGGTCGTCATGTCAGTTGCGACTTGGCAAGTCCTTACCGCTCTACTTCCATTTCTACTGGTTGTCTATCACGCGATGAACCTCTGGAGGGATCGTCTGACGCCACCACCGTCGCTATCTCGCACTGGAGCGTCCGGCGAGCATTATGGATCGAGTCCAGAGATGAGAGTTGGAAATATGATTCGGGAGCAGTATGGGTCGCGAGCAATTATTACGCGATACATATTGCCCGCCGCACTCGTTCCGATCGTGGGGATCATAGAATTCATGCTCGTTAACCATCCGCCGGCTTGGTTTACGTCGAACGATAAGCTCATGGCCTTCGAATATGGGCTCTTCGGTGCCTATTTCTTTGTATTTCTCGAGCTGGGCAGGCGCTCTGTCCGAAACGACATCACCCCGGTCTCGATTCTGTGGTGCCTCATTACGATGGCGATTGGCCCGGCTCTCGCGGCCTTAATCCCCAGCGTGTTCGTAGGCACAGTAGCGGGCAACTGGAATAACCGTGCGCTATGGATCGTCGCCGGATACACGCCGCGTCTTATCTTCAAAACCCTAGTTCAAGGGATTATGAAAGCGTTGCAGGTCGAAAGCCCCGTTGTGCAGGAGGAGCGGCGGATTCCGCTGGGACGGATTGAAGGTATCGGGAGCGAGGAGACGGAGAGACTGGCGGAGGAGGGCATTACCGACGTACACGCTCTGGCATGCGTTGACCCCGTCAGATTGATGCGCGATACGCGATTCGATAACTGGTGCATTCTCTCCTGGGTCAATCAGGCGTTACTTCTCAACGCCGTACCCCAGGATATTTGGCAGCAATTGATTAAGCGAGGCTATTTGGGCGCGACCGATGTCAAGATCCTGGTGGGAAAGCGCTCACCGCATTGGCGATTGCTGAGGCTCGACACAAATCAGGCTGAGGATATCCTGAAAGAGATTGCTGACGCGACGAAGGCAAACTGGAGTGTTATACGCGATATGCTTTCCCGGCTGGTGGAAGACCCTCGAACAGAAAACTTCCAACAGTTGGCAAGAGCCTTAGCCGGATGGCCAGCGGAGGAAGGACCGGAAGAGCCGACCCTCGTTGCTTACACCGCCTTCGGCCGAGCAGTAGGTTAGGCAGCATTCTCCCGGCCGTACCGGGAGTCCTCTGGATGGGCGCCTGTTGCCGTCGCAAAGCGGGAAACGGAAAAAATCCTTTTCCGCCGACTTGCTCACGAGTGTTTCTCGTAGGGGGTATATTGCGCAACAATTCTGCCGCGCAGAGGGATGAGCAGCCCAACATACCGGCAGACGCGGCATGGAAAGACGAGTCCGTTTCGCCGTCGCCTCAAAACAACGGAGATTGTTAGCCAGGTTGCGCCGCCAACCGCAATCGCCCGACAAAAACGACCGCCTTCTTCACGCGATTCCCTGACCGTGCATCCGCCTCGCTGATACCCGGAACGCCTCAGGTACGGTATCCTTCCAGACTGGAATCGATCGCAAAACCATTTATGCTTTTCACTAGAGCTCAACTCTGCCGCACCACGCTCGTCGCCGTGATGGCAATGGCCGCGATTATGTCTGCACAAACAAAATCCCAAAAAGAAGCCCAGAAAGAAATGAAGACGCGCATCATCAAAACGCCGTATGGGCACACTCCCGACGGCACCGCCGTCGAGCTTTATGCGCTCAGTAACGGCAAGATCGAAGCCAGCATCATTACTTACGGCGGAATCGTAGTTTCCCTCCGCACGCCCGACCGCGACGGCAAGCTCGCCGATATTGTTCTCGGTTGCAATTCGCTCGAGGAATACGTCGCTCAGACGGCGCACTTCGGCGGCATCATCGGACGCTACGCCAATCGCCTCGCGCATGGCACGTTCCAACTCGATGGCCAGACCTATTCCATTCCCAAGAATAACGGCGACAACGCTCTGCACGGCGGCCCGCGCGGTTTCGACAAAGTCGTGTGGACGGCTCAACCGCTGCCGGATGGAGTCGAACTCACTTACGTCAGCAAAGACGGTGATCAGGGATTCCCCGGCACTCTCACCACGACCGTGCGCTATACGTTGCGCGGCAGTGCTTTGCGGATCGAGTACTCGGCTACGACCGATAAAGACACGGTTCTCAACCTTACCAATCATTCTTATTTCAATCTGGCGGGCGAAGGAAATGGCGAGATCCTGGGCCACGTCGTGAAGATCAATTCGTCGCGTATCACGCCACTGAATGCAGATCTCATCCCGACCGGCGAAATAAAGTCAGTCGCCGGGACCCCGTTCGATTTCCGCAATCCGCACGCCGTCGGCGAGCGAATCGATGCGGCTGATCAACAGTTGCACTTTGGCGCGGGCTACGACATCAACTTCGTCCTCGACCATCCGGGGAAGCTGAAGGAAGCGGCCGAGGTTTATGAGCCCAACACCGGCCGAATCATGCGCGTGCTCACTGATCAGCCTGGGATCCAGTTCTATACCGGCAACCATCTCGATGGCACCATCACCGGAAAAAACGGGCACGTCTACAAAAAGCGTTTTGCCCTTTGCCTGGAGACGCAGCATTATGCCGATTCTCCAAACCATCCAAATTTTCCATCGACCGAGCTGAAGCCCGGAGAGAAATTTCACAGCGTGACAGTCTATGAATTCACTGCTGGGATGAGATGAAGTGAGACGAAGGAAGTAGAGCAGCGGGAATATATCGAAAGCGTAGGAATCTGCTGCAAGAGAATCTTCAGGCCTTCACCACGGGGACCATCTACGCGGGGACTCGCGCTTCCATTTCCTTGACCGCTGCTTCCAGGTGATCCAGCGTCTGCTGAACTGTCAGCGAGTACATTTCGCGGCCCAGTCCTTCCCCGGCCTCGATCGCCGATTTCAGGTAATGGCCGGCGATTTCTACCGCCAGGGAGTCGGTAATCACATTGCCGGTACGTTTTCTGTATTCCACCCACGCCGGAAGCGGCAGGGCAACCCAGATGGTTTTTCCATCGGCCAGAAACTTGATATCGACCGCATCGGCGTGCCGCGTGGCCACGGCAACAATCAGCGCCTGGTAGACGCAATGGACAGGCTTTTTGGTCCAGCGGTCGGTAACCGTGAAATTTTCAAACATGGCTATGAAAACTATAGCGGACGAGGGATATCCGAGCAAATGAACCCTTCGTTGATGTTGCAGCGGGGATTTTGAGTGTAATCGCCCGATTTCAACAATTGACGGCTCGCGTTGGGTACGCGGCCACCGTCACACTGTGTCCTCCCTGACACGCACTCGTCCCAATGCACATGTCGATTTTGGAGAATTCGCAGCAACTGCGGCTTTGCGTTTTTGGCACGCAGAGTGCAAACTTACGATTCGCTATGCCCACAGGGAGACCACGCGTCCTGTACTTCACTTTGGCGCCGGCAATCAGCTTGCTCATTTCTTTTCTATGCGCCCATGTGCAAGCGTCAGACATAGACCTAAAGGCTCCGCACTCTCACTGGCATGAGTATGTCAACAGGAAATACGGGATTTCGCTTCTCTACCCGGATCCCTACAAGCCAATCGCACCTAATGGACGGTGCAAGGATAACTACTACCGTGAGTATTTGCTATGTCTGGGGCCAACCGTCGGTTCAGATCCAGTCATCTCTGTTTCCGTCATCGTCGCTGTGCCATTCCATGTATCTCCCGGCGCTGGTGACCTGATGCCGACACGCCAAAGAATCGGTCGACACCTTTTCTATTGCGGCGTCGTCGGCAGCATGGGAGTGGGCTTTTCAGATAGTTGCGTCTTCAACCTGAGGGGCAAGACTCTAGAATTTGAGTTCAATCCGCTTGATGGGGTGAACGTAACCGACGAAACAAAGCGGCTCGAACCGACTATGTTGAAGACACTTCAGATTTTCTGAAGCTTCGGCGAAAAGTTGATTGGCGATAGAGCCCCATTAGACTCAATACCCGCACTTGCCCGCACGACTGGTGGCTATCGCGCAGCGCTCTGACCCTTCAAAATTCGAAAAATAGCGGCGATGGTGTTCCAGTTACGCGTAGTCGCGGGCGCGCCGTAGATCTTATCGATCTGGCCGAGATAGCCGATGGTTTTCATGTGACGGCGGTACATGCCAAACACAAACTGGCCTTCACAGGCCATGACGCGCACCAGCCACTCTCCGTCCGAAGGATACGAAACTGGAAGCGACGCCCGGACGGCGCCAGCTTTCGACAGAATGCTCACGAAACGGACAACATCGGGCGGTGAGGGCCGGGCGCCGAACGGATGCGTAGTCTCCAGGCGCAGAAGGTCGCGACCGTCGCACATCGCAATCTTTGTATCGAAAGGCAGCTTGCTGATCAACGCCGCGCGAAACTTTGTACGCGAACCGGGCCTACGAACGACAAAGGTGCCTGCCGCGCCCACGTTTACGACATCGTAATCGCTCAGTTCCCGAGCGAGAGAGTTGGGGCGAAAGGTTCGATGCCCGCCAACGTTCACGCCTCGAAGAAAGACCACAAGAGCCATCCCGGAATTATGCAGAAAAAAACCGCGTGGCGCTATGGCAGGGGAACCCTACCCTCCGGCAATCGCACCCACGATTAGAAATGGCTCAGCTCCGGATGCCACTGCTTCCGGCAGAGGCGCGTCCGGCGAATCATGAGACAGATCTTCTTGGCAGGCGAAGAAGCGCAGGAATGGCCGCCGCTGCTGTGTGCCCTGGTCCCGAATCGTGCCGCGCAGCATCGGATACTGTGTCTCCAGGGCATCCAGCACTGACCGTTGTGTCACCGCACCCGCGACTTCGAGCGTGATCTCAGCATTGGCCTGGGCGAGCGTTCGAAGATGGAAGGGAAGAACGATGCGGATCATTTCATCGCCGAAAGGATGCAATCCAGCTTTTAGCGTGAGATTTCCAATCTCACGCGTATTTTACGCGACGGCTTTTCCCTCATGCGCCTTCTTCAGGTCTGCAATTACAATCTTATCCATCTTCATCATCGCTTGAAAAACCGCGTTCGATTTCTTCGGATCGGGATCGCCCATCAGTTGCATCAGAGCTGTGGGAATAATCTGCCACGAGAGTCCAAATTTATCCTTCAGCCAGCCGCAGCGGCTCGGCGTTCCGCCTTCGAGCAGCCGGTTCCAATAGTTATCGACTTCTTCCTGCGTCTCGCAGCTCACGAAAATCGAGAACGCCTCAGCAAAGTGAAACAGTGGGCCGCCATTCAGCGCCATGAATCGCTGCCCTTCGATTTCAAAAGTGACCGTCAGCACCTTTCCCTGCATGCGATTCACGTTGAGCACCTTCGCGCTCTTGAAAATGGAAGTGTAGAAGTCAGCAGCTTCTTCGGCGTTGTTGTCGAACCAGAGAAACGGAGTGATTTTTGGCATAAGTCTCCTGCAGGATTACTCCTAAAACTTGCCCGGTTGCGATGGCCCTTTACTTCAGCGACTGCACTTCCACACTCAGCACCGCCGGTAGATTCTGCACGATCGCACTCCAGTTGTCTCCCGCATCGGACGATACATAGACTTGTCCGCCAGTGGTCCCAAAATAAATTCCGCACTCATCGAGCGAGTCCACCGCCATTGCGTCGCGAAGCACATTTACGTAGCAATCTTTCTGCGGCAGTCCCTTGGTCAGCGGCTCCCACTCGTTGCCCCCGCTGCGGCTGCGAAATACCTGCAGCTTGCCTTCGATCGGGAAATGCTCCGAATCGCTTTTGATCGGCACCACGTAGACCGTTTCCGGCTCGTGCGCGTGGATGTCGATCACGAATCCAAAATCGGTTGGCAAATTGCCGCTGATCTTGTTCCAGTTGTCGCCGGCGTCGTCGGAACGCATCACGTCCCAATGTTTTTGCATGAAGAGAACTCCGGGACGCTTCGGATTCATCGCCACATGGTGAACGCAGTGGCCGACCTCAGCCTTCGGGTTCGGAAGGTACTTGGAATAAAGTCCCTGATTGATCGGCTTCCACGAATTACCGCCATCATCGGTACGAAATGCGCCCGCCGCTGAAATCGCTATAAAAATTCGCTCCGGGTTGCTGGGATCGAGAACGATCGTGTGCAGACACATGCCTCCCGCACCAGGCTGCCACTTGGGCCCAGTCCCGTGCCCTCGCAGGCCGGAAAGTTCGTGCCAGTTTTTTCCGCCGTCCGTCGAGCGAAACAAGGCGGCGTCTTCCACGCCCGCATAAACCGTCTCGGCGTCGCTAAGCGAAGGCTCGAGATGCCACACCCGCTTGAACTCCCACGGATGCTGCGTTCCGTCATACCACTGGTGCGTCGTCAATGGCTTGCCCGCCTCGGCAGAAGTGTCGTAGGTGAACTTGTTGCTTTCGCTTTTCGGGGGACCCGGCGCGGCAGGCTCGCCGGCCGGCGTTCCCGGCTGGTGCCAGGTCTTGCCGCCGTCATCGGAACGCTGAATGATCTGTCCGAACCACCCGCTCGATTGCGACGCGTAGATGCGATTGGGATCGACCGGCGAACCTTTCAGGTGATAGATTTCCCAGCCGGCGAAATGCGGTCCACTGACTTCCCACTTATCTCGCTTGCCGTCCGAAGTCAGAATGAACGCGCCCTTGCGCGTCCCTACGAGAACGCGAACTGAGGACATGATTTAGCTCCTTGTTGTTCTTTGTACTCGGTTCAATCAAAGTTGAATGACATCATTTCGAGTGCCCGGTCACGGCCCGCAACCTTCTCAACCGCCACCCTGCAGGTTCCTCCGCCGCGCTTCGCGAGTCATCGGAACGACATCACGAAAACAGCGGATGCCCCACCCTTCGCGGTGTTCGAAGGGTGGGACTTCAGAATTCTACGCTGCCTTCTTTTGCTGCCCGCGCATCTGCGCCATCCACTGCCGCATCGCCGCGATCTGCCCCGGCGACCGCTTTTCCGTCCACGCCTCAAAACGCTCTGCCGCTTTTTCCAGATGTTCGAGGAAGTGTGGGTTGTGAAATCGCTCCCGGCCTTCCGGAAGGATTCCCTTAACCGCTTCCCACACGCCGAAAAATTCTCCCGTAGTCTCGAAGAATAAATCTTCGTGAAGCAGGCCGTAGTTCAGCATCGCGCACGCTTGATCCCAGTAAGTCATGACCATCATCGAGAATTGCCCGCCTTCAGTCCCGGGCGCGGCGATTCGCATCGCGTCGTCAAAGGTTTCCACGTGGTAGTTCTTCCAGAACCAGTCTCGCGCCTCGCGTAGCTTCGCTTCGCGGCGCTCTTCGAAAAGTTGCAATTGAAGTTGTGCCTGTTCGTGCGTAGGTTTTGCCGACATATGCTCCTCCTTATGAAAGTTCGGTCGATTTCGGTTGAATGCCTGTGAATTGTAAGCGACGCTGCCATTTACCTTGGGCGGTAATAAAGGATCGCAACTCCCGAGTGCAGCAGTTTTGTTTCTTTTAACGCTAGTCTAAGCTGGTGTTCGATTCCCTCAAAGAGCGGCTTTCCCGCCCCGATCAGCACGGGATTCAGAATGACTCGATACTCATCGATCAGGCCACGCTGCAAGAGATCGGATGCCAGCATTCCGCTGCCCAGAATGACGATATCCTTGCCGGGACTCTTCTTCAATTGCGACACCTCTTCCGCTGCATTTCCTCGAACCAGTCGGCAATTGTTCCAACCCGCTTTTTCGAGTGTCTTCGAAAATACGATTTTCCCCAGGCCGTTCATCTTGTCGGCGATCTCATCTTTCGGAGCACTCGGCCAGTAATTCGCCATGAGTTCATAGGTAGTGCGCCCGAAAAGAATTGTATCGGCCGAGCGCAACATGTCGGCGGCGTAAGCAAGGAACTCGTCGTCGACTACGTGCCAGTTCAGCTCGTGGTTCGGGCCTTCAAAAAAACCGTCGAGCGACATCATGTTGGAAACGATCACTCTGCGCACGATTGTCCCCGTGGTTTAAGCCTGCTACATCACAGGTGCTGCTGTGCCGTCCGACCACCTGCCCACCGGAACGATGAAAACGCTCACCGGTTCCGCCGGAATGAACTGATTGCCGAGGATGACGGGCGAATTAGGCACATCCGCTCCCCACACCTTGCCGGGCATCTCAGGTACGTAGAACATCAAGTGCGCCAGATTGTGGTCGCCCTGGTCGGTGAGGTAGGCGCCCTTTGACATCATGTAGCTCATGGCGCCAGGTTCGAGTACCGGCAGTTCACCTTTTTCAAATGCGGTTTTGTTGCCCGCGATGATCTCAGCCCTCGTTCGCCCCGCTAACACCATCTCGGTTCTTTTGTATGTAATCGGCAAAATGGATCGCGCGGCCGGAGGATTGAAGCAGATCGGCCCACGGATTTTTGGATTCCAGAAGTCCGGGGCGTCCTCAGGAGACATCCACCCTCGCTCCACAACGCATACAAAGCCGTTTTTACCTTCGGCAGCCGTTTCGTATCCACTCCGTCCGAGGACCAGGATTTTGGCTTCGCTGGAGATCGCCGGCGGCGCCGCGCTGCGCGCAAGGGCAACTTCTGCATCCCGATCCGCCATCAGGTACTGATCAACCGGGGCCATGCTCGGATACAGTGTCTTGGCATCCTGTGCTTTTGCACACAACATCCCTATCTGGCCACCGAACAGCGCGACCAGCACCAGATTCCTCCATGCGATGAGCTTCAGTCTGTTTCGCGTCATTGGCATTCTCCTGTCGCGGTGGGATTCGATTAGTTCGCCGTTGCAGCCGTTCCGTCGGACCACTTATCTACAGAAATGATGAACGTGGTGATCGGGTCCGGAGAGTCCTGGTGCACATAAACCGGCGATCCCGGCAAGCCTGCGCCCCACGACATCTTCGCTTCCTGCGGAAACCAGAACATTAAATGCGGGTCGGCATTGCGATATTTGCGGCCAAAATACTGCAGCTTCGACGTCATGTAGCACATCGATCCAGGCGCCGGCAGCGGCAGTTCTTTGCTTGCGAACGCGGCCTTAAGCGTGTTGAACATCTCCGCCTTGGACATTCCGGCCAGCGCAAGTTCCGTCGCTTTCAACGTAAACGGCAGGTGTGTTTGCACAGCCGGCGGATTGAGGCAGAGCGGCAATCGTTGATCAGGGTTCAGAAACTCCGGGTCGTCAAATGGCGCCATCCACGAACGTTCCACTAGACACACGAAGCCGTTCTTGCCCTTGACCGCGGTTTTGTAACCATTCCGTTCGAGAACCAGAATTTCTGCGTCGCCCGAGATAGAGTCCGGCGCCGCGCTCCGCGCCAGGGCTATTTCGGCATTTCGATCAGTCATCAGGTATTGATCAAGCGGAGCCATGCTCTCGTAGGGCACCCTGCCGTTTGCTGCCTGGGCTTTCGGGTAAGCGCCAAGCGCAACGACCAGTGCGAAACCTCCGAATGCGATTGTCTTAGAAATTTTGTACTTCATCGTTCTTCTCCTGTACGCAGAAGCGAACGTGCAAGAGCCGGGGCTCTTTGAAATGCGTCGCAATGATCGCGACGGACGAACCGACTTCGCTAGATCTCCACTGAGCCTTCCCTAGTTCTTGTGGGAATCGTCGGAGGAGCCATCCTCCTGCACCATAACCACCATCAACGTTTCCGGGCTTCCGGGATTTGTTAGATGGGGAACCATTGCGGGCGATACCGAGTCATATCCCATGTCTTTTGCGGTCTTGTAAGGCGCATAGAACATCAGGTGCGGGGGCACGAAACCGCTCTGTTTGGATTCGGAATCGTAAACATAGTTTTCCTTCGACATCATGTAAAGAAAACCCGGCCCCGGCACTTTGAAGCGGCCGTCCTTATATCCTTTCGCGATGTCGTCCTTGATCTCCTGCTCGGACTTGCCCTCTGCCCGTAGTTCTTCCCGGTGAATGTAAGCAAGCATGATGGTCCGGCTGCCTTCTGCGTCGAAACACGCTGGCGCCGACGAGGTTTGTGTTGTCCCCCTAAACGACCGAAAGATAAAACAGCTGAAGCCGTTCGTGCCTTCGCGAGCTTTCTCGTAGCCTTTGGCTCCTACGATATAAACCGCTGCCTTGCTCGATACCTCGGCGGGCGCCGCGCTCAAGGCCAGTTCGATCTGCCGCTCGCGCGGCGTGGAAGCAGTTACTAAGTGCACAGCCGGATCCTTGGAATTGTCTTCAGCCGCCGCGCTGCTGAACAGGACGGCGATCGACAGGAGAACTGCAAACGTTGTTTTCTTCCATCCTGTAACCTTCATGTTCGTGTCCTTTCCGTTCTCAGTCATTCAATCTCTGACATTGATCGGACTGAATCGCACGCGAAGAGTATCCATATTTAACTTGCAAAATGCAAGTGAAATGTTACGATGACCCTGGTGGCGAAACATAACAAATTGTCTCGGCGCTCCGGCTGCCCGCTGAACGCATCGGTCGAGATGCTGGGCGACCGCTGGTCCCTGCTCATCATCCGCGACATGATGCTTCGGGGCTTTCGCACGTATAAGGAATTTATGGATTGCTACGAAGGCATCGCAACCAACATCCTGGCTGATCGTCTCCAGAAGCTGGTTTCCTACGGCATTATCGAGGGCGAGCCCGACCCCTCAGACGGCCGCAAGCTGATCTACCGGCTGACTAAGAAAGGTATCGACCTGGCTCCGGTTTTAACTGAAATGGTGCTGTGGGCCGCCGCTCATGAAGATACCGGCAATCAGGAGCTGGTCCGGCTCATGCGCGCCGATAAAGAAAAATTCCTCGCGGGAGTGCGAATGCGCTGGTCTAATGACCGCCCGAAACCGAGCTGAAAAGAACCGTCATCACTTAACACGTCGCCGGGCTGCTACGATCCTGTCAGCCGGTACCACGCCAATCCAGCTTGTGCCCCCAGCCAGCGGAACGGCTCATTCGGAATGTAATCGAGACTCGCGTTGACAAAGGGATAATGCTGCCACTGCTCCGCGCGGCCTGCGATCAGATCGGCAATGATTCTGCCGAAAATCGAGGTCAGGTTCACGCCGTGGCCGCTGTATCCGATGCCATAAAAAATGTTCTTATATTTTCCCATGCATCCCACCGAGGGCGACTCGTCCAGCGACCAGTCGACCACTCCGTCCCACCCCACCTCGAATGCGACATCGGCGAGTTTCGGATAAATTCGCATGAGCTCCCGATGGAGCTGCGCAAAATGTGCAGACGTGTCGCCTGCTTCGCCAAGGCCGCCGTTAAACAGATAGCTCGGACCGCCCCCGCCGATGTGAATGCGATTATCCACGGTCAGCCCGAGATAGAACACTTCCGTCCGGCTATCGTTGAATGGGATTCTCCGCCGCCAGCCGATCTCGGTCAATTGTTGCTCGCTCAACGGAGATGTCGCGGCCACATATTCGTGCACGGGAAGAATCGAATTTCGAAAAAAACCCAATTGCGGGCTGAACGCGTTGGTGGCCAGAACCAAAGCTCCTGTTCGGATCGTGTACCCGCTGGTCGTATGAAGAACGTGTTCGCGACCCTGTTCGATGCTTGTGATAGGGGTGTTTTCATAAATCTCCACGCCGGCGTTTTCCGCCGCAGCCTTAAAAACGTGAACGAGTTTCATGGGATGAACATGTCCGGCGCTAGGGTCGAAGAAACCTGCCTCATAAACCTCGGTACCGATCGCGTCGACAAGCTGTTGTTTGTCCCAGAATTCAACCGGCATCCCCATCGATCGTGCCTGCTCCACATACGCCTTGGCCGCTTTAACATCTCCGGAACTGGCGAGCATTTGCAGCGCGCCGTTAGTCTCCAACTCGCAGTCAATTCCGGTGGCAGCGCTGAGCTTCGACAGAGTGCGCACATTCTCCGCCGTCAGGTCGTAAATCCTCTTGTCCATGGCTGGATCCGAGCTGAAGCTCATGTAACGATCTGCTGTCATGGTCAGCATCATGGCGCCATTCCGTCCCGAAGCCCCGTTACCGCATCCCTTGGCTTCCAGGACAACCACTCGCTTGTTCGGCAATATGCTGCGGATGTAGTAGGCGGCGGAAAGTCCTGTGAGGCCGCCACCGACCACCGCCACGTCAGCAGAAATATCGTTGTTCAAGGGGGCATTCAATGGCGGCTGACTCCGCGCCCAGTAGCTGCGGTTGTTCTCGAATTCCAACGGTTCGCGCCAGATCATGGGCGCAATCTGGTTCAGGCCCGCGGCCCCAGC
>JASHNX010000047.1 GCA_030041415.1 Candidatus Sulfotelmatobacter sp.
AGAAAATTCCCTTACGTTCTCGTTTACCGTGAATTAAATTCCAGCGACATTCAGATCGTGGCCATCGCCCATACCAGCCGCAAGCCTGGATATTGGAAAGATCGGGCGTAGCGAAAGCCGAGTTTTTGGGTGGTGCAGCGCTACGATCACAGTATCAATAACTTGTAACTCCGTGTGATCGGATTGGATAATCTCGCCCTTGCCAAAAACCGGCCATTATCTCGGCCACAGCCAGCCGAACGTGCCCGCGGTAAGCAGACCGTACACGAGCCCGTCAAAGACTTCCTTAATGACCATGCCCCACGGTTCGGCTTTCCAGATGCCGTTGCCGATGTGCGCGAAGCTATACGCCAGGAATGCCGCCGTCCCGACTACGCGAAATACCACCAGATAATTTGCGCCGTGCGCGACCGTGTGGAACGCAAGATACGCCACAACAAATCCCACGAAGAGGCAATAGCCGAACCACATCGCCATAAACTTCGGAATCTGTGGCAAGCCTGTCGGAAAAACGGTAAGCATGGCCACCGGTCCCTGCTGGTATTTTTCCTGCATCTCCGGCGACTTCATTGTCTTGTGCGTCGCGTAAGGAATGATGTATAAGCCGCGAGTCGCGCCGCGCAGCGCCTCCCGAGCCTTGTCTTCATCCGGCAGTTTTTTGCAATCGCCTTCGTGATAGTGCAGAACCGCATGCATGATCGAGCTGGCGACAAACACAATCACCGCCGACAACACAATCGGCAGCCAGAGCGCCCCAAGAAACTCCATGCCCCCTCCTCCTAAGCGGCAGTCTTATACGCCGCCGCGATTTTTTCCCGCGAGACTACGCCTGCTTCGGAAAATCGTCAAGCTGGGCAGAGGCTGGAAATGGAGCAGCTTCCTGCCGTAGGCCGAGGGTATTGAGGGCTTGGTTGAGATCGAGTGCTCCGCGACAGCACGCAGGCGAGAACAGTCGCGCACGCAGAGTGGATGATCTTGGGTTGCCCCACCCTTGTCGCGCTCTCTGCGACAGGGTGGGCGAAAATTCCGGCGGTTACCCTGCGGCAGCCCGTAGGTGAGATCGGCTGGATTGACATATTGGATAACCCCACCCTTCGCCAAAAACGGGCGAAAGGGTGGGGCAACCTGCTTCGGTACCAGCAGTGTTTGTCGTCGACAAGGACTCTGATCTGACCTCTTCGACTTCCTGCATAACTTGTAACGATTCATGGGTGCAACTCACCATAGAGTGTAGGGTCCAACGTGCGTGGAACGAAACCTTCACACCTATTGCACCAGCACCACTTCCCTCCCGGTGAAGGCGGCTCACAAACTGAGTAATTCCGGGGCCACTCAGCACAAATCAAGCGGGCCCCGCTATCTGTACTTGCAGGACGCAAAGGAGGCCGTGATGAAACTTGGACTCTTCCCGGGGCAGTCATTCCTGAAGTTCTTCGGCAAATGCGCCGTGCTTTCGATGGCAATTTTGTTCGGAATTGCGATTGCTTCAACCCGCGCGAATGCCGTCTTGCCGGGCGGCAATTATCAAACCAGCGGCGGATGCAGCGGCCCCAAGATGGTCGGCACTACGCTAGAAGCAACCTGTCCAGACTATTTCGGTGTTCCAACCAACACTCAACTGGAGAACGCCTCCAGCTGCAGCACCACGTTCCAAATCCAGAACATTAATGGGCATCTTCGCTGCGTCGTCTTTGAAGGCTTCGCGCCCCCAGGAAGCGACGACGCCAACAATCGCACCCCTGCCCTGATCGAGGTGGTATCCGAGCTTTCCGACACATTCACGCCGAATACCGAAATCCAGCTTTGGCGAATCGACTACCCAAATGTTTTGGCCGTCTCAACCGGCTATCCGCAGATCACCTTCCTGCCCGGAGACATCGTGAGCTTCGCAGCGGGCGGTTGCGCCCAATCGGGCGGATCGGGAAGAACTTGGAAGAACATTGTTAACCCTATCAATCCCGACTTCGTAGATGAGTATTTCGCCTTGATCCAGATTCCCGGCGCACCCGGAGGAATCGGTGCACTGCAGCGAATCGGTACATTCCTGGCGCCCAACCAAACTGAATGGCCGGTGGGAACTAAAGCGACATTCCCTGTTGTGGGTTATCAGGACGAACCGGGCGATTATGGCGACAACGGCTACTACAGCCATGACAACGGCGACAGCAACCAGTGTCTCAGCACTCTTACTGATCAGGCCGGCGGCCCAGCATTTATCGAGATCACAATCAAGCGGCCATTGGTATTTACCATCACAGATGTATCTCCCAACTTTCCTTATGGCAATCCTCCGGGCGGGGTTGACCCGGGCGGACGCATTTTGAGCCTGGCGATTGATCCCAACATCAGTGCGTCAGCCAATCTGCAATCCACGCTATACGCCGCGGGGGAGTCTTCAGGAATCTGGAAATCGGTAAACAATGGCGAATCCTGGTTTCACTCAAGCATTGGACTGAAAACCGGTTTGACTCAAAACCACACAGCGCTCGCTTTGGATGACACCAATCCGTCGCGGCTCCTCTATGCCACCGGAGATGACGACGGGCGCCCAGGCAACCCTTTCGGCGGACTGTGGGTCTCGGACAACTCCGCTGGTACTTGGGAACATGCGTTCTGCGGACTGAGCTGCAGCGCCACTTCTACTCTGACGTCGAATGAAATCACTATTGGAAGCGTCGTTTTTTCCCAGGGCACTCCATTTGTATCCACGCGTTGCGGCATTTTCAGCACCACCGATAAGGACTTGGAGCAAGCCACCTGGACAAAGTTGCCGCAGACGACATTTAACGGACAACAGGCAATTCTGGCCGCGGCCCCGGGTCAGGGCGGACTTTTTGCCTGTCAAGGCTCCACGGTAAGGCGCTCGCTAACTTCGGGACAAAGCTGGGAACCACCCGTCACCCTTCCAGATCTTTGCCTGGGTTTATCCGTCGTTCCCTCAGCTCAGGGAAGCTCGGTATCAAGCTCGGTGGCCGTGGTTCACGCGCCCGCCGACAACAAACCCAGGGAAGTGACCATCGTCGACTTTAACACTGGAACCACGACCAATCTCAACTTCGCTGCAGTGAGCAACACCGCCGGTTCCGGCCAGGCCAACGTATACACACCGCGCGTAGGGGCCCCTGTGCCGAAAGAAGTACCTGGCGTCAACTACGACGTCTACGCAGCGGACGGATGCATTTGGTGGTGGTTCCAGGCGGCGGCTGGCGGAGCGGGAGGAACCTGGCAGCAACTCGGGGGCGGTACGTCCACCGGTTGTAGCGACCCGATTCACGTCGACACCTGGGCGATGGCTTTTCCTTCCGACTATGATCCCTCGAATGGAATCTGCACCGCTTTTGCCTCCGATGACGGCGGAGTTTTCGCTAATGTGGGATCGGAAGGGCTGCCTTGCAGCCGCGTGAATCGCTGGGTAGCGGCACAATCGGGATTGCATGCAATGGAAGCCAACATAATGGCTGGAGTTTCGGGGATGGCTGCGGTGAAAGCTTCGGGCATCGGTGCTCCTGGTCCACTTCTCTATGTGCCGACGGGAGATAATGACGCATGGATTGGGACACAGGGAGGGGCCGCATGGTCTCCGCTGAAGGATTTGGATGGGGACGCCGGCCAAGCATGGATAGATCCCCAGCTTCCCACTCAAGTGGTCATTGGCCGCAACGACAATTTTCACGTCAAGGCCAACCCTCCCGGGCCATCCGGTACTTTTCTGAACATTACTCCTACTCCTCCGCCAAAAGCAGAATTTGAGCAGCCGGGCACAGGTGACTTTACACAGGTGATGTCGGTTCCTGGCCAGCACCCTGTTTCCGCAGTTTACTTGTCGGTCGAGTCCGGCCCAGCGTTGAATGCAACCCAAGATGTCATCGTGCGCAATGCCACCGTAAATCCCTCCATGGGTAGTTCCGGTTCCTGGGTTTCTTTGGAGTCTTCGAGTCTCCTCGCTGCGCAGCCATTCCCGGCCGGGACAGTCGCCAAAATTCTGGCTGGCACGGTCCAGGGAAATTCACTCTGTTTCCCCGTCGGCACGGCGAGTCAGGTGCCAGTTCTGGTGATCTTCGTTATGACTTCGAAGGGGCAACTTGAGCGCGGGGAAACTTCGCCCGCCACGGGCCTGCTTTCCTCCTTCCAGTTGTTAAATGGGCCTGGCGCGACGTTGGGGAGCGTATGGAACTTCGCGGTCAATCCATATGATCCAAACGAACTTTATGCGGTGGACGAAGCCGCTCAGAACATCAAGGTCAGCCGGAATTGCGGTTCGACGTGGAGCGTAGAACCCACGCTAACACAAAGCGCTACCAATGGCGGTGAATACCGTTTCAACTGCGGAAGCAGCCAACCCGGCCGTGGACCCTACAACCTGACTGGCTCATTTCCCGTCGGAACCGCCACCGCTTTCTTCACCCATGGATGTCCCTTGGAAGAAGTTGCGTTCGATATCGCAGACCCACAGATTCGCGTAGCGACCGTTTTCCCCGGCGGGTTTGTTTTCTCCCGCGACGGCGGGCACACCTGGATTCCGCTGTTAGACGCAACCAATGTCAATTCAACGCCGGACCTGATCGAATTGCCACATTCAGCGTTCTTTGATGGTGCGACCGACCCCTCGGTCCCGACCATCTTCATTTCCTTGCGTGGCTCCAGTGTGCGGGCGCTCACTGGCCCATTTCCCGTATTAACGGGCACACCAGTCTTCAAAACTAGTCCGTAGATATGTGGTTTGGAATTGCACGGCGCGGAGCAGTTGACTAACGTCAATCTTTGCCAGTTGAATGGGGCGGTCTGAGGCTGGACAAGGCTCTTGACCAACAAGAAGAGCTATGGCTTTTTCCCTTTTATTGTCCATTGACGATGCCCCGGGATAAATGTACTCCGGTGCTGCGGATCCCATGGAAACGCCTTGCCTGGATGGGCCAGCCCGCGCCTTTACCCCCTCCCGCCGCGCATGTTATCCTCATCACGTCACCAAGATAAATCGAAAATAGAACAGGAGTGCACCAGGGTAGTGTTAGCCAGAGAGCAAAAGAAATCTGTCATTGACCGGTACCAGACGCACGCGACCGACACGGGTAGCCCCGAGGTTCAGATCGCCATTATCAGCGAACGCATCGGCCAGTTGACGGAGCACTTCAAAACGCACCAGAAGGACCACGGCTCGCGCCGCGGCCTGCTTATGCTGGTCAGCAAGCGGCGTCGCTTGCTGGATTACCTCAAGAGATATGATTCCGAGCGCTATAAAACCGTGATCGGCAAGCTCGGCATCCGCAAATAATCGGGAACACCGATTGCCTCCCACCTTTCGCAAAACCGGCGAAAGATGGGGCACCCTGAGTTTGTGAGAGAGGGTGTTCATCCAAGCCTCGATTTGGCTTGGGCGGGGAATTTCAAATCTCGTTAACCAATCTCTTAAGGACCGCGCCTTCCCACCGAAGCCGGCAACAGCATTGAAGGATCTTCTGCAAAGTGCAGCGTTTGAATGAATCCCACCACATCAGTCCCGCGCAGGGATCGAGGATGTTTGTTCCCACCTTTGCCCGAAAGACGGGCAAAGATGGGGCACCCGCGCACGGCTCACGCGCACTATCACCGCATCTGTTCCAAAGGAAAATGAAACATGAAACCAGAACCTAGTACAGTCACCGTCGACCTCGCCGGCGGAAAGCAACTCTCATTTGAAACCGGAAAATTAGCCAAGCAGGCCCACGGATCGGCGGTTGTCCGCATGGGCGATAACGTTGTGCTCGCAACCGCCGTTGCAAACGCCGACCCGCGCGAGGGTATTGACTTCTTTCCGCTCACCGTCGACTACCGCGAGTACACCTACGCCGGCGGACGCTTTCCCGGAGGCTTCATCAAGCGCGAAGGCCGCATGAGCGAGCGCGAAGTCCTCACCAGCCGCCAGATCGACCGGCCGATTCGTCCGTTGTTTCCCGAAACCTTCCGCTGCGAAACGCAGGTGATCGCGTTCGTTCTCTCAGCTGATAGCAGCAACGATCCCGACGTTATGGGCATCAACGGCGCGTCGTGCGCGCTAGCGTTGTCGGATATTCCGTTTCTCGGCCCGGTCGGCGCCGTGCGCGTGGGCCAGTTGAACGGGCAGTTCGTCATCAATCCCACGTACGACGAAATGCGCGAATCGACCCTGAACATCATGGTCGTCGGAACGTCCGACGGCATCGTGATGATTGAATCGGGCGCAAAGGAAGTCACCGAAGAACATGTTGTCGATGCCATTGAGTTCGGGCACGGCGAGATCAAGAAAATCTGCGCCGCCATTCGTGACCTGCAATCGAAGGCCGGTAAAAAGAAACGCGAAGTCGCGCCGGCCGAATTCGACCAGCCTTATTACGATCAGCTGAAATCGAAGATCGGCGCGGAGTTGTCCGATGCGCTCGATACCAAGAAGCATCCCAAGGCCGAAAGCTACGACTTGGTCAAACAGCTCAAGCACAAACTGCTGGACGAAATTCCCGAGGAAGATGAAGACGCGCAGAAAAAGCTGAAACATTATTACGAGGTCCTGCGCGAGCGCATCTTCCGCGACCAGGTCATCGGGCACCATCATCGTCCCGATGGACGCGCTTTCGATGAAATTCGCGAAATCTGGATCGAGGCCGGAGTTTTGCCCCGCACCCACGGCAGCGCGATCTTCACCCGCGGCGAAACTCAGGCTCTGGTTACAACGACTCTCGGCACCTCGGACGATATGCAGCGGCTTGAAGGGTTCGAAGGCGAAGCCAAGAAGAGATTCGTTCTGCACTACAATTTTCCGCCGTTCAGCGTGGGCGAGGTTGCGTTCCTGCGCGGAGCGGGGCGCAGAGAAATTGGACACGGAGCTTTGGCCGAGCGTGCAATTTCGGCTGTGCTGCCGACGGAAGAATCGTGGCCGTATGCGATGCGCGTGGTTTCCGACATTCTGGAATCGAATGGATCGTCGTCGATGGCGACGGTTTGCGGCGCGTCGCTCTCGCTGATGGATGCGGGCGTTCCGCTAAAGGCTCCCGTGGCCGGAGTTGCGATGGGATTGGTGAAGGAGGGCGATCAATATGCCATTCTCACCGACATCGCAGGCGCCGAAGATCACTATGGCGACATGGATTTCAAAGTCGCTGGTACAAGCGACGGAATCACCGCACTTCAGATGGATATCAAGGTTGCCGGAATCACTTCGCAGATCATGCGCGAAGCGCTGGCGCAGGCCAAACGCGGACGCTTGTTTATTCTCGGCAAAATGGAGGAAGTCATCTCCACCGGGCGCGCAAAGATTTCCGATTACGCGCCGCGCTTCTACACAGTTCAGATTCCGGTCGATAAGATTCGCGATCTGATCGGGCCGGGCGGCAAGATGATTCGCTCGATCGTCGAGCAAACCGGAGTGAAGATCGACGTGGAGGATTCCGGACTGGTGAAAGTTGCGTCGAGCGATCAGGCGTCGGCACAGAAGGCGCTGCAGATCATCGGCGACCTGACGGCGACTCCGGAGGTTGGGAAGACCTATCTGGGCAAGGTCACGCGTCTCGCAGATTTTGGCGCATTCGTCGAAATCATCCCTGGCACGGAGGGTCTCTTGCATATCAGCGAAGTGGCGGAGCATCGCATCGCCGACGTGCGCGACGAGTTAAAAGAAGGCGATCAGGTGCTGGTGAAGGTGCTGGCGGTCGAGGGCAACCGCATCCGGCTTTCGCGCAAGGCGATTCTGAAAGAGCAGCGCGCGAAAATGCAGGGCGGCGGAGGCGGCGGCGAACAAGGATCAGGCGAAGCCGTGGCACAAGCCGAAGGCGGACCGGCAACAGCAATGACCGGAACGATGGTGATTGAAGGCGGCGGAGATTTTCCGGATGAAGCGGAAGGTGAGCCGAACTTTAATCGCGATCCAGCAGCGCAACATCATGGCGGAAATGATCGTCCTCAGGGAGATCGGCCACATGGTGGAGACCGTGGCGGACGCGGCGGTCGTCCTGGCGGCGGACGCGATCGAGGACGCGGCGGTCGTGGACGTCATGGCGGCGGAGGCCGCGATCGTGGCGGACGCGGCGGTGGAGGCGGCGGACGGTACTAATTTCCGAGCCCGGATTAACCCAGATTTTCGCGGATGACAGGCCGCGGCGAAAGCCGCGGCTTTTGTTGCGGCATGAGATTGTCTCGGCGCGGCTCAAGCCGCGCCCTTGCAAAGCCTCCCCGGTGCGTGCGGCAGAGAGGGTCCCACCCAAACGATCTACTCAATGACTCTTCAGGCATAATAGCGCTGCATGAAATTGTCAGACGACCGGCTGTTGCGGCTCATCGCAATTTTCAAGTTTCTCAAGGCGGGATTGCTGGTCGCGTTGGGCATCGGGCTGTTCAGACTTCTTCACAAAAATGTCGGGGACGTGCTCATGCACTGGAGTGAAGCGCTGAGGCTTGATCCGGCAAGCCACTATGTGAATTTGGCTCTGGAGAAAGCGGCTCACGTGAGCCCGGCTCAGGTTAAGAAACTAGGGTTGGGGAGCTTTCTCTATGCCGGATTGTTCCTGGTGGAGGGTACGGGCCTCTGGTTGCGAAAGCGATGGGGCGAATGGCTCACCGTAATTATTACGTCTTCTTTAGTGCCGCTCGAGATTTACGAAATCTATCGACATTTCGGTTATGCCAAAGTGGTGGTGCTGGCAATCAACGTCGCGATCGTGTTTTATCTGATCTACCACATGCGCACCACCGGCACGTCACAGCCGAAGGCTTGATTCACAGACGCCGCTCCTTTTGCGGTTTAAGCCTCCATTCGGTAGCTGGCCGTTGTTTTTCCTGTCCTTGTTGGTGCACGCAAGCCAGCCTTTCAATCCGGCGAACGGCGGGCAGCCCACTTCATAGCGGACACAACAACGAAGCGCGACGGGATATCCGGGGAAACCCGATTTAACCATTGCCAATAGCTGTTGCCTGTGTGAGAATCGCTCCGCCGCCGGACTTCCCCTAGTCTCCGTCGGGCCATGGGGTTTCGTGCGTGTCCAAAATTGCACGCTGGTGCTTTGTCTGCGGTTTTGTGTCCATTTTTTGTTTCGGCCAGTCGTTGCCGCCGTCTAAATCTGTGGTCAATTCTGCGCCTAACTCAACTCCTCCGAATTCTCTCGTCCCTGCAACATCCGCTGATCGTCCGCCTGTGGCGGATGCGTCCATTCCGAACAAGTTGAGCGTCTTGGCGGAAGCGAATGTCTGCTACCGCAAAGGCGATTTTGTCGGAGCAATCGCGAAATACAGGCAATTGTTGGCCGAACATCCGGGTTCGCCGGATGGATATGCAGGCTTGGTCCATGCCTACCTAAAGCAAAAAGACGTGCAGCAGGCGGAAGAAACAGCGGAACTGGGTATGGCTCAGGCGGATTCACCCCGGGTGCGCACCGCACGTGCCGAAGTCTGGTTTCGTCAGGGAAAGATTTCGGAAGCAGAGAAAGAATGGGTCGCAGTCATAAATTCGGGTTATCCGGAACCGCGGGCCTACCTGGGCTTGGCAACGATACGCAGATCGGTCGCCATGTACAAAACGGAGAAAGACTTCATCGACAAGGCTCGCGAGTTGGATTCATATGATTCCGACATTCAGCAAGCCTGGGTACTAACACTGTCGCGTTCCGAGCGGATCAAGTATCTCGAAGAAAGCCTGGGTGGGGAAAACAACTGGAGCGCCGACGAACGCGAAGCCACAGAGCACTACCTTGAATACTTGAAGAATCGAGAGCAAGACAAAAGGGGCGCGTGCCGGCTGGCAAGCAATGTGAAGGCCACGGAAACACAACTCGTCCGTCTCCTGATCGACTCGGCTCACCTGCGCGGTTACGGGCTTCCAGTAATTCTGAATGGGCACAAGAGTTCACTTATGCTCGACACAGGCGCAAGCGGTATCACGGTGAAACGCGGAATTGCGGAAAAGGCGGGAATCTCGAAAATCTCAGCCACCAAAATCTGGGGCATCGGAGATCACGGGAAAAGAGACGCCTTTGTTGGCATCGCCGATTCCATCAAGATTGGCGAGTTGGAATTCCAAAATTGCCCGGTGGAAGTGATGGAAAGCCGCTCGGTTGTAGGAGAAGACGGCTTGATTGGGGCCGATGTATTTGAGAATTTCCTGGTGGAGATAAATTTCCCCGATGAAAAGCTGAAACTCAGCCAGCTGCCGCAACGGCCAGGGGAAGGCGAACAGCGTCTTGGACTGGCAACCGGGAATGACGATTCGGAGGAGGCGGACGCCGGCGGAGATTCAGCCAAGCAGGACAACGCAAAGCAAACTGGAACACCCGAAAGAACCGGACCGCACGATCGTTACATCGCTCCAGAGATGCAATCTTACACACGCGTCTTCCGGTTCGGCAGCGACCTCCTCATTCCGACCAGCATCGGAGAGGCGTCTCCCAAACTGTTCCTGTTGGATAGCGGCGCCCTCATCAACTCCATCTCGCCGCAAGCGGCGAGAGAGGTCACCAAGGTTCACGGATATTCCGACATGACGATTAAAGGGATTAGTGGGAAGGTAGATCAGGTCTTTACCGCCAATAAGGCGACTCTTCAATTTGGCCACCTGCGCCAGGAAAATCAGGACATGACGTCATTCGACACGAAATCGTTGAGCGACAGCACAGGAACGGAGGTTTCCGGCTTCCTGGGATTCACCACCCTGCGTCTCCTGGACATCAAGATTGATTATCGCGATGCGCTCCTCGACTTCGAATATAAGCCGCCGCGCTGGGGTCGTTGATCCAGTCCCTTCAAGGTAAAGCGGCGACCTAATACATCTGTTTCGGAGTGCGCTGGCGAATGAGCCAGCGCAGTGCCTGCGTGGTTCCGACGGCGAAGCCAAAGGCTACGACGACCATCACTGGCACATACCACTGGCCGAGAAGTTCGTGCATCCGCTCGGGATGATCGACCATCCCGACATTGAGATCGCCGCGGCCCCACCACACGCCGACTCGTGAAGGCATGATCGGCTTGAGGACTATGGTGATCGTCAGGGCGAGCGCTATGCCATAACCGATAAGGGCGACAAAAAACGCGACCATCCCTTTCATGCCCAGCTTCGCCCATCCCCAGGTTGTGCGCAGCAACAGCAACGGAGAAAAACTGCGGCTCGCGCGGGTAAGCATGCGCTCAGCTTTGTAGCGTTGCGCGAGTTCCTTTGGGTCGCCGAGGAGGCGCAAAACGCGCGCTGCGGCCGCGTCGCGATCTTGCGCTGGCGCGACCGAGTCGGCGATGTGGGAGCGAATTTCGAGGAGGATATCCCCTTTTTCTTCCGCGGAAAGGCCGCGCAGGGCTGACTCGAGCCGGGAAAGATAGCCTTCCATTTGGGCGTCGGCAAGTGGTTCTGCGCTGAAGGAAACCGGATTGGTCATCGCTGCTTCACTCCTAATATCGGCAGCATAAGCGCCGACAGATTGGTCGAGAACTCGCTCCAGGCCACTGCCATTTCGCGGGCGCGGCGGCGTCCAGCAGGCGTGAGCCAATAATATTTGCGCGGATGCCCGGCTTCCGCCTCGACCCACTCGGACTGCAACAGGCCTTCAGCCTTGAGACGCGACAGGATCGGATAGAGCGTGCCCTCGGCGATTTCGAGTTGCGATTTTTCCGACAGCGCGCGCAGAACTTCGAGCCCATACAAGCGCGAGTGCCAAAGGCTGGCGAGGATTGCCATCTCGAGGCATCCTTTGCGAAGTTGCGCCTCCCAGTGCCCACTACGGTCGCTGTTGCCATTATGTTCCGCCGAATACATTGTAATGCTATGTATTGTGCAATAGAAGGGTCAAAGGGTCAAGAAAAATCTGGGTTCTCGGGCTCGTGGCGACCCCATAATGCTATCAAGTGTGAAAGACGTTGCACAGCGCGCGTAGCAGGGTTTTCTTCGCGTGGGTTCCGTGCTAGTTGGCCGGCACGCCGCCATATTTCTGCAGCCACTTCAGTTCTTCGCGGACTTTGATCTTTCCGTGCCATGGATTTTTGTCGAGCGAGTGACCTTCGCCGGGAAAGATCAGCAGCGCGTTCGGGACACCAAGCGAATAGAACGCGTGCTCGAGAAGGTAGTCCTCGAGGACGGCGACGCGGATATCGTCGGCGCCGGCAACGATGTGCGTGGGCGTCTTCACTTTGTCTATTTGAAAGATGGCGGCTTCGTCGTGGTAACGCTGCTGAGCTTCCCAGGGGCGTCCGCCGAGGAAGTAAGCGTCGTCGTAGGTGGTGTCGTCGTTGCCCCAGTTGCCGACGTGCTCGACTGCCCCTGCTCCGGTGACGGCGGCCTTCCACTGGGTAGATTGAGTAATAAGCCAGTTGGTCATGTATCCACCGTAGCTGTAGCCGCCAATGGTGATGCGATCGGGATCGGCGATACCGTCTTTGACAAGGGCGTCCACGCCTTCAAGAATGTCTTTGCCGGGTCGGGAGACGATTTGCGGAACGATCTGCATGAGAAATTTGTCGCCGTATCCGGTCGAACCGCGATAATTGGGCTCGAAGACGAGCCATCCGTTGGTGGCGGCGAGCGCGGCCCACTGATACCAGTCGGCCTCGAAATGGTTGCCGTCGGCGTCGGCGGGACCGCCGTGGATGAAAGTGAACATGGGCAGGTTCTTCTGTTCGAATTTTCCCGGAGGGTAAATCAACATGCCTTCGACACTGGTGCCGTCGTCGGCTTTCCAGCGATAGGGTTTACCTTGCGGAAGATCGGACTCGGCGAGCGTTTTGTTGAACGATGTGATGGCGCGAGCGTTGCCAAGAAGATTTGGACCCCCCGCGAAGTAGACTTCTTCCGGCTTTTGCAGAGATGAGTAGATGAATGCTACCTGCTGGGATTGTAAGCGCGTGGAGAGCCGGTCGTAAGTGCCGGCGTTCCCTTCGAGTTTCTTCAACGACGAAGACGGAGTCTCGGCAACGTACATTTGCTCTTCCGTGCCGAGTCGAGCGGTGACAACGACGCCATTGCCGTAAGGACCGTAGCTTACGATTTCTCCGGAAAAATCTTTGGCCCACTGCTCGACGTTGCCCGAGCCTGAGTCAACCCAATAAAGGTGCGGCTGAACGTCGCGATACGGTCCGGAAACATCCCCAACTTCAACGGTGAAGAGAATGTGTCGATTGTCGCTGGCCCAGTGGAGATGGCCTTCGACCGCCTGGTTCTTGGTGAGGCGGCGAGGTTCCGTGGCTTTATTTTCGCTGCTGGCGGGCGAGGGCGCCCGCGCTACATCGACTTCGTAGATTTCGACGTCTTCGTATTTTTCCTGGCGCTGGTTGATGGCGTTGGAAACGAAGGCGAGCTTCGTGCCATCGGGCGAGGTGATGAGATCGTCCACGCGCAGGGAAATGGTTGCGATGGCGTGCGCACCGGGAGTTTCGTCGGATTCCTTCTCGGCTTCCGATTGCTTTTGGGTGGATTTTTTTTCAGCCGCAGAGAAATTGTGGGCAATCGCGCCGGCGAGATCGAGCACAAAGATGGTGTCGCCCCGCTCGGCGGTACGGTACTGAACTACATCCTTCCATTCCTCTTTGTAAGCGTCTTTTGTTTCCTTGTCCCAGGGCTGACGGGTGGCGAAATAAAGATTTCGGGAATCGGCGGACCATGAAAATGTGTGCACGCTGGCATCGCCATGGGTGAGCTGAATGGCTTCGCCTCCGGTCGGAGAAATTACGTAGAGCTGGCTGATGTCGCCTTTATCGTCATCGTCGTTGGAGTCGGAATCGGAGTCTTTGCCTGAAGAAGATCTTCGCTCGGAAAGAAATGCAATCCACTGGCCGTCGGGCGACCATTTAGGCTCGGAATCGTGGCCGGATTGCGTGAGCTGAATCAGCGAGCCGGAGGTGCTATTACTTTTCGCGTCGCTCACGAGGTTGGAGCGGTAAAGCCAGAGATCGTCGCGGAAGATCTGCTGGTCCCAGTCGGCACGCTCGGCCACGATAACTACGGAGTTGCCGTCGGGAGACATGGCAACAGTGGGATAGCTGACCGAGTTGAAAAATGTGTCGAGCGTGAGCTTCGGCTTGGATTGCGTTGCGGCGAGTGAAATCAGGAGCGGAATTGCGCACACTGACAACAACGATTTTTGGATTTTCATAGGCCCGTTGGCGTGAACAAGGTTTATATACCGATAGGTTTGGTTGAATCAACTGCGCGTGGGGGTGAGTTTTTACGTAGTAAAAACGTACGCAGGTGAGATTCCTCGTCCCGCTGAAGAGAACGCGGGACTTCGGAATGACGCCGCTGCAGAAAGATCGGCGCCTAATTACATAAGGACCTAATTCTGGATGGTAAATAATCGCGCGCGACGACGCGGCAAGAAAGGATGCGACGCGATCTGGCCTTCGAACCTCGCCGACCAGCGGCCGGGGATTGCAGCTGAGCACTTCGGGCAGCGGCCGTCGGGTGTGAGGCGATAATCTTCGATGAGATATCCGTAGCGTTTAATCAGCAACGCGGCGCATTGCGGACAATGCGTGTCTTCCCAGCGATCGACCATGCCGGGAAGGTTTCCGGCGTAGATGTAGCGCAATCCGGATTCGCGGCCGATTTCGACGGCGCGGAGCAAGTCGTCCACAGTCGTGTTGCGGGGATCGGTCATTTTGTAATCGCCGTGGAAGGCGGTGACATGCCACGGAACGTCGGGGGAAATTCGAGCGAGAAATTCGGTGAGACGGCGAAGTTCGTCGGGCGAATCGTTAAAGCCGGGAATCAGCAGCGTGACAATTTCAAGCCACAAACCCATTGAGTGAATACGGCGAATGCTGTCGAGGATGGGGCCGATCCGCCCGCCGAGTTCGTGGTAGTGGCGATCGTCGAAGCTCTTGAGATCGACTTTGTAGAGATCGAGATGCGGGCGCAGATATTCGAGAACCTGCGGCGTGCCGTTGCCGTTGGAGACGAATCCGGTGACGAGCCCGGCGGCTTTGGCTTCTTTGAAAACCGCACCGGCCCACTCACTGGTGATCAGCGGTTCGTTGTAGGTGCTGACGAGTATTTTTGCGCCTTGCGCGAGCGCATCACGGACTAAGTCCTCGGGCGAAGCTTGTTGCGGCGGCGAGACGGCGCTCGGATCGCGCAGGGCCTGCGATGTGACCCAGTTCTGACAGTAAGAGCAATGAAGATCGCAGCCCATCATGCCGAAGCTGTAGGCAAGCGCCCCAGGATAAGCGTGGAAGAATGGTTTCTTTTCGACGGGATCGCATTGCGTTCCGGCGGTGTATCCCCAGGGAACGAAGAGCGTGCCTCCGCGATTGAAGCGCACTTTGCACACTCCTGCCTGACCCTCAGGGATCGGACAACAATGTCCGCAGGAATAGCAGCGCAGGCGATTGTTCTCGAGCTTCTCGACGAGATGCGGATCGGCCTCGCGAACCTGAGAATCGAGCATGGCGCGAAGAGTGGACATGCTGAACTACTTCTATTTTAGCGCTGAGAGCAAAGCGGTCGCAGAGCTGGAAGTGACGTCTGGAAACGCGGGGTCCTTCGACTCCGATTGCGCTTGCCAAGCACAATCCTCGCTCAGGATGACAGGGGTTTCCCGGGGCTTTCTGATCGAAATTCAGTGGCCAGGCAAGGGTTTTCCTTGCGATTCGTGCTGCTGGTACCAGATTTCGGCTTGCTGCTCGATGGCTGCGGACTGGGCGCGGGTCATGCCATTGGCGAGGACTTTGGCGAGATCCTGGCTGCCTTCCTGGCCACCCGCGCGCGCCAGCACCGCCCAGAAATAAGCTTTGTTCGTGTCCTTGGGAACGCCGTGGCCGCCCCAGTAAAGCAGTCCCAGTTTGTATTGCGCGGCTGCGTTGCCATGCTCGGCCGCTTTTGCGAACCAGTTTGCCGCTTCGCTTTTATCTTGCTTAATGGACTGCTTATCGTCCCCTTCAGCGAAGAGAAGGCCGAGAGCGTTTTCCGCCGCGGCGTTGTCTTGCCGTGCCAGCTGAAGCAGTTGCTGAAAGTTAGCCGTGTCAACCGATGGCAGGGCCGGAGGCGGCGCAGCCTCTGGTTGGGATGAA
>JASHNX010000048.1 GCA_030041415.1 Candidatus Sulfotelmatobacter sp.
AAGCCGTAAGCTTCGCCATGCTCGCCAGCTATTTGCTGTCACGAACTCTAATTCCTACTCTCGTGATGTACATCATGCGCGGGCACGAGCATCGTGAAGGCGGACCGAAGTCGTTTCTCGGCCGCTTTCAGCGCGGCTTTGAACGCAAATTCGAGGATTTTCGGCGCGGCTACGAAGCTCTTCTCGAGACGACGATCTCGCATCGGGGAGTATTCATTGCAGGCTTTTTGGCGTTCTGTGTTCTGTCTCTTGGAATTTACTTCTTCTTAGGCGAGGACTTTTTTCCCCAGGTCGATGCCGGCCTTTTGCGCCTCCACGTGCGCGCCCGTCCGGGTCTTCGGGTGGAGGAAACTGCAAGTCTTTGCGATCGGATCGAAGCTTCATTGCGTCAGGAAATCCCTCAGGACCAGCTGCAGACGATTCTTGACAACATTGGCTTGCCCAACTCCGGCATTAATCAGTCCTACAGTTCCAACGGGACCATCGGCACGAGCGATGCAGAAATTCTGATTGCGTTGGATCCCGAACATCATCCGCCAACCGCCCGTCTGATGCGTCATTTGCGCGAAGTATTGCCGCAACGCTTTCCCGGCGTCGAATTCTTTTTTCAACCCGCCGATATCGTTACTCAGATTCTAAATTTCGGTTTGCCCGCGCCCATCGATGTGCAGGTTGTCGGTAACGATATGTACAGCAACTACACGATCGCCCAGCAGATCGCCAACAGGATGCGCCACATCCCCGGCACGGCCGACGTGCACGTGCAGCAGTTGCTGTCTTTGCCCACGCTGCACATGGATATCGAGCGCACCCGCGTGACGCAAGTCGGGCTCACCGCTGCAAATGTCGCACAGAGCGCGCTGGTTTCGCTTAGCGGCAGCTTTCAGACATCGCCGAATTTCTGGCTCGATCCTGTGAACCGGGCGACGTATCAGGTTGCCGTTCAGTCGCCGCAATATCGCATGACTGACTTGCAGGACTTGTTGAACATTCCTGTGAATTCGCCCCAGGGTCCGCAGTTAATGGGTAATCTTGTCCAGATCACACCGGTGACGCGTGCGGCCACGGTGAACCATTACAACGTGCAACCGGTCATCGACGTTTACTCCAGCACGCAGGATCGCGACCTCGGCGCCATCGCCGCCGAAACCAATAGAGTGATCGACTCCTTCAGCGGTCATTTGCCGCGCGGTACGCGCATTGTTATGCGCGGTCAAGTCGCAACTATGCGGTCCTCGTTTATCGGCCTGGGCGTAGGGCTTGCAGGGGCGATTCTGCTGGTTTATCTGCTTATCGTCATCAATTTTCAGTCGTGGCTCGATCCTTTCATCATCATCGCGGCTCTGCCGGGCGCGCTGGCCGGGATTTGCTGGTTCTTGCTGCTTACCCGCACCACACTTAGCGTACCGTCGCTTACCGGGGCGGTCATGTGCATGGGCGTCGCCACCGCAAACTCAATTCTGATGGTCAGCTTCGCGCGCGAACAGATGGATGAAGGCGTGCCCGCGGTACGAGCCGCGGTCGCAGCCGGTTACACGCGCATTCGCCCGGTGCTGATGACGGCTCTGGCCATGATCATTGGCATGGTTCCTATGGCACTCGGTTTTGGCGAAGGCGGTGAGCAGAACGCTCCGCTTGGCCGTGCAGTAATCGGTGGTCTGTTGTTTGCCACGGTCGCAACACTGTTTTTCGTGCCGAGCGTGTTTGCCGTACTGCACAGTCGCCGCGAAGCAAAGCGCGCGTCGAATCGCTAAGTACTTTTCGTCGCGAGAAAAATGGCTGCATGAAAAAATGCACCAACGAAGTTGGAGATTTCAAGGCATGAATGGGGCGAATTTAGGCGGAGCACTGAATGACTGAGGAGATCAAACCGAAGCAACAAACGGAGATTCATTCGACCGGAAACGGGAGCGATGGACATCCGTCACAAGCTGTGGAGAGCGAAGGACGCCCTCATCTCAGCGCCCAGGCTCAGCGTGACGCGGAGATCGAGGAAATCCAGAAGCGCTCGCATCACCAGCCTCCCACAATTCAGCGGCCTCCCGAAGTTCCGCCAGCGCCTTTGCGAAGGGCCCTGATACTAGTTGGCGTCCTGCTCGCCGTACTCGTCATTGCCGGCGGCATGACCATATTCGGCCGCATGACACACGAGCGGGCGCTGGCGAAAGAAACCGAACTCGAGACCGTCCCTACCGTTGCATTTACTTATCCGCAAAAAGAAAAATCGGATGAAGAATTGATCCTGCCGGGTTCACTGCTCGCCTACGTGGAATCTCCTATTTATGCCCGCACAAGTGGATACTTGATCCGTTGGTATAAGGACATCGGGAGCCCTGTGAAAAAGGGGGAACTGCTGGCCTCGATCGACACTCCCGAAATTGACCAGGAACTCAATCAGGCGCGGGCAACACGGCAGCAGGTTCTGGCGCAACTGCAGCTTGCGAAAATCACCGCCGACCGCTGGGAAAAACTGCGCAATACCGACTCCGTTTCCGCGCAGGAAGCCGATCAGCAAGAAAGCGGGTACCGCCAGGCTCAAGCCAATCTCGCTGCTGCCGACGCCAACGTCAAGCGTCTGGAACAACTAGAAGGATTCAAGCAGGTCTATGCCCCATTTACCGGCGTACTCACCCGCCGCCTCGTTGATCCGGGCGCGCTCATCAACGCCGGAGACGGTGGCGTCGGCCGGCAGCTCTTCGATATGGCTCGCGTCGATCCTCTGCGCGTGTTCACCAGCGTCCCACAGGCTTACGCGCCTTTCATCAAAGTTGGCGAAAGAACTTTCATCACATTGCAGGAGTTTCCGGGCCAAAAATTCACCGCCAGCGTAGCACGGACGGCCAATGCCATCGACACCAACACTCGAACCTTGCTGACTGAAGTCGATGTGCCCAATCCCGATAATCGCCTTTTGCCAGGATCGTTCGGCGAGGTTCATTTCTCGGTCGGCTCGAATGTCGATAAAGTCACCGTTCCGGTTAATGCCATGCTGTTTCGCTCGCAGGGAGCACAAGTCGCCGTCATCGGACCGGACAGCAAGATCGAGCTGCGTGCCATCAACATCGGTCGCGATTATGGCACAACGTTGGAAATCCTTGGGGGTATCGCTGCGACCGACCGGGTCGTTATCAATCCTCCCGACTCGCTTGAAGACGGCCAACAAGTGAACGTGGCGCAAGCAAAGCCGAACCAGCAATCCGCTCCGGCATCACCGAACGGTCAGCAGAAAGGCAGCGGCCAGTGAAGCACTCGGTAATATTGATCGCGGTCGGCTCGATTGTTTTCGCAGCAGCCTGCACCGTCGGCCCGCGCTATAGTCGTCCCTCCGCACCCACTCCTGCACCCGACGCCTGGAAAACCCAGCCACCTTGGGAACAAGCAGCTCCTAAAGATACGATTCCCAAGGGCGCATGGTGGCAGGTTTACAACGATCCAACCCTAAATGAGTATGAACAACAGCTTTTGAAAGCGAACCAGTCTTTGCTGGCTGCACGCGATAACCTCGACCAAGCTCGTTCACTCGCCCGCGTCGCGACCGCCAATCTCTTTCCCCAGCTCGCTGCCGATCCCAGCGCCTATCGTGAGCGAGGATCCGGCAATCGGCCGTTGAACGGTGAAGCGCCGACGATTATTAACGGTGTTCCCCAGCGGGTCCCTCCCTACACGCAAAACGTTTTGACCGTTCCCTTCAACATCAACTATGAAGCTGATGTTTTCGGCCGCGTGCGGCGCAGCGTGGAAGCGGCCAACGCAACATTGCAATCGACGGCGGCCGACCTTGCGAACGCCCAGCTCGTCCTGACCGCCGAACTCGCTGCCGATTATTTTTCCTTGCGCGAGCTCGACGCCGAATATCAGGTTGTGCAGGAATCTGTTGGTTACGAACGCAAGGGGCTCGATCTGGTCAATCAACGTCACTCCGGCGGCATCGCCAGCGGGCTCGAAGTGGCGCAGCAAGCTACCGTGCTCGATTCCAGCATCGCCCAGCTTTCCCTCGTGGAGCAATCACGCAAGCAATATGAGCATGCGGTTGCGGCCTTACTCGGGCAGCCGGCCAGCGGCTTCACTATTCCTTTATTGCCGTTGACTACCACGCCTCCGCCCGTCCCGCTCGGTGTTCCATCGGACGTGCTCGAGCGCCGTCCCGATATCGCCAGCGCCGAGCGGCAGATGGCTTATGAGAATGCCGAAGTCGGTCTCGCCCGCGCAGCATTTTATCCGCATATAGAGATCAGTAACACAGGCGGCGGCTGGCAGAGCACCACGATTGCGAATCTCTTCAACGCCCCGAGTCTTTTTTGGTCGATCGGCGCCGATGCCTTGCAGCCCATCTTCCAGGGTGGGAGAAATCACGCCTATCTGGCCGCCGCTCGCTCCGCATATGATCAGTCTGTCGCCAATTATCGTCAGACTGTGTTGACCGCGTTCCAGCAAGTCGAAGACGGAATCAGTAATCTTGCCACGCTCTCTCAGGCGCTCTCGACGCAGGGCACTGCTGTCGATGATGCACGCAGAGCACTGGCCATCGCCAATAACCGCTATGTCGGCGGAGTCACCAATTATCTCGACGTGATCACTGCCCAGACTACGCTGCTGAGCAACCAGCGATTACAGACGCAGCTTCTCGGACAGCAGATGGTCAGTTCGGTGTATCTGGTCAAAGCACTCGGCGGAGGCTGGGATGCCAGCGCCCTTAACAACGAAATTGTGCATCCCAAAGCGGGGCAAATTCTGCAGCAATAGAGGGATAAGCAGCCGAGACGCAGCTACTCCCATTTCGCTTCGCCTTCGCGGATCGTGATATAGCGATCAAGCGGCAAATCTGTCAGCCGCTGCTTCAGGCCGCTTGGCTGCGGCCAGGCGATCTCGAGCCAGTCGATTCTTATTCGCGACCCGATTCCCAGTACCATCCGCGGATCATGCGAGGGTAGAAAGCTTCCGCCGCCAACCTTCATCTGAGTTCTCTTCAAATCTCCCGCCTGATACGTGACACGCGCTCCGACGGCGTCGATGTTCGCCTTTTTGCCGATCAGTTTTAGCCCCAGCCAGTGATTACGGGCTCCAACATTGTTTCTTAATAGCACCGGCTTTTCGTCGTTGCAGGAAATCAGAACATCGACTGCGCCATTGTTGTCGAAGTCGCCGATGGCAAGGCCGCGCGCCGACATCGTCCGCGAGAAAATCGGTCCGCTCTCGGCGCTGACGTTCCTTAGCCGGCTTTCCGAACGATCGGAGCCGGAATTGTGAAAGAGGAGCAGAGGTTCCTCGTATTTCACGTTCTCGTAAATCTTCTCGATCAGATCGTCGGGATGCCCATCTGCAATAATCAAATCCATGTTTCCGTCGTTGTCATAATCAAAAAATTTCAGGCCCCAGCCGCTCATCAAGCGCGTGGCGTTCGCGATTCCCGTGGCAGCAGCGATATTGTCGAACGTCTCATCATGATTATTCTGATAAAGGGCATACGCCTCATGATCGATATTCGCGACGAACAGGTCCATCCAGCCGTCCTGATTCAAGTCCACCGAATCCACGCCCATCCCTGACCGCGGTCGTCCTTCGTCGCTGTATGCAATTCCCGCAGGCTGCCCGATTTCTTCGAATTTTCCGTTCGCGCGATTGACAAACAGGAAATTCGCGACCGTATCGTTGGCCACGAATAGATCCATGCGGCCATCATTGTTAATGTCGGTCGCTACGACGCCCCACGCTTTGCCTTTGAAGCTTGCAATACCGGATGCCACCGAAACGTCTGTAAATGTTCCGTCTCCATTGTTGTGAAACAACCAGCTTGTCATAGGCTTGTACAAATGCGGGATACAGTATCCCGGCATGTCGTTTGCTTTGCACGGCAGGTTCTTTGCCTTGTCGAAATCGACGAAGCGGCAAACAAACAAATCGAGCCGGCCATCGTTATCGTAATCGAACCACACCGCGCTCGAAGACCAGCCTGGCGCGGCTACACCAGCTCTTTCGGTAACGTCGGTAAACGTACCATCGCCGTTGTTGTGGTAGAGAATGCTGCGGCCATACTGCGTAACGTAGATGTCAGGAAATCCATCGCCGTCGTAGTCGCCGACGGCGACACCCTGCCCATACCCTCCCGCGCCGACGCCCGCCTTTTCGGTGATGTCCGTGAACGTTCCGTCGCGATTGTTGCGATAAAGCGCATTCCGCAGCGGTGGATCTGGAGTATAAAAATCGCACTTGCCGCTGTTGACGAAGTAAATATCCATCCATCCGTCATTGTCGTAGTCGAGGAAGGCGCAGCCCGCACCCGTCGTCTCGGGAAGG
>JASHNX010000049.1 GCA_030041415.1 Candidatus Sulfotelmatobacter sp.
AGTTCCATCCGTTCCTAGTCCTTCTTGTCCCTATTCACCTTGCAGGCATTCAGGGAAAATGCAGGAGACAAATAGACTTGTCGCAAGTCTCCCCCAGACTGAGAAAGACCTGTGAAAAAACTAACTCCGGCCATCGCCCTCTTCTTCTTTTGCGCTAGTTTTTCATTTGCGCAAGCGCCGTCAAACCCGACAGTCACAACGACACCCAGTTCCTTGGCGGAGGCCGGGATCGTAGTCACGCGCACCACGCAAGCGGTGCACTACCGGCTGCAAGGCGGGAGCACGAAGGTTGACTTCCATGCAACCGACCTTCTGCAAGGGGCGAGCGGCGAAGCCAAAGTTGAAGGCAAGAAAACGAATTTTCAGATCGAAGCCAAATTCGAGCACCTTGAAGATGCGACCAAGTTCGGGCTGGAATATTTGACCTACGTTCTGTGGGCCGTTTCGCCGCAGGGACGTCCGGTGAATCTGGGAGAAGTCACGCTCGACAAGGGCAACGCGCATCTCAAGGCTTCGACCGATTTGCAAACTTTCGGCATGATCGTCACCGCCGAGCCTTACTTCGCCGTGACCGCTCCCGGCAACATGGTGGTGATGGAAAGCGTATCCAATGGCGCCGGAGAAAACATCGACGCGAAATACGATCTGGTCAGCCGCGGCACCTATTCTTCGACTAACACGCACATACAGGACGCCATTTTCGGCATCGATACGAAGACGCCGCTCGAGTTGTTTGAAGCGCGCAACGCCATGAGAATTGCCCGCATCGCGGCTGGGGACAAATATGCCGCGTTCATCATTTCGAAAGCCGGACAGCAGTTGATGAATGCGGAGGGTCTGTATCGGCAGAAGGCGAAGAAAGAAGTCGTAGAAGCGGCCGCCAAGGAAGCCACGGAAACCGCCGAAGAAGCCCGCATTATGGCCGTGAAGCAAAAGGCGGAAGACGATGCACAGGCTGCGGCGGCTGCGCGCGAAGCGAAAGCCCGCGCCGATGCGGAAGCGGAAGCCAAGCGCCGAGCAGACGCGGAAGCGGCACGCATCGCGGCTGAAAAGGCTACGGCGGACGCTCTGAAAATGAAGCAGGAAGCTGAGGCTGCAGCGGCTGAAGCCGCCCGGCAAAAGGCGGAGGCAGAAAAAGCTACGGCGGAAGCCATCGCGCAACAACAAGCTCTTGCCGCCGAAACTGCAAAAGCGAAAGAGGCTGCAGCGCAGTCGGACGCGCTTCGCGCCCAGGCTGAAAAAGATCGCGAGCGCGCGGAAAACGAAAAACAAGAGCTTCGGGCTCGCCTGTTGCAGCAGCTCAACAGTATTCTTGCCACGCGTGATTCTGCCCGTGGTTTAGTCGCGAATATGTCGGATGTCTTATTCCGCAGCGGCAGCTACGAACTGCTTCCTGGGGCGCGAGAGCGGCTCGCCAAGGTATCGGGCATTGTGCTGGCGTATCCCAGCCTGCACGTGGCGATTGAGGGCCACACAGATAGCGTCGGTTCGGACGAATACAACCAGCAGCTTTCCGAGCGCCGCGCCCAGGCCGTGCGGGATTACTTTGTGCAGCAAGGGATTAACTCGAGCGCAGTCGAGGCACGTGGTTACGGCAAAACCCAGCCGATCGCCTCGAATGACACCACGGAGGGCCGCCAGCAGAACCGGAGGGTGGAGCTGATTCTTTCGGGAGATGCCATCGGCGTGGATGCCCAGGACGCAGCGCCGCAGACGGCTGCGGGGGTGTCGCAGAAGTAGTCGTGCGGCTGGCTTGGCCAGAGACAGGGGGCCTTTCGTCCATGCCGCTTAGCTTTTTTCGTGGCTCGAAACAACCCTTGCCCGTTGGACGGAAACCCATTACCCTTTAGTAGCCTTGGTTATGTTCAGCCCGCATCCGAACCTGGCGGATGATGTGAACCGCGCAATCATTCAGTCGGAGATCGAGGGCGGGGTGTTTCTGCACGACCTGCCGCCTTCGACGGTGCTGAAAATCCAAACAATGCATCACTGCTATACGGCCGTTCTCCTCGGGGGCAGCCAGGCGCTGATTTCCGGACACCCCGAGTTTTGCCCTGATCCGGTTCCCGTGGCGATTGCCGGATCGACGTGGGGCGGTTCGATGCTGAAGCTGCAGTATGTGGGACGGGGCATGCACCTCGAGTTTTACCATCCGGAATACGACGCGCCGATCATCACCTCGCCGATTCAGGAAATCCACGACTTCACGACGGCGTAGGGATTCTGTCGTCGACGGCGAAAAACTCCATCCCTTCCGAAGTTGTGAGCCGGAGATCCCTCTGCCCGCTGGTGAAAGCGCGGGCCTTCGGGATGACGGCACCGATCGTCCAAACGGTGCGGCGCATATAATTCTCTCGTCATGAATCTCGAAGAAAAAATCGCAGAGTTACAGAAACGGAATCATCTGGCCGAAGAAGGCGGAGGAGCGGCGCGACGCGAACGGCAACATAAAGAAGGCAAGATGTCGGCGCGGGAGCGCATCGAGTTCCTGCTGGATGAAGGGACGTTCGAAGAGACCGACAAGCTGGTGACGCATCGCTGCAACGATTTCGGCATGGCTGAGCAGAAGCCTTACGGCGACGGCTTTGTCACCGGCTATGGACGAATCGAAGGCCGGCTGGTTTATGTGTTTGCACAGGACTTCACGGTATTCGGCGGATCTTTGTCCGAGGCAAACGCGGGAAAGATCGTGAAGATCATGGATCTGGCGGCGAAAATGGGCGCGCCGGTAATTGGCTTGAACGACTCCGGCGGGGCGCGCATTCAGGAAGGCGTGATGTCTCTGGCGGGATATGCGGACATTTTTCTGCGCAACACGTTGTACAGCGGTGTGGTGCCGCAGATTTCAGCGATCATGGGGCCGTGTGCGGGCGGAGCGGTGTATTCACCGGCGATCACGGACTTCGTGCTCATGGTCAATAAAACTTCGTACATGTTTATCACCGGGCCGGACGTGATCAAGACGGTGACGCACGAAGAAGTAACGAAAGAGCAGCTGGGCGGCGCGATGACGCATAACGAAACTTCCGGCGTGGCGCACTTTCTGGCGCACGACGACGCGGAATGCTTGTCGATGGTGCGGGAATTGCTGAGCTTTATGCCGTCGAATAATCTGGACGATCCTCCGCGGAAGGCGTGCACCGATCCGGCCGACCGGGCCGACGCGGCGCTGGACAAGATCGTGCCCGCGCAATCGAATCTCCCTTACGACATGAAAGACGTGATTCACGCTGTGGTCGACGATGGATATTTTTTCGAAGTGCAGGAGCACTACGCGAAAAATATTGTCGTCGGATTTGCGCGGCTGGATGGGCGCAGCGTGGGCATCGTCGCCAACCAGCCGGCGATGCTGGCGGGCACGCTGGATATTAATGCGTCAATCAAGGGCGCACGGTTTGTGCGTTTCTGCGACTGCTTCAATATTCCGCTGGTCACGTTCGAAGACGTTCCAGGATTTCTGCCGGGCACGGCGCAGGAATACGGTGGGATCATCAAGCACGGAGCGAAGCTGCTGTTTGCGTTTGCCGAAGCGACGGTGCCGAAGGTGACGGTGATTACGCGCAAAGCTTACGGCGGCGCGTATTGCGTGATGGCGTCGAAGCACATCCGCACGGACGTGAACTATGCGTGGCCGACGGCCGAGATCGCGGTGATGGGGCCGGAAGGCGCGGTCGATATTGTTTATAAGCGCGAACTGGAAGCGGCGGCGGCCTCAAGAGCGGAGAGCCGAGAAACGGTGCGGCAGAAAAAAATTGAAGAATTCCGCGACCGGTTTGCGAGCCCTTATGTTGCGGCGGATCGGGGATTTGTCGATGCGATTATTCAGCCGCGCGAGACGAGAAAAAAGCTGATCCAGGCGCTGGCCATGCTGGAGACGAAGCGCGACAAGAACCCGCCGAAGAAGCATGGGAATATACCGCTGTAGGCGAGGGGCAAAAATTAAGAGTTCCGAGGTGATGTTGGGTCCATTCGTCTCGGCCAGTAGCTCGCGTTAGACCCTTGCTCGACCTGCGGTGCAGCATCCCTTGAGAGGAACTGCGGTGCGATCTATCGCTCGGGCTCCGGGCTTACCGCCAACCGGAAAAACCTACCCAACGCCTCGGAACTCTATCCTGCCTTCGACATTTCTTCTTGTTCTCCTCGACCAGCGCTTAGCTATTGACCCTTGCTCGCCCTCCCTTGAGATTTTCATCTCGAGGGTGACTTTGCTTGAGTCCCGGACGCCGCACCAACCGGAAAAACTTTAGAAGCTGTCAAAGAACGAGTATGGTTTTACCGACTGCAAGATTTCTCGTCAATCGAAAATCGCTGATTGTAACCCGCTTGTTTTCAGGCAAGTGCAGGGCGTCCACAAGCGGGTGACGAAAATTGGTGCAGTTTCTTGATTGAATTCATAGAGAGAACACGGGAACACCGCGGCAGTGAGTTTTTGGCTGTATATGTGCGCCGGCCTGACGAAGGTTGGAGACCGGTAGCGTTTCTTTAACGCTGTGCAAATCATGCAAAAGCAGCGCCAGATGAGGCTTTTGCTGAGCGCACTAAACTCAACGGACTTCGATCGGCTCGTTGACGAACTGCTTGTCGCTTTCATCGGAGCCGGACAGGGCGAACGAGCTGGTGACCGCGGCCTTGCCTTTTTCCACGCTGGTAATAACGTATGAGCAGCCGACCCAGTGGGCCTCGGCGAAGTCAGTTGGCGACCATTGGGCTGGATGGTCGGGGTGGGAGTGATAGAAACCTACGATGTCTTCGCCGCGCTCGCGGCCTTCGCGCTGGATGCGCACCAGTTCGCGGGGATCGATGTTGTAGCGATTGTGCGCAGAGTCGGTGCGCGTGTTGCCGCAGCGGGCAGTCGAGGTGACGGTGCGCGAACCGTCGTCTTCAAAGCGGCCAAGCAGTGCGCCGCAGCACTCGTGCGGGTAAGTCTCTTCGCCGTGACGGCGGAGGGCTTCGTATTGTCCTGCCCCTATTTTAAGCATCGAGAGAATTTCATCGCCTAGAACAAAGAGCCCTTAGACTTACGCGAGATTCCTCGTCCCGCTGGTGAAGGCGCGGGACTCCGGAATGACACCTGACCAAGTTCAGGACTTATGATTTTCTATTCGTCCTCGGTGTCTGCGTATCGAATCGACTACTTCTCCGTCCAGAATCGTTCGCTCAAGTATTTTTCGCCGGAATCGCACAGAATCGTGACCACGACGGCCTCATCGCCTTTTCTGGTTTGTGCCTGATCGGCAACCCGCACGCTGCCAACAAGGCCGGCGGCAGCGGAAATGCCCAGCAGCACGCCGCATTCCTGCGCGACGCGGCGCGCCATGGCGTGCGCGTCTTCGGTCGAAATTTCAAGGTTGGCGTCGGCAAGGTTGGGATCGTAGATTTTCGGCACGATCGCACTGGCCATGTGCTTGGCGCCCTCGATGCCGTGAAATGCAGAATCGGGCTGTAGCGAGATGCACTGAACCGCCGGGTTCAGTTCTTTCAGCCGCCGCGTGGTTCCCATAAATGTGCCGCTGGTGCCGAGCATGGCGACGAAATGCGTAATGCGCCCCTGGGTCTGTTGCCAGATTTCATCAGCCGTGCCGCGGTAGTGAGCCTGCCAATTGGCAGTGTTTGAATATTGATCGGCGTAGAAATATTTTTCGGGTGCGGCGGCCGCGAGCTCGCGCGCTTTGCGGATTGCGCCATCCGAGCCTTCGCCGGGATCGGTATAAACAATGTTTGCGGCGTAGGCGGAGAGAATCTGCTTGCGCTCGACGGAAACGTTGCTGGGCATGCAGAGAGTGACCGGAAATCCCTCGGCCGCACCGAGCATGGCGTAGGCGATGCCAGTGTTGCCGCTGGTGGCATCGAGCAGCGTTTTACCGGAAGCGAATCGGCCGCTACGCCTGCCTTCCGAGACGATGTTGGCTGCCGCGCGGTCTTTTACCGAGCCGCCGGGGTTGTACCATTCGGCCTTGCCCAAAAGTGTAATGTCGGGCCGATTCGCGGCAAGCCGATCGAAGTGCAGCAACGGAGTGTTGCCGATGCGATCAAGCAGACTCTGCCCGGGGCGCGCGCCCAGCGATTCGGGAGCGTTTTCCGCCGAAATGATTTCCGCCAATTTGTTCGAACTCTGCATCATTCTCTGAACTGCGGCCCTGTGACTAACGTAATTATGAAACGCGGGAGAAACACGCTATGTAGTATGGTGTCTTTAGATGATGCGGTTGGCAAGTGGATGCACGACGAAGGATGAGTAACATTTTGGTGCCGCAGGCATCTAAATTTTGACCGACAGAAGGCGAAGGCGTAACAAGAATGGCGAAAGCAATTGAAGCACCGAGTTATGACGAGGCGCTGGCGTGGCTGCGCGATCACGGTTTTGACGTAACCGAGGCTCCGGGCACGAACGGGCGCGTGTTCCTGAGAAAATACAACGTGTCGGCGGCGATCCAGAAGAATCCCGACGATAGCGTGAAGATTTTTGCTTATCCCGGCTACTTGATCGGCAGCGAAATTTCGAAGTTGATCAACCGTGGCTATCAACAGTTCTTGAAGACCTCAAAGGCGGAGATCCCCGCAACCGCTGATCATCTGAAAGCGCTGCAATCATTCAGCGAAGAACTCAAGGAAGCTCTCAAGCTGCCCAGCCTTTATAACGAATCACTTGGGACGGTGAGCGAGTCGTACCATTACGACCGCATCAAAGACCGCGACAAGCCTGTGGTCGAGCGGCCGAAGCGGCCATGGGAAATCGCCGGCCAAGCGGTCGCAGCGAAAAAAGGGCGCGCGTAGGGCGGAACACGATTTCGAAAATCTTTTCTCTAAGATCCTTTCTCGAAAATCCTTCCATTCGTTTGGACGGCCTGCGAAACTGGTGAACTTGCGTTCGCCGGAGGCTGCATGCGACAAATGCTGGTTCGCTCGCTGTTTATTAGCCTGCCGATTCTTGGAGCGCTGTTTCTCCTCATGACATGTGTTGTTTCCCTCGGCGATGACATCCCTGTGCAAGCCGGGCAGTCGGGCAGCAACGGCAAGGATGCCATCGAGCGCATTCTGCAGGCACAACAGGAAGCCTGGAACCGCCACGATCTGGACGCGTTCATGAGCGGATACTGGAATTCTCCGGATTTGGCGTTTTTCTCCGGCGCGAACGAGCGTGAGGGGTGGCAAGCAACAATCGACCGCTATCGCTCGGCTTATTCCAGTCCTGGGCATGAGATGGGCAAGCTGGACTTTTCCAACCTACGGATTGAAATGCTCGGTGCGGACGCAGCCTTCGTGCGCGGCGGATGGCATTTGACCATGTCCGATGGGAAAACGCCGCATGGGTTGTTCACGTTAGTTGTCCGCAAATTTCCAGAGGGCTGGAAGATCGTGCACGATCACACTTCATTGGCGGAGTAGCGGGTCGTTCAGGGCCGGCGTCCCATGCCCTTATCCATCGCGGCGTTCGCCAGACGGTCGGCTTCCTGATTGTGCTCGCGGAGAGCGTGGCCGATGGAAAACCATTCGAGCTGCGCAATCAGTTCTTTGGCGCGGCCGTGAAGATCTTTCAGCGTCGGGTTCTTCACCTTGTAGATGCCTTTGATCTGGCGCACCAGCAATTCGGAGTCGCTGATTAACTTGAGCGCCTTGGGACCGTGCTGCAGCGCGTATTCGAGCGCGGCAATCAAGCCCTGATACTCGGCAAAATTATTGGTCTGGTGGCCGAGGTACTCGCTGAGTTCGGCGATTTTCTGCCCTGACTGACTTTCGATCACTACGCCATAGCCCGCCGGTCCGGGGTTGCCGCGCGCGCCGCCGTCGCTGTGGGCGACGAGGTAATCTGACGGAGGATTCTGACGAGCGGAGCCTGCATCGTCAAAGAGAGATCGATTGGCAATACCGCGCCGGTAGGGCATGACTTCGAGTTTACAACGTGCTTGCGTTGCGGGCTTAGCGTCCGGCGGCGAGACGCGTCGCGAGGCGCGGAGGCAGGTTAGCGGCGAAGATTCGGTCCTGCGCGGCCTTCAGGTTGTAGGGCGTGCGATGAAAATGGACGACCTGGGCTTCGGTATCGAAGAGCGCAAAGGCGGCGCGCCAATCACCATCGCGTGGCTGGCCGACCGATCCGGGATTGATCATGTAACGCGTGGATGGTTTCAACTGAAAAGAAAACGATTCGCCTTTTCCCACGGTTTTGTATTCAGGACGAAATCCATCGGCGTTGTGGCCATTGGCGAAAAATCCGCCCTGCAGGTGAGTGTGGCCAAAAAAAGTCAGAGGCGTGGGCTCGGCGAGCAGAGGCACGAGCGCATCCCCTATTGAAACGACGTACATATCTTCATCATTAGGCGAGCCGTGGACCAAGTGAACGTTCAAGGCCCCTTCGAGCGGCAGAGGCCCTTGCGGCAACGAATGCAGCCACTCAAAGTGTTCGGGAGTTAACTGCTCGCGGGTCCAGATGGCGGCCGCCGCAGCTAAGGGATTGAAATCGTCAAGCTCCAGCAGGCCGGTAGCGGCTTTGTCGTGATTGCCTCGGACAAAAATTTTTCCCAGCTCGCGCGAGCGGTCGATCACTTCGTTGGGAGAAGCTCCATAGCCGACTACGTCGCCAAGATTGGCCACGAGATCGTAGGCCGGCGCAGCCGCCATGCAGGCTTCCAGAGCTTCGAGGTTCGCGTGAATGTCGCTGAGCAGCAGTATCCGCAAGACACACCAGACAAAGTGGCGATTATAGAACGAGCGCGAGCATCGCGGATATATGCGTTTTGATAATGCGCTTTTGGGGAGCTGGCTACTTTGCGTTTACGACCGGGCAGCGAGCCCAGTGGCCGGGGCCGACTTCCACCAGCGGCGGCATCGCGAGGGCGCACTCCGGCACGCGCAGAACACATCGCGGCTCGAAGGCGCAACCGGGCGGCATCGCGTGCAGCGGAGGAACGGT
>JASHNX010000050.1 GCA_030041415.1 Candidatus Sulfotelmatobacter sp.
AAATGCTGATGCGCGCCCGTTTGTCGCCGTTCCTGCCGACCGAAACCGCGGTCACCTTACCGTCAGCAGGCGAGACCACCGCACCCTCGGCCTCAGGAATAACACGCTCGGGATCGCGAAAGAACCACAAGAAAAATGCAGCCAGCAACACGGGAGTTACGGCCCAGGCAGGGTTGGCAAACCATCCGACGAGCAACCCCGCCGCCATCATTGCCAGCGCGTAATAGTAGCCGTCGCGAACCATGGGATTCCATAATTATAGAGCACACGTTGGCAGACAACGCTCCTGTCCCCAAGAATTGGCGTGGGGCAAGTTGGCGTAAGTGCAAATAAAGAAAGGCAGTGGTGCGCCCCGTGGAAAAGATGGAAAAATGCGGCAGCGGCGATGCCGCTTTTCGACTGGGCGGCGGTGTTTTAGGCTACGTGTGTGCCGAACTGTTGCCGGTACTGACGTTCGATCGATTGCATCTGATCTTTGAGCCGTAGTTTGAGCTTCTTTAAGCGAATCTCTTCCAGCTTTTCGTCTTCGCTCAGATAGCGTTTCTGGGTGAGAGAATCAAGACGAGTGGAATACTGCAGGTGTTCCTGGGCCAGTCTGCGAAGTTCTTCGTGATTGGCCAGGAGAGCGTCATTAGGAGTCACCATCCAGTGGACCTCCAACCGGGATTTATACGCTCAAGCTAGCACAGCCCCAAAAATGGTTCAATGCCCAAATCTGGTGCATTCAGGCAGGAGATAAATACAACAAAACGCTTGACTTAGCAAACTTTAAGTCGATACAGGATTGCATCTTCAGGGGGATCCTGATAATAATTTTGCCGCAAACCCGCGATTTCGAATCCAGACTTCTCGTATAACCTCCGGGCCGCCTGATTCGACTCCCGGACCTCCAGAAATATGTTTGCAACATAAGTCTCTCGCGAATAAGCAAAGAGTTGAGAGAGAAGCAGGGCGCCAACGCCTTTACGCCGCGATTCGACGCTGACCACGAGATTCTCCAGTTCGCACTCGCCGTTGGTTCTGCGCGCGATGAGGAAGCCGAGAAGTTTGGGCTGCAGCTGTTTTCCTTCGTTCGCCAGCCGGTCCCGGTCGTCCTCAGCGATCCAGGCACATTGCTCTGATAGGGAGTCAGGAATAGATAGAAACAACTGCTCATAGTGCTGTCTGCTCCAGTGTGCGGCGGATGTGGCCTCCCGTTCGAGAGTTATGATGGCGGAAGCGTCGGCGGCATTGGCTCGTCTGACACGCACGCTAAGGTTTCTTCTCGAGAATTTCCGCGTCAGTGCGCCGGATATAATTCGCCTCCAACTGGTCGGGCGTCGCGGTAACGCCGGATCTGATTTTGCTCCACCCCAGGCGCGCAACATCGGCGGCAGAAATCGATTCGATTGTTGTAAGCCGCAGTCCCGCAGACTTGGCCGCTTGGGCGATCGCAGCATCTGGAGTCGCGACGTTCCATCCCACTGCCCGCGCAAGAAAATCAGAGCGTTTTAGAAGCTTCTCGTCATTGAGTGGGGCAGATGACATCGCATCGGTCGTTGAAATCTCATATTCCCCTACATAAACATCTTCGCGGCCAGCATCCAGACCAACCATAACTTTGCCTTTAACGCCGCTTGCGACCGCGCAGACTTCGAGCATCGAGACGGCGGCGATTGGTTTTGCCAAAATCTCCGCAAGCGCCTTTACCGCGACGAGGCCGACGCGGAGTCCAGTGAACGATCCCGGCCCAGAAACCACGGCAAAAGCGCCAATTGCCTCTTTGGTGTAGCCATTGCTCGAAATCAGCGTGGAAATCTGTGGAATCAGTTGCGCGGAGAAAGTGCCCCCAACCAGCGGCATGATCTCGATAATCTCGAATTCTTCGGGGATGTCACTATCTTTGACTCTCTCTTCGACACGCGCGAGAGCGATGCTGCCTTGCTTTCCGGAGGTGTCGATGGCGAGAAGAAGCATGGAGGCATTCTAATTGGTCACGAATCGTTGCTGGGGAGGTTTGGAAGTTTCAGCAAGGTGGCAAAAAGCAGGTTCCTCGCCCGGCCTCCGTCCGTGTTCGGAATGACATCTCTTGATTATTTATCCTGCACAAGCTCCAGGAGCACCCCGCCGGTGCTGGAGGGATGGACAAAAACATATCGATGCCCCCCAGCACCTGTCTTGATTTCATCCGACACGAGGCGCACGCCGTCTTTTTTCAGCCGATCGACGGCCGCAGATAGATTCGGCACCCTCAAGCAAACGTGATGCAAGCCTTCCCCACGTTTGGCGATGAATCTTGCGATCGTGGAATCCTCCGAAGTCGCTTCCAGCAATTCCAGGCGGGCTTCGCCGACGGGAATCATCACAACACGCACACGCTCATGGTCGACAACTTCTTCCGGCGAAATGCTGAGCCCGAGTTTTTCGTAGATCGACTTCGCCGCAGTAAGCGACTTTACCGCGACGCCGAGATGATCAATGCTAAATTCCATGCGTCGTCACTCTTGTCATTCCTGCTTTATCTTCTTCCAGCCTTCCCTGCAATCTCCTCCACCAGCGTATACGGATCGCGTTTGTGCTCGGCAACCTCTGCCGCCAGCTTCTCCAGATTTCCATCGCTCAGCTGGGCGCGAGCTTTTTCGAGCATAGTATCGCGCAGCATTTCGACCAGACGCGCCCGCCAGTTTTCTGCACTTTTGCGCAGCGCCAGATTCTGCTTCTTCAAGTATGACTCATAATCGGCAATGGCTCCCCCCAGTTCGTCGATCCCTTTGCCTTCGCTAGCAATCGCCTTCACAATCGGAGGAACCCATCCATCGCCCCGCGTAGCCAGCGATTGCAGCGCGCGGATTTCTTTTTCAACGTGCTCGGCGCCGTCGCGGTCGCTTTTGTTGATCACAAAAATGTCAGCGATCTCCATGATGCCGGCTTTGATGGTTTGCACATCATCGCCCATGCCCGGCACCAGAATCACGATCGTAACATCGGCGAGGCGAACGATATCGACCTCATCCTGGCCGACGCCGACGGTTTCGATCATGATGAGGTCGCGCCCGGAAGCGTCGAGCGCAGTCGCAACGTCTGCCGTGGTGCGCGCGAGCCCGCCCAGCGACCCGCGCGTCGCCATGCTGCGAATGTAAATGCCGGGATCAGAAAAGTGTTCCTGCATGCGGATGCGGTCGCCGAGAATCGCGCCGCCAGTGTACGGGCTGGTCGGGTCGACGGCGATGATCCCGATCGTGTAGTTGTCGTCGTTTACCGGTGCCCCATTCAAGCCACGTTCTTTGTGGCTTGAATGGGAATCCGTGAAATCGGTTGCCCCATCCTTATCTCGCGCACTTTGCGAGACAGGGTGGGGACGTTGGGTCTTCCGATAGAAGCGCGCCAGTTGATCAACCAGCGTGCTCTTCCCCGCTCCGGGCGCGCCCGTGAGACCGATAACGCGGGCGTGGCCCGTGTACGGAAATAGAGCCTTAAGCAGATTGGACCATCCGGGCGCACGATTCTCGACTGTCGAGATCGCACGCGAAAGCGCGCGCACGTCGCCGGAGCGCAGGGAAAAGATCAAATTCGTGTAGCTGTCGTCCAAACGTTCAGTGTAAAACAGCCGGGTGAGAAAGACACCTGCTGGAGAACAAGGATGAGTGTAATTCGGGATGTCGCACTCGTTTTCGAACATCGGCTGCCGGGTGAGCCGATACGACCTCCTCCAGATGTTGAAGCGCAGCAAGCGAGAAACATTGATTGCACTCCCAGTATGAAGGTCCAAACCTAAATGTTAGCGATGCACGAGCACGGGAATCTTTGAGTGTGTAAGGACCTTGATGGTTTCGCTACCGAGGACCATTGCCGAGACGCCGCGGCGTCCGTGGGAGGCCATGGTAATAAGGTCGCAACTCTTAGCCTTGGCAAGGTCGATAATGGCCAGGTAAGGATGTTCATGTTCGGAGAGAACTGTCTCACAAGGAACTCCCGCGGCTTCGGCGGCGTTGCTGATGTCGCGAAGGAGTTTGGTCCTGGATTGCGCCATTTGCTGGTTGTATTCGGCGCGGGTGTCTTCGACAGCCTCGGTATTGAGGGTAAAGACATGAAACGGGACCTTGACAGTGAGCACGGTAATCCTAGCGCCGATCGCCTTAGCCAGGCTGATGCCATGTCGAACCGCTTTGTCCGCGAGTTCCGATCCATCGGTTGCGATCAAGATGTTCTTGTACATGGCAATTCTCCTTTTGGCGTTCCGTCGGATGCGCCATTAAATCCATCAAGTCACGCGACGGGCTGGGGGCACTTGACTGTGGATCGACGGCGACGAAGCTTCTGCTGGCTCCCTATCGAATATCGAAGTGGATCCGCAGCTTGAGATTCTTCCTCAATATCTAGGATCACCTCTCTTAGTCGTTTGTCAGTGTGCGAGGTCACGCAACGATGTGATCGAAGTGCAAGCGCCACACCTTGTAATCGCTGCGCATTAGGCGGCCAACCTGCGCCTTTAATTGACGGGTATAGCTACATGGGCCGGAGAGTCCGGACACTCCGGCGAAATGTCGAGCAGGGGAGAAATTCAAAGCGCGATGCTAGCCGGGGTACGAACCTACAACATAACCCTCCAGTTCGTGAATGACTTCCTCCTGCTCCGAGATGATCCATTTCACAACATCGCCCAGCGAGACCACTCCCACGACAGCGTCGTTTTCCATGACCGGAAGGTGCCGAAAGCGATGCTCGGTCATGATCGCCATGCATTCGTCTACTGGCCTCCGTGGGTCGACGGAAACGATGGTGGTGGTCATGATTTCGCGAACTAGAATGTCCTTCGAAACATGTCCCTGCAGCACTACTTTACGGGCATAGTCGCGCTCCGAGATTATCCCGATGAGTTGGTTCCCGGACATGACCAGTAAAGCGCCTACTCCGTATTCAGCCATTTTTTTAATGGCTTCATATACGGTTTGATCCGGAGATATGGAACGAATTCGATTCTCGCGCTTGTTTTGCAAGACCCTTGCAATCGTATGGGTTAGTTTCATAGAACCCCCTTACGAGACCTGGCTGATTGCCGGATGGTAGCATTTTGCCGGCAATGAGGCGGTGATCTGGCGCACCCAATGGGTGTGATTGAAATCACTGAACGTAGGAAGCGAGCCGTAGTAACTTTGCGCCAGTCGTTGTGCAAGGGATGGGGAATGGCGAGTACCTCATCGATGATCGCAATAGGTAAGCTGGCCATGGCTGGGGAACAAGCTGGATTCAAGATCGAGCAAATGATCGATATGCTCAACTCTGGGCTTCCTGTCGATGCACTTCTTCAGCTGATTGCTCGGGGGCTGGAAGAATCGGCATCCGCTTTGCCTTGCGTGGGTTCGTTTCGAACGAAACTGTCCGCTAATCGCTCCACGGAGGCGTAGCTAATGCCATCCTCCGATCGCTATCTTCACTTCGAAAATATCGACATGGGCGAACCCGCCATCTCGGCACAATGCAGCCGTTGTGAGCGCGAGTTCGCCGCAGCCCCAAGAGCTAATGAAAGAGTTGACGACGTGATCTTGCGCCTTCGAGCCGAGTTCAATGCTCACGAATGTCAGCTGAAGACCTTCGCTGAGAAGTCGGCGTGAGGATTCTCTTTTGTGAACCGTCAATTGTTGTAATCAGGGCGATTACACTCACGTAGATTTTCGAACCTACTCCTTCAGCAACTGCCTTGCAATCACCAGCCGTTGAATCTCGCTGGTGCCTTCGCCGATTCGTGCACAGCTTCACGTCGCGGTAAAACTTTTCGGCGGGATCGCCCGCGAAAGAGCGCGGTTCATCGCCGGAGCGAAGGGAGGAAATCAAATTTGCGTGGCTGTCCAAGCGTTTTCAGTGTAAAGCAGGAGGGAAAGAAAGGCACTTTCAGAAAGGCCATTGCGACTGCAGAGGGGTGTGTAGGGAACTATCCAAGCCGACGCCGAATCGTTGTCGCGCCCATTTGAGCAGACCAGAAAACGAGAGCACCGATGGTCACGATCAGCAACGCGCCCAAGCTGCCGTCATAGGTTGCCATGATGAATGTATAGGGCGGGAGTAACGACATGGCAAACACGAGCATCCCCCCTCGAACCCCGTCAGCACCCGCGAATCCGGCTCCCGAAAATGTCGCTGCAAGCGTCATGAACGGTCCGCCAGTGAGCCATACGCCAACCAGCATTGCAGCGCCAGGCCATTTGAAATTTCGTCTCGTTGTGACCCTGCGTCCGGCGAGATAGGCAGCAAGCAATGTTGATGGCATCAGAATGGTGGTCAGTCGTACCTGCGGCGAGCCGAAATCGCGACCCTCAGATATGTGAACCGTGACGTCAGGCAGCCAGAAGCTAAGGCCGCCCAGCAGTGCAAGCCAGAGCGCCGCCCTCCAGTTCTTCATACCTTTGGGCCCGCAGGAGGCCGGGCCCTCCCGTCGCCCTCCTCCCTCGTCTGCCATTGGCTACTCCTTCAGCAACTGCCTTGCAATCACCAGCCGTTGAATCTCGCTGGTGCCTTCGCCGATCGTGCACAGCTTCACGTCGCGATAAAACTTTTCAGCGGGATAGTCTTTGATGAATCCATATCCGCCGTGAATTTGCACGCCTTCGTTGGCGCACTTGACGGCAACTTCGCTGGCGTATAGTTTCGCCATGGAAGATTCGAGCGTCGTTTTCAAACCTGCATCTTTCATCGAAGCCGCGCGCATGGTCAGCAGCCTCGCGGCGTCGATTTCGGTAGCCATGTCGGCCAGCTTCCACTGGATGGCTTGAAACTCTCCAATGGCTTTGCCGAATTGCTTGCGCTCTCGCGAATAGTTCAGAGCAGCTTCGTAGGCGCCTTGCGCCATGCCGAGAGAGAGTGCCGCAATTGAAATGCGCCCGCCATCGAGCACACGCATGGCGTCGATGAATCCGTCGCCTTCTTTGCCCAGAAGATTTTCGGCGGGAATTGCGCAGTCTTCAAAAATCAATTCTGCGGTATCACTGGCGCGCAGTCCGAGCTTGTTTTCTTTTTTGCCGGGACGAAATCCTTTTGTATCTTTGTCGACGATGAACGCGGAAAGGCCGTGGGTATTGGCTGCACGGTCTGTAACCGCAATTACCACAAGCGCGTCGGCGTAATGGCCGTTTGTGCAGAAAGTTTTTGTTCCGTTCAGAATCCAGGTGTTGCCGCGGCGCTTTGCGGTCATGCGAGCGCTGCCTGCATCCGAACCCGAGGAGGGTTCGGTCAATCCCCACGCGCCGATGAATTCGCCGGTAGCGAGCTTGCTGACATACTTCTTTTTTTGTTGTTCCGTGCCGGAAAGAAAAATGTGATTCGAGCAAAGCGAAGTGTGTGCAGCAACAATGATACCGACCGACCCATCGACGCGAGACAGTTCTTCGATCGCGAGAACATAGTCCACATAGCCCATGCCCGCGCCGCCATACTCGGCGGGAAAAACTGTTCCCAGCAGTCCAAGCTTGCCGAGTTCCTTGACTGTCACCAGAGGAAACTCACCAGCTTCATCCCACTTCATGACATTGGGAGCAATCTCGCGCTCGGCAAATTCACGCACGCTTTTCTTCAGCTGTTGTTGCTCGTCGCTCAGTTGGAAATCCAAGAACCCTCCATCCGGCCCCACCGATTCTGATTAGAACATAGCGATTACGGAGCGGAAAGTTACGTTGGGAAGGAAACGCGGAGGTCGATGAAACCCGCATCATTACCGGGTTTCGCGGCTAGAATACGCACGCGCTGACCGACCGTATGGTTTGCGAGGGAAGGATTCCTGAGTCTATCGAGAGCCAGCATCAGCGGCAGGGCAAATGAGGCAGAGAAAACTAATGAATAACTTCCTGTGAGGAAAGGAACCGCTGAAATACCTCGTTCGAGAGCAACCGGCCACGTGAGGTCAGGCGAACAGAATTTTTCTGCTGCTGGATCAGGCCACCGTTGACGAGTTCCCCGATTGTTTGATGAGCCGCGGCGATGGCGTCATCGCCAAACGTCTCCGCGAGCTTCTCCAGGTCAATACCCCGATTCAGCCGCAGACCGAGAAAAAAGCTTTCTTCCAGGCTTTCGGACCTTGAAACTGCCGTGCGGTTCAGCCCTTCCCCAGCGATGTATTTTTCCAGCGAATCCGGGGTAGAGAAGCGAATGGCGTCGATGCCGGCACCGGAAGACAACAGCATCGAGTGCGCGTCTACGCCGAACCCCAAATAGGGCTGCCGCGCCCAGTATTTCAAATTGTGAAGCGATTCGAAGCCCTTGCGGGCAAAGTTCGAAATCTCATACTGTGCAATTCCCGCCGATTCCAACTGCTCACAGGCTTGAAGATAAAAATCGGCGACGGCTTCATCATCTGGAACGAAGTGAGCGTGGTAGCGCGTGCCACCGGCGAGCAGCTCGCGCCCCAGCCGCGAATCTTCATCGACCTCCAGCATGTAGATGCTTGCATGTAGAGTCCCGGTGGCGATTAGTTCGTTCAGGGAAAAACGCCAGCTTTCCGGCGTCTGGTGCGGCAGTCCGGCGATGAGATCGATATTGATGTTCGCAATACCGACCGAACGCAGCTGCTCTAGGTCACGCAGCACCGTCATGCGTTTGTGCCGCCGCCCAACCGCTGCTGCTTCCTCATCGACAAACGATTGCACGCCCAGGCTCACTCTGTTGACTCCGCACTTCAGAAGGCAGTCGATCGATGCTTCCATCAACGTTCCCGGGGCGCATTCGACGGTGATTTCTGCCTCAGGAATTACGTCGAATTCGTCTCGTACAGCGGCAAAGATGCGCTCCAGTTGGGCCGGCGCCAAAATCGTGGGCGTTCCGCCACCCAGATAGATGGAGTCGACTTCAGTTTCCATCTTGCCGCCCATCGTTTCGGCCGTTCGGCGAACGCTTGCAATATCCTCCCAAATCCGATTCACATAGCTCTCAAACTTTCCCGGCGAAAATACGTCTGACGCGAAGTTGCAATAGCTGCACTTCGTGCGGCAGAACGGGATGGAGATATATATGCCGAGAGCCACGCTTTCCTATTATCCCATTGTCAGCGGCAAACCTTTTCATCTTGCAGCGGCGGCGGTCATCTATATGAGTTAACCTGTTAGCGTCTCGGCGTCCGGTTTGTCGCCGCTGGTTGCGATGGCTCAAGAAGAAGAAATATTAGGAAAAGCGTATGACAGCCGGCTGATGGCTCGCCTGCTGAAATATCTGCATCCTTATCGATGGCAGGTCGCAATTGCCCTGGTTTCGATTTTGCTCAAGTCGTTTGCCGACGTGCTGGGGCCGTATCTCACGAAGGTTGCGATCGACCGCTATCTGGCTCCGGCGAGAGGCGCGGCTTCCGGCTCGGCTTCGGGCATTTGGAGCTGGCTCAGCCCTCGGCCAATGACAGGCATCGCGCAGATCGCAGCGGTCTATCTCGGGCTACTGGTGATGACGTTCTTGCTTGAGTTTCTGCAGACCTACTACATGCAGTGGACAGGCCAAAAGGTGATGTTCGATCTTCGCAGCCAGATTTTTCGGCATCTGCAGCGCCTGCACGTTGCATTCTTCGACAAGAACCCCGTCGGCCGTCTCGTCACACGCGTCACAACCGATGTCGACGCTTTGAACGAAATGTTCACGTCGGGCGTGGTTTCTATTTTTGAAGATCTATTTGTGCTGGTCGGCATTCTTGGGGTCATGTTGTGCATAAACTGGAAGCTGGCGTTGATCACGTTTGCTGTGCTTCCTTTCATCGTCGTCGCTACCAAGGTTTTTCGCGACAAGGTCCGCGACTCCTATCGCCGTATCCGCGTGGCGATTGCCCGGATCAATGCCTACTTGCAAGAGCACATCAGCGGCATGGTCGTGTTGCAGCTCTTCAATCGCGAGCGCAAGGCGTATAAACAATTTGTCGAGATCAACCGCGTGCACATGGACGCCTATAAGGATGCGATTCTGGCGTACTCAATTTACTATCCCGTGGTTGAGGTTCTCTCGGCGATCGCGATTGCGAGCGTAATCTGGTTCGGCGGCGGCGATGTGATGCACGCCATTTCTGTTCGCACGCTTGAAATAACCTATCGGCCTCACTTTGCAATTCGTGTCGTCACGGCATTTACCACACTTGGTGTTCTTGTGTCATTCATACAGTACGCGCAACGCTTCTTCCGGCCGATTCAAGACTTCAGCGAGAAGTACAACATTCTGCAAGCGGCAATGGCGGCAAGCGAGCGAATATTCAAACTGCTCGACACCCCACCGCAGGTGGTTTCGCCTGCCGTAACCAACCGCGTCGAAGGACCAGGCCGCATCGAATTTGATCATGTGTGGTTCGCCTATCGCGAGACTCCAGTGGAAAATTCGCAAGATGGCGCAACGATGACCGCTCTGTCTTCCGCTTCGGAACAAACTCTGGTTGAGCCGGATTGGGTGCTGCGTGATGTGAGCTTTGTGATCGAACCGGGAGAAACCGTCGCGATCGTCGGCCACACCGGCGCAGGCAAAACCACGCTGATTTCTCTTCTCTTGCGCTTCTACGATGTGCAAAAAGGCGCGGTAAAGATCGACGGGGTTGACATCAGAGACATGGATCTCGCCGATTTGCGCAGCCGCTTCGGCGTAGTGCTGCAGGACCCATTCCTGTTTAGTGGCACGATCGGCGGAAATATCCGCCTGGGCACTGAGCGCATCCGGGACGAAGATGTCGAACAGGCCGCAGAAGATGTGAACCTAGCCGATTTCGTGCGAACGCAGCCGAAAGCTTTCGAAGAGGAAGTACGCGAGCGCGGCTCGACCCTTTCAACCGGCCAGAAGCAATTAATTTCGTTTGCGCGCGCGCTGGCGCACGAACCGAAAATCCTCATTCTCGACGAAGCGACCTCCAGCGTGGATACCGAAACCGAATTCCGCGTGCGCGACGCTCTCAGCCATATGGTTGAAGGACGAACATCGTTGATCATCGCCCACCGCCTCTCGACCGTACAACGAGCCGACAAGATCATCGTGATGCACAAGAGTCAGCTTCGCGAAATGGGTACGCACCAGCAACTGCTGGCCCAACACGGGATTTATTACAAGCTCTATCAGCTGCAGTACAAGGATCAGGAGATCGACGTAGAGCGGGCACACCTTGGGCAGGCCGAAGACAAGCTCTCTTCCCCGGATGATTTCGGCTCGGCTCGGCCAGAAGTCACCGCTCGCGCTGACGACTAGCTTTACAATGCTCCCTTGCGAATCCTCATCTCAGCCGGCGAAGCCTCCGGAGAAATGTATGGCGCTCAGCTTATCGAAGCGCTGCGCCGGCGCGAACCATCTCTTGAGTTCTTTGGTGTCGGTGGCGAGCGCATGCGGGCCGCCGGATGCGACACTGTCGTTGACGCAAGAGACCTCTCCGTCGTCGGCATCACGGAGATCCTCAGTCATCTACCGAAAATCTACAGCCTCTTTCACAAGCTGATCGCTGAAGCTGACCAGCGCAAACCTGACCTGGCCGTCGTCATCGACTCGCCTGCGTTTAATTGGCGCGTCGCGCGAGAGATGAAGAAGCGCGGCATTCCTGTCGTCTATTACGTTGCACCGCAGTTCTGGGCGTGGCGACAGGGAAGAGTCCGCCTTCTGCGCAAATACGTCGACCAAGAGCTGGTCATTTTCCCGTTCGAAGAAAAGTTCTATCGCGATCACGGAGTGGACGCGACCTTCGTGGGTCATCCGCTCGCCGACTTGCCGCAGCCTACCATCAGCCGCAGTGACTACGCTCGGCAGTTCGACCTCGACGCGACGAGGTACTGGATCACACTGATGCCGGGCAGCCGCCTAAAAGAAGTGAGAATGAACCTGCCGACTATTTTAGAGTCGGTGTGTCAGCTCGGCAGCGGCCACGAATATCTTCTGCCAGTAGCGCCTACGCTGGACCGGGAAACCCTGCGGAATTTGATCGAGCAAACGCATGCAGGTGGACCACCGATCACACTTGTCCCGGAGTCTTTGCCCGCGCTCGCGCACTCGCGTGCCGGCATTATCGCGAGCGGCACAGCGACGGTCGAAGCGGCGATGATGGGCACGCCATTCGTGATGGTTTACCGCGTCTCGTCTCTTACCTATTTTCTCGGCAAGCCCAGAATCAAGGTTCCATACTTTGCGATGGTCAACCTGATTGTTGGAGAGCAGGTCGTGCCCGAACTTGTGCAGCGCGACTTTACCGCTGTGAATGTAGTGGCACATCTGCAGCAAATTCTGCCGGAGGGTTCGGCGCGCACCCGCATGGTCGAGGGCCTCACCTCGGTGAGAAACAAACTCAACGCTCCGGATGGGAAAGATCGTGCACTGGCGCCGCATGCGGCCGATCGTGCGGCCGAGATCATCTTTTTCTTCTTGCGCGATGGACACGGCGAAAAAGCGTTGAATTAGGACCGCTAAGCTTGTGCTCGCACATCTTTTAGGGGAGAATCTTCATCATAGCTTGCAGTCACGCTGTTTTGCTGGAGACTCTCCTTAATGCAGATCGATCCCCGGCGCCTTCCCAGCGTTCTCGCGATCTCTTTTGCCTGCTTGATCTTGGCGGTATTTTCGATTCCATCCTGGGCCGTCGAGAAAGCCCACTTGAGAGTTAACGACTATCAGATCGAAGCGGAACTGACGCCTCATCTTCACCAGATTTCTGCGAAGGCTAAAGTCAAATTCACCGCGCTTCAGGATCTGAACGTCGCGATTTTTGAACTGCACAACGATCTGCGCGTGACCCGCGTTCTCGATGACAATGGCCAGCCATTATCAGCCGAGCGCGTGACGCAGGATTCAACGGTACGCGTGGCATTGCCCAACGGGCTTGCCAAAGACGCTTCCACGTCGCTCACCTTTGAATACGAAGGTACGCTGGAGACCGCGGACGACAGTCCCGTTCCCGGCCTCAAACTCGCCTACATCGGAGACGACACCAGTTACCTGCTCTATGCTGGTCGATGGTTCCCGGTGAGCGGTTACGGTCTGAATCGCTTTTCAGCAAACATCAGCATCACGGTGCCCGCTCATATGATGGTCATCGGAAGTGGCAAATCGACGGTCACCGAAAATCCGCCCTCAAATAAACCGAATACCAATGGGCTCGCGACGAAGACATTTACCTTCGACTATGCGAAGTCTAGCTTTCCCGGGACGATCATCGCTGGAGTTTTTCAGGAATACAAAAGCGACGAAGCCGGCATGGATTTGCACGTTCTCTTCAAGCCTACACATCAGGGGCTTGCTCCCGAATACACGAATACTGCAGTTCAGGAATTCACGTACTTCATTACGCTGTATGGCGCTCCACTCTCACAGAGGTTGAATGTAGTGGAACTGCCGGCGGACACCGTGCCTTATGCCTGGGCTCCGGAAATTGCTGCGATTGCCGGACCTTCGATCACGCAAAAGGTCAATTACCGCCTGCTTGCGAATGCTATTGCGCATCAATGGTGGGGCACGTCGGTGAGCCCGGCCTCAAAAGACGATTGGTGGCTAGTGGATGGATTTTCGCGCTACTCCGAGGCCATGTACGTGGAAAATGCCGCCGGACCCGCTGGCCTGGAGGAAGTTGTCAAGGACATGTCCGTCGGAGCGCTGGCGTACGACACGGTTCCGCTTTCCAGCGCCAGCAAACTCGACCCTTTCTCGACCGAATTTCAGTCGCTGGTTACCGACAAAGGCGGAATGATCCTGCACATGTTGCGCTGGGTAATGGGCGAAGACAAATTCCTCAAGACCATGCGCGAGTTCGCCGAGACCTACCAAAGCAAGTCTGCGACCATGGATGATTTCCGCTCGATCGCCGAGAAATATTATGGCGATCAACTTACCTGGTTTTTTTCACAATGGCTCGACTCCACGGGTGCCCCTGAGTTCAAACTCAAGTACACTGTTTATCGCCTCGGCAATGTACCCAAGGAAACCAGCACGGGAGCCAAGCCTGCCGGCTTCCGAGTAACCGGAGAGATTGCGCAGGATCTCGACCTGTTCCGCATGCCGGTGGATTTGCGTATTCAGACCGACGGACAAACTGAAAACAAAAAGATCGAAGTGGTTGGTACCAACTCAGCTTTTAGCGTGGAAACATTCGGACGCCCGCGCCGTATCGAGCTTGATCCGGATCACCACGTGCTCACGAATTCTTCTGATATCCGCCTCCGATCTTCCATCCTGCGCGGCCAGGCTCTGCAGCAGCAGGGAGACCTTTCCGGCGCGCTCGAGCAGTTCAATAAGGCTCTCGATCTCAACAAGAACAGTTCGCTGGCGCACTATCGCGTGGCGGAGATTTTTTTCCTGCAGCGAAACTATCAGGCCTCGGCAAACTCCTATCGCTCATCCATCAATGGCGATGGAGATCCACACTGGACTGAAGTCTGGAGCCACATCCAACTGGGTAAGATTTTCGATATCACCGGACAGCGCGAACGCGCCATCAACGAATACCGGCAAGCGATTCAGACGAACGATGACACTTTTGGAGCTCTCGAAGAAGCTCGCAAATATCTGCAAAAACCATTCGAGCGCCCCAAGAGCCAAGAACAATAAAGCAGCCTTTTTGGTCTCGCGTTTATCGTTTTCCGCTGACTTGCTTGCGTGTGCGCTGCGAATGCAGATTCGTGGCTGGCGCCGCGTTGAATGGCAAAACTTCTCCCAGCAGGAGTTTCCGCGGCTGATCGCCGGTCAGAGAAGAAGACCGCCGGGACGTATCCAACCTCTGGACACTGTTCGGTAGTAGCCGTACTCGCGTCCAGTCGTGGATCTGCGGACTAGGCTCAAACTCTACCTTTCGCAGCGCGTCTTTTCGCAGCGAATCACGGTCGAACAAGGAAACCGGGAAAGTTCTCAGTCCGAGGTTTTCGTTCGTCCGACCAGGCAGCGCATTCTGCTCTTTCTGCAGCCTTTCTACGCGCAAAACTGCTTTTTCAACCGTGCGCGCAAACTCGATCGCGCTGCCGTTGTCCCGGCCCTTTCGCAAACGCTTTTTCGCTTCCTGAGGAGAAAACCAGGTTCGATCACGACCTGCTTCCTTGGGTTTGGAAAGGCGCAGCACTTCGCATAGATGTGCGTTGACTGTAGTTTCCTTCACGAGCAACCTGCGTTTCGATTTTCCGCGCTTTCGAGAAATGTAGTGAGCGAACGAAGATTGTTCGATTCTGCCGTGCACCCCGGCCTCTTCAAAAGCCTCCAATGCCGCTGCTTGCGCGGGTGTCAAGCCTGGTTCCGTGCTGCCTTTTGGAAAGGTCCAGCGTCTGCTCCCGCGAGTCCGTACCAGCAGGAATTCGATCTCTGTTCCCCGAATGCGATAGCATACCGCCGCCGTCTGCTGACATTCAGAGAGTTCCCTAAGATCCGAAAGACGGACGAACTCGGATGCATTGCGATCGTTTCTAATGTGCTTAGGAGCAATGTTTACGAGTGACCGGCGGAGCTTTACGTCTGCACGCATTTCAATAGCGTGCACGAAATTCTTCGCAAATGCCTAGAGCACAGCTTGGTTCCGGCGGTTGAAACTGATCTTCTCGGTTGTATGGGAATCCTCTTACATACTTGCGCGTGGCGAGCCGGAGACGACAGTATTCATGTTTGATCTGCGCCGTTTTTTCGGGAGAAATGTTTGGAAACCATGCATTGCCTTCGCTGTGGCCGGGCAATCGAGCCGGGACAGAAATCGGTTGCACTCTACATGTTTGCCCAAACCGTGGGAGTCAAGCCGCGGCAGAAGTCGACCGCTCATCGCATTTCATTTTGCCCGCAGTGCTCGGTCTCATTGGCAATGGGTCCGGCACCCGAGGGCGCTCTTAATGTCGCGGCGTGGGATATGATCCGCGACCTGGTTGCAGGCGATCCCGCTCTGAATCGCGCTGCCTGGGAAAGTTTAAACGGAGTAGTCGGGCTCCTGCCTGCGACCGGAACCGAAGGACGCTCTCGCACATCCCAAGCGGAGGGTTACTTCGAATTCTGATTTGGCACATTCTGATAATCAATCGCCCAGACCGCTAAACGCCCACCCACCGGAGCAGCTTCTTCTAGCGAGCGAAAAATGGCATCCCATTGGACTTCTGTCATGTCTATTATTCCGGAAAAATCCGGATGGAATAGCCGGTTTGTTCGGAAAGCAGCGGCATATCTTGCTCTCTTGCTGATTATGACCTTCCTACGAAATCGTACGAAAACAGTTACGCTCGTCACTCTGCGATAGCCGGTGACAACACCAAGGTCATCCCCGGACTTGCCTCAACCGCCCAAAGTTTTCAACGGTAGATAACCTTTCCAGCCGTCCCACGGTCTAAATAACCAACGCTAGACGGGAACTTCGCATAACCCGCCTGCGTACCAACCAGCAGATGCATTGCAATAGCGATCAGGCGGGCTTGAGACCCCTCGCCTGATCGCTCCCGGGCCTCCACTCCGAAGTGTGGGGTGTAATTATGCGAATGTTCATCGACATCATCCGGCAGTCGCTGGCCACCCTGTGGGCGCACAAACTGCGTTCGTTCCTGACGATGTTTGGCATCGCCTGGGGCGTCGGCTCCCTGCTGCTTCTCGTGGGTCTTGGTGAAGGGTTTCGCAGCGGCCAGGACAAAAACCTCGCCCAACTTGGCCAAGACATAATGTTCGTATTTCCCGGCCGCATCCCCGCCGTGGCCGGGAGCTACCAGTCCGGGCAACCCTACTACATCACCTACGGCGATTACTTCGCGATTCGCGATCAAGCCAAATTTCTGCGCGCGGTTTCCCCAGTACTCGAGCGCGATGATATTCGCGCGGTCAGCGACTACGGTTCTACCAGCGGCCAGGTGTTTGGCGTGGCCCCGGAATACAACCAGATTCGCAACACCCCGATTTCTCCGGGGCGCTGGTTCAATGCCGAAGACAATCTGCAGCGCCGCCGCGTTGCAGTCGTGGGATGGGAATTGCTCAAGAACATGTTCCCGGGCGAAGCCGCTGTCGGCAGCACCATCCTGCTGAACGACATGGATTTCCGTGTCATTGGCGTCATCCCAAAAATCGGTAAAGACGGTGAAAATGGCACCAACCATCGCATCTTCATACCTTTCGACACGATGCGCAATCTTTTTCCGCTAACCGCCAAAAACTCGGAGAATGCCATTTCGTTTCTCAATTACCGACCAATCAAGAAAGAGTTGCACGTTGAAGCCATGAATGAAGTTCACGCCATCATCGCACGCCACCACGGGTTTGATCCTCACATTGAAGACGCTTTCAACGACTGGGACACGATCGATAGCTCGATTCGCGTGGCCAAGATTTTTGACGCCATGGATTGGTTTCTGGGTGTGGTCGGAGTTGTCACCCTCGCGCTTGGCGCCATTGGAGTGATCAATATCATGCTGGTATCGGTGACCGAGCGAACTAGGGAGATCGGTCTCCGGAAAGCGTTGGGCGCTACCCACCGCAACATCATGACGCAGTTTTTCATCGAAGGAGCATTTCTCACGGCGTTCAGCGGGGGCATAGGGCTTGCGATCTGCACTGCGTTTGTCACGTTGCTGGCTCAGCTGCCTTCGCCGGAAGGATTTGACACGCCGCGCATCGTTCCGGCATCGGCGATCATCGCAATTCTTTCTTTATCGATGGCGGGTATTGTGGCGGGACTTTATCCCGCTCGCAAAGCTGCACTGCTACCCCCCGTGGAAGCGCTGCGGCAAGAATAATCAAGGTTTGGAGCAATTATGTTCGGCGATCTTGGCAAACAGGCCTTTGGAGCGTTGAAGCACAACCGCCGGCGGTCCATTCTGACCATGCTGGGGATGGCGTGGGGCATTGCGACGGTGGTTTTGCTGCTCGCCTACGGAACCGGCTTCCAGGATGCACTGATGATCGCCTTCCGAACCTTCGGGGGAAATCTGATTGGCATTTTTCCGGGGCACACCTCTCTCCAAGCTGGCGGGACAAAGGCTGGAACCCAGATTCGGCTAACCCGCGACGACCTCGACTACCTACGCGCCGAAGTCCCCATGCTTACACGTATTTCTCCGGAGGTCGATAAGCAAAGCCTGGTTTCTTTCGGTACGCGCAGCGGCAGCTATAACGTGCACGGCATTTATTCCAGCTACGAGAAGATTCGTGCGCTCGAAGTCGGCGAAGGAGCATTTTTCGGCGAGCAGGATGATTACACGCATTCACGCGTGGCGGTCATTGGCTCGACGGTCAAGAAAAAACTTTTCTCCGGTCAGAATGCGATTGGCGAGAGCATTCGCATCGACGGCATCTCATACAAAGTGATCGCTATTCTGCGCCATACGATCTCTAATGGCGATGAAGACATGAACTCGCTTGTCTATGTCCCATACAGCGCGATGAGCGACCTGAAAAATTCTTACTACCTTGATGGCATTTTCATGGACTACGAAGGCGACCACGCCAAGTGCGCTGCGGCAGTACGCGATTCCATGGCGTTTCATCATGGATTCGACCCCAAAGATGACCGGGCGATTTTCGTTTTCGACGCTGTGAAAGATCTTGCCGACCTGACTGTGATTACGGTGGGCATCAAGATTTTGCTTGGGTTCATCGGCTTACTCACGCTTGGGATAGGCGGGGTCGGGCTAATGAACATCATGCTGGTTTCGGTTACGCAGCGTACGCGCGAAATCGGGATCGAGAAGGCTCTGGGCGCTCACGGCTGGCATATTCTGTTTCAATTTCTTGCCGAGGCTCTGGCAATCACCGCGTTAGGCGGGCTGTTGGGCGTGTTGCTGGCGTATCTCGTTTCGTGGTCGGTTGGATCACTTACCTTGTGGAGCGCCTTCATTGAGGACGCCAGCGAAGGCGACATTCACTTGTACATCAATACTGCCACGTTGATTTGGTCGACGGCGATTCTCAGTTTCGTCGGGATTGTCAGCGGCATGTTGCCGGCGATCAAAGCAGCGCGCCTCGATCCCATCGAAGCGCTGCGTTACGAGTAACGGATCGATTTTCAAGTCGCACACGCCTGCATTGCCGATCGTTCATCCTCATTGGGCGGCTTCTGTTCTACAATTCTTTGGTGCCGGAAACCAAAGCCGCTCGCCTCGATCGAGTGCTCGATCAATTAAGGCTGTATGAGCATCCACTCCTGGACTTCTCTGCGCGTGCCAAAGGCGATGGCGTCGAAGTTATTATCCAGTTCAAAGATAAATCGATTCCCGTTCACACCTACTACTTCGATCTGCATCCCCGCGATCTCGACCATCCGCAGTTCGAATGGACCTTCCAGCGCCAGCTCTATGACGCTCTCCACGACTACTTTGTTGAGATGTTCATCCGCACGCCGCAGGATCGCGCGCTTCGGAGCCAAGAGGAGCGCCACCTCAAAGAACAGTGAATCCGCTGGGTGAAAAGTCGCTGCGAGACCGGATCGAGCAAGAAATCCGCGAGCGCGGCGCGATTCGATTCTCGCGCTACATGGAACTCTGTTTATATGATCGGGACGCCGGCTATTACTCGCGCAATACCGAACAGTTCGGCAGGACCGGAGATTTCTACACCTCGAGTGACGTGCATGCCGTATTCGGGCGACTGCTGGCACGGCAGTTTGAGGAAATGTGGCGGGTACTGGGCTCGCCCGCAGACATCAATCTGATAGAATTCGGCCCCGGCCGAGGCCTTTTTGCACAAGATGTTCTGGATTGGTCGGAAAAGAAATTCCCGGATTTTTCCCGAGCATTGCACTATGTGCTGGTTGAACGCTCGCCCGCATTGCGTCAACGAATCGAAGCTAAGTTGGCTCGCCACATTGAATGCGGCCACGCTCACCTGCTCGAGCGTTACCGCACCGATGAACCGATCTCTAATGTCATTGTTTTCGCTAACGAATTCTTCGATGCTTTGCCAGTCGAGATTCTTAGCGAAAAAGGCTCGCTGCGCATCGATCTCGAAAACGGCCGCCTTGTTGAAACCTGGGCAAGACCGTCGCCCGAGGAGTTGGAATATCTCGACCGCTACTCAGTTCATCCAGAAGATAGCGAGCGACTGGAGGTTTGCCTCGCGGCACAAGAAATCATGGATCGCATCGCCGAACACATCGAACGTGGATTTCTCATCGTCATCGATTACGGCTATACGCGCGAAGAGCAACTTGCCGGCCGTCATCGCGGTACTCTGAAGGCGATCCGCCGCCATTCGATTAACAGCAACCCTTATCAAGCGCCTGGGGAACAGGACATCACCGCCGATGTGAACTTCAGCGCACTCACCGCTGTTTGCGAGAAACATACGCTGCAAACCCACAAGCTGATCACGCAATCGCAGTTTCTTATGGGAATCGGCGAAGCCAACCAGCTTGGCGACGCCTTTGAAAACTGCCTTCTGCCACAGGAACAAGCGAAGGTTGCTCTGCAACTCAAGCATCTGATTACACCCGCCGGCATGGGCGAGAGCTTCCAAGTGCTCGCCGGCTACAAGGGCCTCACGCAGGAAGAATTTGAATCCTTAACTGGTCTCGGCTTTGGGGCAAGCCAGAGGTGACTCAGACATTCTCAAGATTTGCCGGCTGGAATTGCTTCAGGGCGGGAAAACTTTGCTTTCACCGTTTCGCCTGCGCTCTCAGGATATTCATAAACTCCCCTACCCGACTTTCTTCCCAGCCGTCCCGCTCTTACATATTGCACCAATAGCGGGGCGGGCCGAAATTTCTCTCCCAGCGACTTATGCAGATACTCCAGAATATTCAGCCGCGTATCGAGCCCAACTAGATCGACCAACTCGAACGGCCCCATGGGATGATTCAATCCCAGTTTTAGAGCCTTATCGATATCCCCCGCCGAGGCAATTCCTTCCTGCAGCATATAAAAGGCTTCATTGCCGATCATGGCGTTGATGCGGCTGGTGATGAAGCCCGGCGACTCCTTAATCACCACAACTTCCTTGCCCATGCGCCCGCCGACTTCGACCGCCGTAGCCAGCGTGTCTTTGTCCGTCTCTAGTGCGCGCACCACTTCGAGCAGCTTCATCTTGTGCACGGGATTGAAGAAATGCATGCCCAGACACTTCTTCGCACGATAGGTCACGCTGGCAATCTCAGTAACGCTCAACGAAGAAGTATTCGAAGCTAGAATCGTCGTCGGACGGCAGATCTTATCGAGCAGAGTGAAGATTTCAATCTTCGATTCCATCTCCTCCGGCACCGCTTCGATCACGAGATCCGCTTCACGTGCAGCTTCTTCCACCGAGCCCGCGTACTCCAATCTCTTGAAAGCCGCGTCGGCGGCGGAGGATTCGACCTTTCCTAACTCAACCGCCTTGTCGAGATTCACTCGAATCTCGGTTTCTGCCCGCCGGAGAGCCGTGGGCAGGAGGTCTTCAAGAATCGTTCGATAACCACCTAATGCCGCCGCATGCGCGATTCCGCGCCCCATGATTCCGGCGCCGATTACCGCAATGCTCTTGATCTCCGCCACTAGTGGCCCGCCTTTTCCAAATCTGCAATCGCTCCGTTGATTGCCCCACTTGCCGCGCGCAGGGCCTCAGCCAGGCGCTTGCGCTCATCCGCGCTCATCGCCGGAATCGAAACTCCAATCCGGCGCAGCGTGGCCGTAATATCTTCCACATAGTTCATTGAACGGATTAACTCACCAGATGCTGGCATGAAGGCTCCTGTCATACGGATCTGCAGGCTCACCTCCGCTTCCCGCGTGAAAGAAAGCGGCAGAGCCGACCTTCTATTCTGTACGTGTCAGAGAATTTAGTAAAGGCACGCAGGATGAATGGGAGAAACTCATTGTGTTCAACGCCAACGAGTGACTTCCGGATTGCAATGTTGTGAGCGAATTTGTTGACTCCGCTTTAACCGGCAAAGTCTATAATCCCGATCAAATCTTTTAATGGCGCCTCTCAAAGGAGCGGGAATCCAATCACCATGGCAGATAACCCGATAAAGCGCTACATCTTCGCCAGCGACTTCGATCAGACTCTCACCTTCAACGATTCCGGTTACGTGCTCGCGGAATTGGTTGGAATTCCGGTGGATGAGTTTGAACGCAAAGCCAAAGGTATGGCGAAGATTAACCTCGTCCAGCAGGGAGCAGAACTCGCGTACTTGTTATTGCACGACCCCGAATTCACGGCCAAGGTGCGCAAAGAACATCTTTACGAAGTCGGCAGGCGTATTCGCCTGAAGGGAGACATCAAGCTGCTTTACCAGATTCTTGCGACCGGCATCGACGGACACTTCTTCGATTTCTACGTTCTTTCTGCCGCGCCGGTTGAGGTCATTCACTCGGCACTGGAAGGAATTGTCCCGCAAAATCACATTTTCGGCACCGAGTTTCGATACAAGCCGTCAGGAGAAATCGACACGATCGTTCGCGCGACTGCGGGCTATGGCAAAGTTGCCGTTCTCAACCAGTTGCTGGCTGAGCATGTGATCGGACCCGACCACGTGATTTACTCGGGCGATGGCAGTTCCGATATTCACGTGATGTTGCAGTTGAACGCGCGCGACGGCTTGACCATCGCAGTCTCTGAATCGCCCCACGTTTCACAGATCGCCAAGCGCACCGTACTTAGTACGAGCGCAGTCGCTGTGCTGGCGCCGATTCTGGAGGAGATTGCGGGATGGGAGCGCGCGCGCATTCGCAACTTCTTCGAAGCGAATGGAATGCTCATTCAGGAGTGGGAGCGGGTGCGCACGGACTGGCTGACGATCCGGCCCTCTATTCCCGATGCGATCGAACCAGTCGGCGCAGCATAATCACAAGCACGAAGCCATAAAGCCGACCCGATTTTCGAGAGTTTACCGTCGTCTACATTCCTTGCGCTTGCCGGAATCGCATTGCGCACTCCCGCCCCATAAAACGTTCCAGCAAAGCGGGCTCGGTTTTTCTGAGATCAACCATCATCAGACCGTCAAGGACATTGCCGAATTTGCGATCCACATTGAAGGCGAGCAGTTTGCCTCCGACTTTGGCATATTGACGGAGCAGAATTGGCAATCCCTTCTTGTCCGGTTCAACGTCGATCACCGGCTGCGAAAGACTATCGATATCGTGCAGTGCCCGGCACATCGCCCGGCAGTCCCACGGACGAAGCATCGCCGGACGAAATGGCCGCCGCGGTACGATCAGCTTTGCTAGCTCATTGTTTTCGGAGTGCGTCTCAAAAAAGCGGTAGATCATTTCACGCGACGTCTTGCTGTAATCGTTGCTGATGCTGACCGCGCCGAAGAGCACCGGAGTACGACTGTGCTTAGCTACGAGGTGCGCAATTCCCTTCCACAGCAAAAGCAAGGGAGCAAACTGCCGCTGACATTCTGCTCGTACGAAAGAACGCCCCAGCTCGAGGGACGGGCCAATTTTTTCGAAAAGCTGCGCGTCATAACGAAAGAGGGTATTGGAATAGAGGCCGGAGATACCGTGCTGTCTGATGATCTCTGCGGTGTTTCCAGCCCGGTAAGCGCCGACCAGCTCTTGTTTGCCTCTGTTCCAGAGCAGTATCTGCAAATAGTAATCATCGAAACGGTCAAGGTCCCGCGCTTTTCCTGTACCCTCTCCTGCGAGCCGAAATGTCAATTCACGCAGCCTTCCCAGCTCTCTCATGAGCAGTGGAATCTCCATTGCTCTCGCAAAATAGGCGGCAAGTTCGCCGGATTCAGCGAGAAGGCGATCACCCGGTAATCTGCCAATTTCGTCGCTCAGCAATTCAGATTGTTCCGCAGATGCGACGCGGGTTTGGATACTCTCCGTGATCTTCGAGCGGATGATCTCAGGCCACGCCGCCTCCGACCGCTTACGCCGCGCCAGGAGATATGTGCGCCAGCGCAGGTATTCGATTGTTTCCCGGCTGTCGCGAAGCGTGGCCATCGACTCTGGCGTAATCTCGCTTCCTATGCGAACTTCCACGGCGCGCCCCTGCTGCTGCAGGAACTCTTGCAGAAGAAAAGCGGTCCTCAGACGTGGGTGAATCATCCCCAGAAGGTGAAAGCTTACGCTGTTTCTCCCGCAAAAATAGACAGGCAGCGCCGACGCGCCCGTCATGCGGATGAGCCGGGCCGCAGCATCGTTCCACTTGGGATCGGCAATTTCGCCCTGCGGAAGCTGTAAGTGGGAAACTTCCCCAGAGGGAAACACAGCGAGCATGCCTCCACGACGGAGCCAAGCCAATGCCGCGCGAAGCGCGCGCCGGTTGAGGTTCATCCCCTCGCGCGTTTGAAACGGATCGACAAAAATGCAATGCTGGGCCAACTCGGGAACCCCGCGTAGCAGAAAATTCGTCAGCACTTTCACATCGGTGCGTACCCGCGTCAGCAAAGCGGCGAGCACGGCGCCATCCAGCATGCCGAATGGGTGATTTGCCACGGCAACCACCGGTCCGTTTACGGGGATTCGATCAAGGTCGTCAGCGCCTACTTGCAAATCTACTTTCATTTCTGAAAGCAGATTTTCCAGGCCGAACCCCGCTTGACGCACGCGCCGGTACAAATCGCGCACTTTCTCCAGAGGAAGCAGCTTCTGCGCGAGCGGTGGAACGCCAGGCAGCATCACATCGGAAAACACTTCCGCCTGGACACTTTCCGCACTCAAGTTTTCAGGCATGTTAAACGAATACTGCAGGCAGATTGCGCGTAGATGAAGGGGAAGTTAATTGCTAATGAAATTTGCTAGTAGAGGAAGCACGAAAGTAACCAGTTGATAATCGAAGATGTCAGCGCGCGTAGATTCAGTAGGGACTCAAAGCTCTAGGTCTCCAGCCGGAAACGCGTCTCCGCCAGAGCATAAAGCTTGCGCCAGACCAGGCGGTTAATGGTCACTACCGTTGCCGCCATCATCATCGTCGCGGCCAGCAGCAGATGAAAGTCGCCGCTATCGGTAGCTTGGCTGATCGTCGCTCCGAGTCCGGTGATCGTGTAGGTGTGTCCCTTGAAATGAAAATACTCGGCGACGATGCTGGCATTCCAAGCCCCGCCGGAAGCGGTTACCAAACCGGTCACAAGATAAGGAAAAATCCCTGGCAGAATCAGTTTTTTCCAGCGCGCAACCCCTCGAATGCTGAATACTGAACAACATTCTTTCAAGTCAGTTGGGATAGCCATCGCTCCGGCGATCACGTTGAACAACACGTACCACTGCGTTCCCAACAGCAAGACTACGATCGAAGCCAGGCCCAGCCCGCCCCCGATTTGAATCAGCACCAGAAGGATGACCGGAAGCAGGGCTGTCGCGGGCACCGATGCGGCAATCTGCGCAAGCGGCTGCGCAATCCGCGCCAGTTTGGGATTCGATGCAATGGCTACGCCGGCGGGAATTGTCCAGAGCGTGCCTATCAGCAGAGCCAGGTTAACTCGCAGGAAGGTTGCACCCAGCCCGACTGCCACCTGGTGCAGTTCCGAACTTTGCAGGCCGCCCAGAATCATCGCCACCCGAATTACGCCATACCCGATAGCAGCCAGCGCGAGCAGGAGGATCACCCCAGCTACCCAATTTCTCCACGCGGGCGAAGAGCGTGCATCATTTTCACTTTTCTCTCTGCGGCTAAAAAACAACAACAGGCGTTCGCCCAGTGGATGTAAGGTCCTTTCGCGAAGTTTTGCCAGCCCGCCCGAATGCTGCAAAAGATTAAACACCCACGACTGCGGAACATCGGTGCTTTCCACTTGCTCGACTTTGAACTTTTCTGCCCACGCGATCACCGGCCGCCATATAAACTGGTCGAGCAACACGATGACTAGAACCATCGTGGCCACTCCCCATAAGATCGAAACCGTATCGCCTTCGCTGGCCGCAGTCTGCAGGTAAGAACCGAGGCCGGGCAGACGAAAATCTCGCGTTCCCAAGACAAACATTTCGCACACCATCAGAGCGAACCATCCACCAGCGACCGACATCATGGAGTTCCAGACCAATCCGATTGCCGAAAACGGCAGTTCCATCTGCATAAAGCGTTGCCACCAGCTGAAGCGATAAACTGCCGCCGCTTCCCGCATCTCCCTCGGAATACTTTTCAGCGAGGCGTAAAAGCTGAAGGCCATGTTCCACACCTGACCGGTGAAGATGAGAAGGATGGCGCCCATCTCCAAGCCCAACTGGCGGCCCGGAAAAAGAGCGACCATCGCGAGCATCACGCCCGGCAGAAAACTGAGAACTGGAATCGACTGCAGCACGTCGAGCAAGGGAATCATGAAGCGCTCAGCGCGCGGGTTATAAGCGGCGACATAGCCATACACCAGCGTGAAAATCAGGCTAAGGACGTAGGCAATCGTGATGCGCAGCAGCGAGTACCCCGCATATGCAGGCAGAGCCCAAATGCTGCGCGAAATCTCAACCGATGGAGTAAACGGTCCGAACCAAGAATGTCCTACCGTTACGATTCCATAAAAAAGCGCGATCGCCGCCCCGAACATGATCACATCGGGCAAGCGCGAGACTTCGATGCTCGGCAACTGTGACCACAACCGATAGGCCGAGAACCCGCGAAGGCTGATCCCTTTTTTCATAAATGCCGTTATTTCCCTCAACGGAATTCGCGATCGAGTCTTCGTGATCGAAGCTCGTAAAGCTAAGGCTCTCTCGAGTTCGAACTGCGCTTCTCGACCGCCGGTTCGGCGGATTTTTCACTGGGAGTTGGCCCGAGTTGGAGCCTCTCTACGTCTGAGGCCTCGGCTTGCGTCAGGCGGCCGCTATCGCGGTCATAATCGAAAATCTCGGCGTAGCGGCCCCAGTTCGTCGCTGTATCGAATTGCCGCTGTACCTCATCCTCAGTGAAGTGCTCATCCAGAATGTCGCGAAAGAAATCATCATTGATCGAGTGATCGGATTTTCGCTTCAGCACGTTGTCGATCTGTTTCAGGATCGTCACATGATCCAGCGCGGCTTGGCGGAACAACACTTTGCGTTTCTGAATATCCGCGTCCGCAAATTCCGCTCCCTGCGCGGAGAGTTGCACATCGCCCTCACGCAGCCAGGCAAAGCCCAACAATTGACACGCCTCGAGGATCGGGAGCAAATCCTCTACGTCCATGACCAGGTCTTCGCTCAGCCGGAACAGGTCTTCCTTCCCCCCGCGATCGTGAAGCAGTTCGAGCAGGCCGGCGATTCCGCCGACACGTGCATGCGGGAGCATCTGATACTTGCTCAGCCGTAGCGGAGCCTGGCCTTTTTTCAAACCTCCCGGCGGCAACGCGATTTCGCCCGTGCTCTCCGGATCGGGCGGGGCATGTTCGACATCAGGCTCGGTCATCACTTTGTAGATGTAGTCGACGAGTTCGACAAAACGAGCAGATTTCCGGTCGCGCGGGTGCGAAATGCGCACATTGATGTCTGACCGAATTCGCGCCGGATTTCGCCCCAGTACCACGATCCGGTCGGCCAGCATGACTGCCTCTTCGATGTTGTGCGTGACAATGAAAATGGCGCTGGTGGTCATTTTCTTATTTAGCCATAATTCCAGCAGCTCGCCCCGCAGATTCTCTGCTGTGAGGACATCGAGCGCGGAAAACGGCTCGTCCATGAACAGAACTTCCGGTTCGACCACCAACGCCCGCGCAAAACCCACGCGTTGCTTCATGCCTCCGGAGAGCTCTTTGGGATAAGCGGTTTCGAAGCCATCAAGTCCAACGGTGTCGAGCGTACGGAGCGCGCGCTTTCGGCGTTCTATGGCCGCAACGCCCCGCGCCTGCAACGGTGCCTCAACATTTTCCAGTACTGTGAGCCAGGGGAACAACGCGAAACTCTGAAAAACGATGGCAACGTTCGGAACTTGTGAGTCCACAGGCTTGCCCTGCCAGAATAATGCTCCTGACGAAGGCTGCGATAAGCCACTTAATATGCGCAGCAGGGTGGATTTCCCGCAACCCGAAGCACCAAGCAAGGCGACAATCTTCCCCGCTTCGATGGCAAAATCCATCAGCCCAACAACCTGAATGCGCGTGCCATCCGGCTGCGGATACCATTTTTCGATAGCTCGGCCTTCGATAATTGGTGTACTCGGCACGTAAACTCCCCATACCTTCTATACACGATTGCCGCGGAGGCGCAAAGCTCACCCGCCGCTTTAACATTGCATTTACATTTTGGAGACTCTTCAGGCTGCGAAGTCTTGTTCCCGCAGAACGGGAATTTGTTGCGGTAGGCGGTCTGTGACCTCAACGAGGCGTGCCAGTTTCCTGCATAGTTCATCAGTGATCTGCGCCGACGAGAAGCGCCACTTCCAATTGCCGTCTTCACGGCTGGGTGTGTTCATACGGGCCTCGCTTCCAAGACCCAGCACATCCTGTAAGGGAATCAAAGCCAGCTCGGCCACCGAACTCAGGGCCGAGCGAATAAACGCCCACTGAATGCCATCCGTGCAGCATCCGAGATAAGCTTCTGCGCTTCGGCGTACACGATCGTCAGCCGATGTATACCAGCCCACCGTTGTATCGTTATCGTGAGTTCCGGTGTAAATGACTTTCCCGGCAGCGCGATGCGGCAGATACATGTGCGCGCCCTCATCGCTGAAACCGAATTGCATTACTGACATACCGGGAATTTTCAGCCTGTCCCGCAGAGCGTGGACTTCCGGCGTGATGTAGCCAAGATCTTCGGCAAAGAATGGCAGCCCGCCCAAAGCCTCGGCCAGTCTTTGAAACAGCGCGTCGCGAGGACCATCCACCCATCGTCCATTAATCGCAGTTGAGTCGCCCGCCGGAATTTCCCAGAACTGGTCGAACCCGCGAAAGTGATCGAGACGGATGTAATCGCAATTCCGCGTCGCCCACTGCAACCGCTCGATCCACCACTTATAACCGCGCTGTTTCATGACGTCCCAGCGGTACAGAGGATTTCCCCATCGCTGCCCGGTCGCGCTGAAAAAATCCGGTGGCACGCCCGACACGACTTCGGGCTCGAGTTTGTCATTCAGACGGAAGAGTTCGGAGCGAGCCCAGACATCGGCGCTGTCATAGTTCACGAAAATTGCCAAATCGCCGACCAGCCGAACCCGGCGCTCGGAAGCGTATCTCCGCAACGCATTCCATTGCTCGTAGAACGCAAACTGCAGCGCGCAGCGGACCTGGAGATCTTCGGCTAATTCATTTCGCGCTTGCACAATGGCTTGGGGTTCGCGGCGTGCCAGTTCTGGAGGCCAGTGATTCCAGCTTGTTAACTTGTGCCGCGAACGAAGCGCATCGAACAAAACAAAATCATCGAGCCACTGTGCGTTCTCTTTGCAGAAGCATGCAAAGCGCTGCCGCGCCGATCCCGATGCAGTCTTAACAAATCCGCGCGCCGCTTCGAAGAGGACCGGCATTTTCGTTGCAAAAACCTGATCATATTCAACGCGATCGGCCTCGGTGGGCAAATGCGAGAGCTTCGCGGCGTCAATCCAACCATGATCGGCGAGACGCTCGAGGCTAATTAGGAGTGGATTACCCGCGAAGGCAGAGATTGAGGAATAGGGAGAGTTGCCATAGCCCAGCGGTCCCAGCGGTAGAACCTGCCATAAACTCTGGCTTGCTAAAGCCAGTGAATCGAGAAAAGCGTACGCTGCGGGACCAAAGTCACCGATGCCGCCGCGCGAGGGCAACGACGTTGGATGTAGCAGAATGCCGGCAGCACGCGGAAACGGCATGTAACTCGAAAAAACACTTTCAACGCTTCGTACAAAGGATCAGCCCTGGGGCGCTCGATGTAACGCTGCGATCGAAGACAGCCGCTCTACATTCCAGGTTCGCCTTCGGGCCGCGTCAGCGTCTTCAACTCGTCCTGGTTGATCTTGATCTTACCCGACTTTTCCATCTGGTCGCGGAGGTTCGTCACAAACAATTCGAAAACCTGTTGCTCCTTCCCCTGCAAAATCGTGTCGCGAATCTGATCTTTTTTGGCCGCGTAGTCGGCCTCTGTTGGAGCCTGCACTTCAAGCATAGAAATGACCACACCATTGCCGCCGCTCCTGATAGGACCGCTGACATCTCCTGGCTTCATGCTGAACGCAATTGACGCCTGGCCGGTCATCGAACCGATATCGGGAACTTGGCCATCTGGCGCGACGAAATCGGTGGTCTTGACCGTTGCGCCCAACTCCTTCGCCGCCTTTTTCAGGTCATGTTGCGCCTTGGCACGGTCGGAAAGTTCCTGAATCTTTTGAGAAAGCAGGACATTCGATCGTTCGCTCTTGAAATCCTCTTCCACCTTGGTACGAATCTGATCGAATGTCGGCGTGGATTGCGGCTTTACCGCCAGCAACTGAAACACAACGAAGCCCTGTGAAGTTGGGGCCATCTCGGGCGCTGATTTTTCCTCAGCGGCAAAAACCGCGTCCGTAAACTGCGAGGCGGGGCCGATGCCCGGGACGACATCCTGGCGGCCGAAGAAATCCGGTGTCGTCACCGGAATGTGCTGGGCCGAGGCGGCAGCATCCAAGCCCACTTTCTGCGCCTGCTGCAGCAAGTCATCCGCCTGTTTCTGAGCCAGTTGCTGCGCCTGTTGCTGTTTGAGAATCGGCTCGATCTGGTCCTTAACCTCGTCCAGCGTCTTCATGTGGGCTTCCTGCTTCGCATCGACGCGAATGATGTGGAAACCGTAACTGCTCTTTACCAGATCGCTGATCTGTCCGATAGGCAATGAAAACGCCGCTTTCTCAAACTCGGGGACCGTGCGCCCTCGGCCAATCCATCCCAATGATCCCCCTTGCTTTGCGCTGCCCGGATCATCCGAGTATTTCTTGGCAAGTTCTTCGAAATTCGCGCCCCCTTTTAGCTGCTTGAGCAAATCTTCCGCGCGGCGCTGAGCATCCTGCGCACCTTTTTCGTCCACTTTGCCATCCGGCCCCGGAAGCGGCGTCTTGATCAGAATGTGGCTGACCTTCACCTGCTCCGGAGTGCGGTATTGATCCCGATGCTGGTCGTAATAAGCTTGCAGCTCCTGCTGCGTAATCTGCACACCGCTTTCGACTTTCGAAGTATCGATGGCCGCGTACTTCACCTTTCGCTTTTCGGGAATCGAATTTGCATACGTCTTCTGATGGCTGTCGTAAAAAGCCTTCAGTTCGTCAGCAGTCGGATGTAAGCCCTTCTTTATATCTTCCTGCGTCAACACAGCGTAGTCGAACTTTACCTTGGTGTTCTGCTTATTGAATTCTTGTCGAACTTCCCCGTCGCTCACGGTCGCGCTGCCGGTGATCACAGCCTGCAGTTTGCTGATCATAATCTCCTTGGCAACGTTGCTTTCAAAAACCGCCGGCGTAAGGTTGGCCCGTTGCAGCATTTCTTCGTATTCGGTCTGGCCGATAAAATTTCCGCCGGGGAAGAAATATTCGGCATAGCGACCATGTTGCAGCTCGTCTTTCACCTCGTCGGGCGTGGCTTTGAACCCCATACGGTGTGCTTCCGCGAGCAGTGCCTCTCGATCGATCAATTGGTCTGCGGCGCGCTGTGCAAAGAATGGCAGGAGCATGGAAGCATTTTTTCCCAGCTGTGCCCCCTGTTGCTGCAGCATCTGGCGAGCCGCATCGCGCACCTGTTCAACGGTCACATCCTGGCCTTCGACCTTCGCGATCACGCCTTTGCCGGGAGTCCCTGTCAGCTCGCCTCCGAGACTACCCCCGGGGACAAGCACGATTACCATCGCGGCGCAAATGACCAGTAAGAGTCCGCTGAGCACAATTTTCTTAATTGGACCTTCAGTTTGCAGGAATCGAATCATCTTCTTGATACTCCAGAGATATTTGCGGAATTTTGTATTATAAACCACCGCTGACGCGGCCGATTGCCCATCCCATGCAGCGAAATTTTGGCTCCGCGAGCGCTTCCTGCAGTATCGCCTATTGAAACGTATCAATAGACGTGTTATCCATCTAGTGCTCGACTTCCGCATGGATTCCTGCGGGAGCAGCCACCCATCATGAACTTCACCAAACTGCTCGTGCGCGTTCAGACGTTTTTCCAAATAGTCATTCTCTTCGTGGTCGGCTGTCAGGTCGCCGTCGTCGCACAAGGCGCCTCAAATCGTTCTGCGGAAAAAGCAAGCTCAGAGCGTCTCGTGCTTCGAGATTCGTGGATGCTGCAATCCTCCGCCAAAATTCAGGCGGACGGAAAAGTAATCTCTAGTCTCAACTTCGCCTCGAACGGATGGCATCGCGCTACGGTTCCCACTACTGTTGTGGCTGCACTGGTCAAGGATAAGACGCTTCCCGATCCGTTTTTTGCCATGAACCTTCGGCAATTTCCTGGCGTCACATACCCGATCGGCGGCAATTTCTCGAATATTGCCATGCAGCCGGATAGCCCGTACGCGGTCGCGTGGTGGTATCGCAAACAGTTCGCCGTGCCAGCTTCCTATTCGGGCAAGAGTGTCTGGCTGAATTTCAGAGGGATCAACTATCGTGCCGATGTCTGGCTAAACGGAAAGCAGATCACCGATTCGAATCAAATCGCTGGAGCATGGCGCACTTATGAATTAAACGTAACCAATGCGCTGAAGCCCGGCGCGGAAAACGTCCTCGCCGTACAGGTTTTTGCTCCTACTGAGAACGACTTTGCCATTACCTTCGTCGACTGGAATCCTGCCCCTCCCGACAAAAACATGGGGCTCTGGCGCGAGGTCTACCTGACTGCCAGTGGGCCGGTCGCTGTGCGCCATCCTGCCGTCGTATCGAAGCTGGACTTACCCGCTACAGATTCCGCGCGGCTTACGGTCACTGCACAACTTAAGAATGGAACCGACCATGCCGTGAACGGAAAGTTAACCGGGCAGATCGACAACGTGAAATTTGAGCAGCCGGTTGAGCTGGCAGCAAACGAATCCAAAGACGTAACCTTCACGCCCGAACAGTATCCCCAGCTCGTGTTTGCAAACCCCCGCCTATGGTGGCCGGCGCAGATGGGTAAACCGAATCTTTACCCGCTCACGATGACCTTTGAAGTTAATGGCAAAGCCAGCGATCAGTCGCACTCTGAATTCGGCATTCGGGAAATCACTTCCGATCTCAACTCAGTCGGCGGCCGCGCATTTCATATCAATGGCAAGAATATTCTGATTCGCGGCGGCGGCTGGACGCCCGACATGATGCTTCGCGAAGACTCGCAGCGCCTGCACGATCAGTTTCAGTATGTGCACGACATGGGCCTCAACACCGTTCGCCTCGAAGGCAAACTCGAGACCGACGAGTTCTTCGACATCGCCGACCACGACGGCATACTCGTGATGGCTGGCTGGTGCTGCTGCGACTTCTGGGAGCGTTGGAGCCGATGGAAGCCGGAAGATTACGAAATCGCGAAGCAATCGCTGCGTGATCAGATGTATCGCTTGCGAAGCCATCCCAGCCTGGTGATGTGGTTGAATGGCAGCGACAACCCGCCTCCGCCCGATGTTGAGCAGATGTATCTCGACATCGAAAAGCAGATGCTCTGGCCGAATCCAATCGTCTCCTCCGCGACAGGAAAGCCAACCTCTGTTACCGGCGACAGCGGCGTAAAAATGACCGGACCCTATGAGTACATCGCTCCGGGTTATTGGGAAGAGGACAATCCGCAAACGCGCAACGACCGCAAACAGTGCAACCCAGGCGGTTGCGGAGGCGCGTACGGCTTTAACACCGAAACCAGCATGGGGCCGGCCATTCCGCCGATCGAGAGCATTCGAGCGATGGTCGGCAAAGATCACCTCTGGCCAATTGACGATGTCTGGAACTATCACGCCGGGGGCGGAGAATTTAAAACTCTGAACGTCTTCAGCACTGCGCTGGAGCAACGCTACGGAAAATCGGGCAGCGTGGAAGATTACGCCTCCAAGTCGCAGATGCAAACTTACGAAGGCGTGCGAGCGATGTACGAAGCCTACAGTCGCAACAAGTATCAGTCTACCGGGGTCATCCAGTGGATGTTAAACAACGCCTGGCCTTCGATGATCTGGCATCTGTATGACTACTATTTGCGCCCAGGAGGAGGATATTTCGGCGCAAAGAAAGCGATGGAATCGCTGCACCCCATTTATGGATACGACGATCACTCAGTCTGGGTGGTGAGCAGCCAATATGAAGATGCGAAGGACCTGAAACTGACGACGAAGATCTATAACCTCGACATGACGGAGAAATTTTCGCACGAGGATTCCGTCGACGCACCTGCAGACAGCACGGCGAAGGTCTTCGCCTTGCCGGACGTGGAGGGACTGAGCCCGGTTTATTTTCTTGTTCTGCGCCTTAGCGATTCAGCGGGCAAGCTGGTCGGCTCGAATTTCTACTGGCTCTCTACCAAGCCCGAAACCATCGACTGGGCGAAATCCACTTGGTGGATGACCCCGACGGAATCGTTTGCCGATTACACTGCGCTATCTCAGTTGCCGAAAGTGAAGCTTAAGTTTTCTGAGCGCACTGAGCGCAAAGGCGAGGAGACTGTTACGCACGTAATGGTTGAGAATCCAAGCAAGAGCCTGGCATTTTTCGTGCGGCTAAAAGTAGATAAAGGAATGCACGGCGAGGAAATTCTCCCGGTCGTTTGGCAGGATAACTATATTTCCTTGATGCCAGGCGAAAAGCGGGAATTGACAGCCACCTATCGCACGAGCGAACTAGGCACGGAGAAAGCTGAGGCGGAAGTCAGCGGCTGGAACGCGCAATAAGGAACGACTTGTAAGTTTTAATTGAGTAATTTGGCAACTGGAATCCAGGCTATAACATTAGTAGGGGACGGTAGTCGGCGAAAGGCTATTCTTCTTCCGGAGGCAGTTCGAAGTCGATCAGATTGCCGCGGAAGCCTCGTGTTTTGATAGCGCCAAACGCAATTCCTACGGCCATCCAGATCGCGCCTACAATTTTTGCCGGCCGGCTGAGGCTCAACCACAGCAGCAGGCAAATGAAAAATCCCGCCAGAGGCGAAAAGAAATTCCAAAGGTTCCGGTTTTGATCGCGCACGAAGTAGTGCACAAACGCCGCCAGATTCACTCCCATGAATGCAATGAGGGCGCCGAAGTTGAGCATCTCTGCGCCCAAACCGTAACTGACCACGAACGCTCCGAGCAAGGCTATTGCCCCGACAAAAATCACATTGTTGCGGGGGACGTGTTTCTTCGCATCCACCACGCCGAAAAACGATTGTGGCAGCGCCTTGCTGCGTCCCATGCCGTAAAGCAGGCGGGCCGCGCCGAGTTGCGCTCCCATGCCTGAGCCGAAATTTGCCACCAGAAGCGTGAAGCCGACGATGCCAAATAGCGGCGCCCACGCTTTTCCGGCGACGAAAGTAAATGCCGTGTCGATATTCGGGAAAGGATGAGTGGCCGGCCAGATCAGTTGCGCCGCATAGACCTCAAACGCAGAGAGAATTCCAATCACAAGACATGTCAATACGGTCGCGAGCAAAATATTGCGCCGTGGATTTTCCGCCTCCTCGGAGAGTGTCGAAATTCCATCAAAGCCAATGTAGGTTAAAACGGCGATCGATGTTCCTCCAAGCACGGCCCGGGTATTCCACAATTCAGGATCGTAAAAAGGTCGCGTGAAGAAAGCAGTACCGTCATGAGGCTGCCCAAAAATGTAATGAGCCGCCGCGAGAAAGAACAAAACGATTACAGCACCCATCCCGGCCGCCAATCCGGTGTTTACCCGCGCCGAGGTTTTCACACCCTGAATGTTCAGAACGGTGAAAAATGCGGCGAAGAAAACAGCCCATCCCCAATAAGGGATGCTCTGCACGACCGGCGTCCCGTGCGCGAAGTCCCGCGAAATCTGGCTGCACCAGATGATGCAAATCATGGGGTTCAACATGTAATCCATCACCATGCTCCAGCCGGTGATGTATCCCAGTGCGGGATTGATCTCCTGCCCCACGTAGGTGAATGCCGAGCCCGCGCTCGGATATACACGGGCCATTTTGCCGTAGCTGAACGCAGTGAACAGCATGGCCACCATGGCGATGAGAATCGTCGTAACCACGTGGCCGCGCCCGCGGTCGCTGAGGACGCCGAATACCGACATGGGTGCCACCGGCTGAATAACGATGACGCCATAGAGGATCAAATCCCAAAGGGTAAGCGTGCGGCGAAGCCGCGGAGCGGTCGAGACAGACACCGAGGAAGTTTCCATGAGTCCGTTTATTGGATTATGGACTGGCGCGCAATGTCAACACTAAATCGATTCCGTAGGGTGGATTATTCGTTTTTATTCGGATAATCGAACGAATATCCCCGCTGCTCGTTGCCCGACATGTGCCGCGTATTGTATTCGAGAAGATAGTTCAAGTGGGCATCATCGAGCGGGAACGACTGCTTCGGCGCGTAGGGGTAATCTTTCATGCTGAGAAACGGCAACGGGGCAACGAAATCGCCATCGGCGGCATAAAAATCCATATCTTTTTCATAGCCGTACGCCGCGAAGAAATAATCGCGCACCCAGCCGGAAGGAAGTGCTGGTAATTTATCGGGATCGAAGTCGAGCTGCACCTCGTCGCCCGAACCGAATACAGCCAGCTGATCGTCAAGTTTCGTCAGCAACGGCAGTACATCTCCATAGCGCGTGTAACTTCCCGCGGGACGCGTATAGGGGCCCGTCGCGCTCGCTTTCTCGTAAATGTAGTTAACGTTTCCCGGCGGCGTGCCTTCAATCTTGTAGGGATATCCGTGGAATTCCAGATCGGCTTGCACAAGTGGAATTTCTGATACATGCAAGGCGCCGTCATTCCAAAGCTCCACGTTCTCTGGTAGACCCCCGGCTTTAGCCGGGGGCGGAGCAGCCGAGGAGCGAGCAATCTCACTTGAGACAGGCTGTTTCGTGCGGTCGATCAGAATGCTATCCCAATAAATCTGCAGATTCGTCGTGATTCGAATTTTGCGCGTGCCTCTCGCTAACTTGCTGGTCAAATCGGCGGTCATCGTGCGCGGCCCACCGGCTGGGAATCCCATGTCATCGACCACACGCTGCCACTTTCCATTCGCGTCGAGCGCCTCAACAAATGGAGCGATCGCCTGCACTTCCGCCTGAGAAGCCGCATACATGCTGTTTGCTGAGAAATATTCCACTTCGCCGTGCATCAGGAGCCATAGCGGGCCACCGCGGTACGGTTCGCCCAAATCGAGCGTCAGAGTATGCGCCTGAGCGAAACCCTGAAATTGCGTGAGAGCAAAATCACCGAAGTAGCGATGCGCGAGAAGATCGGGCAAAACATCGTGCCCATGCTCATCCCATGCCCCTGTAGGCGGACGCGCATCGCGGCTGACTACAACCTTGAATTTGGGATACGGAGGATTCGAAGCGAAGTATTCGTTCGGATAAACGTCGACGTCCTTCGGATGGTCAACCGCCAGCAATCGCACCTGATCGAGATAAACCGCCTCTTCCAGTGGCTCCATGAAACGGAAACTGAGAGTTGTTGCCGGTCGTTGGTCTTCGCCCGTTGGCCGCTTGGCGCCTGCCGTCTTCAGCTTGTCATCCTGAGCCGGCGCTTTTTGCGGCGAAGGATCTATGCAACCGGCCGAAGAATGCATAGATCCCTCGCTCCGCTCAGGATGACAAGCCGCGCGGAGAGTTTCCTTCTCCCGAATCATGTCACGATCAATCTTGATCCACTCCACCGGACGCGGAACATCGCGCTGCCCCGCACCGATCCAGTGCCCGACCACTCCCGCGCCGAGCATATCGGCGACAAATTCGTAACGCTTGCCATTCCAGGCAAATAAAGTTGGGCATGAGCTTCCACGTCGATCTATCTCGGTAATGTCTTGTTGCTTGTCTCCCGCGACATTGATTTCATCCTGCAGCACGCCGGTCGGCCACAATAAACGCACCACATCGGCTTGTTTTGCGTCGCCGAGGCCAACGGTGAGGTATGGCGAATTTTGACCGAGATAACCATTCGATCCATAGATCTCAAACTTCTGCCGGTTGCCTCCTGCAAAAACCTCGACTTTCGTACCGATTGCTGATTTGTTATCAGCCACTCCCTTGAGTGCAAGGCGCAGCCAGTGATTCTGATTTCCGCCTTCGTTTCTTAAAAGTACCGCTGGCCCATGATTTTGCGTGATCAGCAGATCGACCGCGCCGTCGTTGTCGTAGTCGCCTGTGATGATTGCCCGCGGATGTTCAAGATGAATTTTGTCGAGGCCAACATCAGCGGTGACATCCTTAAATCCATCGGGACCAAGATTGCGAAACAGCTTGATCTCGCCCTTGCCCTCTTTTGTCTCGCCAACGGCAACCAGATCGACCCAGCCGTCGTTGTCGTAGTCGAAAGCGGCGACGCCGAAAGCGCGAACCCAGTTGGTTTCTGGAAGGTTCACTTGCTCGAAGGATCTACCGCGTTTGTTACGCCAAAGCACAATCCCAGGGCTCCCCGATTGTGTAAATGCGATATCCATCCAGCCGTCGTGGTCAAAGTCCAGCATGGCGATGCCGTGAGATCCACCTAGTTTCGGATCAGTCCCCGACGTCAATCGCGTGAAGGCGCCTTCGCGCCGATTTTCGTAAATAATGGGGTCATGAAGGACCTGTGCAGTTACCAAGTCAACAGCCCGGTCGTTGTTGATGTCACTCCCTTCCGAATTTAGGACAGCTGATCCGCCTTCTAAGCCGATCTGGGCTATCGCAAACGAGCCGTTGCCATTGTTGCGCCACATCGTTCCCCCTGGCAGCCCGCCTAGCGTGCTGTCCTCGGGCAGGGACCGAGCCTCATCCGGTACGAGCTCCCTCGCAACAGGACAGGAGGCGCACGCATACCCCGTTCCTCCCTCATACAAATCCAAATCACCATCATGATCGTAATCAATGAAATCGAGGCCATAGAAAGATCCGAGAACGAGTGAGGGGAATCCTGCCTGTTGGCTGATGTCCTCAAAAACCCCATTTTTGTTGCGATACAGCTTCATGTGGTCCCCAAAGCCCACCGCTAAATCCTCGAAACCATCGTTATCGTAGTCACCCGCCGTGCAATCCTTCGCAAGCTTCACGTTATCTAATCCGGATTTCGCTGTGACGTCTTCGAATTTGCCCATCCCGGCGTTGCGATACAGCCTCGCCGGGGTGGGGAGGAAGAGATCGATGCGACCATCGTTGTCGTAGTCGAGAAAACACGCTCCCGGCGTGAGGTACAGAGAGCCCTGAGTGCCCCTATAAGCCGGCATCTCCTCTTTGATTCCCGCCTCTTTCGTCACATCCACAAACTTCACCTTAATCTGCGGCGGAGGTTTCAGCGTGGCCTGCGGCGACTCGACTGCGCGCGAATATTGTCCCTGCTCGCCATAGGCAAGGCTGATGGGTACGCCAAGTTTTTTCTCCGTAATGTATTGGAATTTCTTCAGATTTTGCCGCGCCTCGTCAACATTTCCCGATTGCTGGTACGCGCGCGACAATCCAAACTCGGCCGAAGCGTGGAAGGGATTAATTTTTAGAGCGCGATGGAAAGCGTCAATCGCCTGTGGGAACTGCCGCGCCTGCACGTAGGATGCGCCGAGAAAATACCACGTGTCAGGATCATTTGAATCGATCTCTGCCACGCGTTTGAAATCGTTGATCGCTGTTTGCGCATCGCCGGTGTTCTTCGCGAGCAGGCCGAGGTTGTACCACGCCTG
>JASHNX010000051.1 GCA_030041415.1 Candidatus Sulfotelmatobacter sp.
GATAAGTATCCAGCTGGCCCCTACCGTCCCGATACGGGCGTGCAGCGCGGCTCGGTCGGATATATGTTTGAATTTCCCGGCGACCCGACTACGCCCGGATTTGCGTCGCTGCCGGCGGTATCGCCGACCAAGCGCATCTCTCCTGAGCAATCCGCTCAGTTGCCGAAGATTCCCGTGACCCCACTTTCATATCATGATGCTTGGCCCATCCTGCAGAATCTTGGCGGGCCCGATTCGCCTCGCGACTGGCAAGGTTCGCTGCCCTTTACTTATCACGTCGGTCCCGGCCCGGTGCGCGTCACGATGCACCTCAAGCAGGACTATCAGTTTCGCAGTCTTTGGGACGTGATCGGCCAGGTTCGAGGCAGCGATGAGCCGGATGAGTGGGTGGTTGCGGGGAATCATCGCGACGCATGGGTTTATGGAGCAGTTGATCCAAACAGCGGAACTGCGGCCATGCTCGAAGCCGTTCATGGAGTTGGAGAGTTACTCAAATCAGGTTGGAAGCCGAAACGCACCATGATCTTCGCTAGTTGGGATGGTGAAGAAGAAGGGCTGATGGGCTCGACCGAGTGGGCAGAGCAGGATGAATCGGCGCTCACGAAATCCCCTGGCTATTTCAACATGGATGTGGCGGTTTCCGGATCCAAGTTCGGCGCGTCAGCGGTTCCGAGCCTGAAGCAGTTCTTGCGCGATATCGCGAAGGCAGTTCCAAGCCCAAAGGGGGGAACGGTTTACGAAATCTGGCAAAAAACGGACCATCCTTCTACAGACTCGCAGTCGCCGAATGAAGCCGATTCGCGGCGAATGCCCGCGGCCGCATTGGAAGATGATGTGCGAGTTGGAGACTTGGGCAGCGGCTCCGATTACAGCGCCTTCCTGCAGCACCTAGGGATCCCGGCAACAGACATCGGTTCCACCGGACCATACGGCGTTTACCATTCCACCTTCGATGATTTTGCCTGGTTCAAGAAATTTGGTGATCCAGATTTTGTTTACGAGCAGGAGATGGCGCGATTTTTCGGACTTGAGATGCTTCGCATGGCGGATGCCGATGTGTTGCCATACGATTACCAGGAGTACGGCAAAGAAATTGAGGCTTACATTGATGCGGCGAAAAAGCGAGCCGAGAGTAAGTTTGGCGCTGGCGCGATTGATTTCAACCCAGCAGCTTCAGCTGCAAAACATTTTGAAGGCGCAGCTGAGAAGATTCTGGCAAAAGAGAAGAATCCTCCGCACGATACACGGCGTTTGAATCAGGCGTTGCTCGCCTCGGAACGCGGTTTCCTGGTGCCTGAGGGATTGCCGCACCGCCCGTGGTTTCGGCATGCCATTTACGCACCGGGCGAATATACGGGCTATGCCGCTGTGGTCATCCCTGGGGTGAATGAAGCGATCGATAAAGGCGATGCCGCGCGCCTGCGTGAGCAACTTGCTGTTCTGACCGCAGCACTGCAGCGAGCGGCAAAAGCGTTGGAAGGATATAAATGACTGGAAAATGCTTGGCAGCGGCCATCACATTTCGGAGTGATGTCATGAAATAGAGCATCTCCGCGAATTTTTTTTATACTGTGAATCCCACTCACTTACTCGGACATTTCTTGCGCACGCTGCCGCACTCGGCAGCAGCGACCTTTCTTGCCTTGTTTCCGATTGTCGATCCCTTCGGCGGAATCCCTATTTTTTTCTCGATGACATCTTCCTGGACTCCGCAGGAACGCAGGAACACGGCATTGAAAACTGGCCTCTGGGTCTTCGTCATTCTGGTTACGTTTCTTTTCTTTGGGAGGTTCGTGCTCTATTTTTTCGGGATCTCTCTTCCCGTCTTAAAAATCGCAGGCGGGCTGATCGTTGCCAACACCGCGTGGGGCATGGTGACCTCCCACTCGCGCATTACTCCGGAAGAGAGCCACGAGGCGCAGGAAAAAGAAGACATCTCGCTGACTCCGCTGGCCATGCCGCTCATGTCTGGTCCCGGCGCAATTGGCGTGGTCATGGCCTTAGCCGCGCATGTAGATAGTTCCGCGTCTTACATCGGTATGGTGATCGGCATTGGGGCAGTGGCGCTGTCCGTGCTGCTATTCTTCTGGCTCGGCGGTCCGCTGGTCCGGAAATTGGGACCAAATGCGGTTGGCGCAATCAATAAAATCTTCGGTTTTCTGATTCTCGCCATTGCCGTTCAACTCGTGGCCGACGGCATTGCAGACTTCGGTACTTAACGCAAAAATCTGACCCGCTCTGAGTCGGAGGAGAGATGCTTATGAAGAAGCTCACGACCCGGCTGCTCCACGCGACCATCCTCTGCGCAGTGCTGGGTGTCCTCCCGTTCACAATCCGGTTTGCGGCCCAATCAACGGATTCGGCCGACGCAAAATCCGGTTCGCTGGAACAGCAAATTGTCGCTGCCGAGCGCGAGGGCTTGGAAGCTCTCAAAGCCGGCAACATCGATCGCTTCGCCGACATGACTGCCGACGATGCTGTTTTCGTTGACGCGGCAGGCCCCGCAAACAAGGCCACGGTCGTCAGCAACGTTGCCAATTTCCGGCTCACCGATTTTTCGATGGAAGATATTCGATTCGTCCAGCTTTCCCCAACCTCCGGCCTCATCGCTTACAAAGTCGCCGAGAAAGGCGTTTCCCACGGCAGGGAGTTCGCGGCGCAAGCCTATATCTCGTCGATCTGGTTACTGCAAAATGGAAAGTGGGTGTGCAAGTTCAGTCAGGAAACGACGCCGCGTCAGCCGAAGCCGGCGCAGCCCTAGCTTGCCTTGATAAGTCGGACCCGTCCCCGTAGCCATCCAAAAACAATTCCTCTGCATCCACGGGTCCAGATACCTCCGCTCAGGTGTCTAAACATGTGAGGCCACTTCGTAGCGCAAGAATATGCGCGACCCGCGTTCTCCTTGCGCGGGCGGCCCATTTTGCGGAGGAACTATGCGCCTTCTCGACGTCGCAGTCGTGTGTCTGCTCGCCGTGGTTTCTTTCAACCATGATGCATTCAGTCAATCGTCCGCCGATTATGCCCGCCTGCCCGTTACTCGCGTCGTTCTTTACAAGAACGGCGTCGGATATTTCGAGCACTCGGGAAAGGTGCGTGGCAGTCAGGACGTCAACATCGATTTCACCACTGCACAGCTCAATGACGTGCTGAAATCTCTGACCGTGCTCGACCTCGACCAGGGGCGCATCACCGGCGTCAGCTACAACTCAAACGCGCCGCTTGAGCAGCGCCTGAATTCTCTGCACCTGGCGGTCGGGGAAAAGCCAACAACTGCCCAGTTCCTTGATTCGCTCCGAGGCGCGCGACTGGAAGTGCGCAGCGGTACGGAAACCGCAACCGGACGCCTGCTCAGTGTCGATGAGCGCGAGATTCCCATCAAGAACGATGAAAAAGTTACAGTCGATCAGATATCGATTGTCGGCGATAACGGCGACGTGCGCGTCTTCGATCTGACTGCCTCCACCGATGTGCGGCTGGCGGAGAAAGATGTAAACGAAGATGTTGGCAAGTATCTCGGTCTCATCGCTTCCACGCGGGACGTGGATATGCGGCGAATGACCATTTCTACCGCGGGCGATGGCGAACGCGACTTGATGGTCAGCTATATCAGCGAAGTGCCCGTGTGGAAGAGCACATACCGGATCGTGATCCCAAGAGACGGCAAGCCGCTGCTGCAAGGTTGGGCCATCGTCGACAACACCGTTGGGGAGAACTGGGACGGTGTGGAGCTCTCGCTGGTTGCTGGCGCGCCGCAATCTTTTGTCGAAAATCTTTCTCAGCCTTACTACGCGCGGCGTCCGGTGGTCGCGTTGCCGGCAAATGCCATGATCACGCCGCAGACGCATGAGGCGACCATTGAAACTGCAGAATCAACCACGGAGGCGACTGCGCCTTCCGCGGGAAATACCGCGCACGCCGGCGGCGTGATTGGAGGAGTAGTCGGCGGGGTTCCTGGCGGCGTCCCCGGAACGGCTCAGGCTCAAATGTCGTTCGGCGCGGTTCCAGGCGGAGGCAGCGGCGGCGGAGTCGGAGGCGGGTATTTCCGCTCGAAGGCAGAAAAGCAGTGGCTGGCCGCCGATTCACTTGAGGCCGCCACTACAACCGCCGAGTCTCGCGATCTTGGCGATTTGTTCGAATACAAACTTCAGGATCGTGTTACCATCCGCAAAAATCAATCGGCTCTAGTGCCGATTTTGCAGGCGCGCATCGACGCCGAAAAAGTCTCGGTTTGGAATCCGTCGCAGAGCGCCGTCCTTCGCGCGCTATGGCTTGATAACACCAGCAACCTTACGCTGGATGGCGGCAGTTTTAATGTGCTCGAAGGCGATGCCTTCGCCGGCGAGGGTTTGATGGATGCGATCAAGCCCGGCGAAAAGCGCCTGCTTTCCTACGCAGCCGATCTCGGCGTGCTGGTTGAAGCGAAACAGAAAAGCGAAACCCAGCGAGTTACAAGAGTGGTGATCTCCCACGGCGTGCTCATGCAATCGACCCAGGAGCGCGAAGAAAATACTTACACCGTTCGCAACCGCGACGCCTCGTCGCGCGTCATCGTGATCGAGCACCCGGCTCGCCCGGGCTGGAAGCTCACCGATGACGACGATAAACCGGCGGAAAGCTCGGCCTCATTTCATCGCTTTCGCCTGAGCCTCGAGCCGATGAAAACCGAAACGCTAACGGTAAAGGAATATCGTCCGATTACGAACAGCTATCAGGTTTCGAACATCACCGACGATCAGATCAAATTCTTTTTCACCCAGAAGATGATCAACTCCGAAGTCGAACGGGCATTGCGGAAAGTGATCGCGCAGAAGGACAGCATTGTCGCGCTCGATGCCGAGAACGCCGACCGCAATTCGAAAATTTCGGCTATCTCAGCTGATCAGCAGCGTGTCCGCGAAAATATGAAGGCGTTGAAGGGCAGTGCGGAAGAAAAGGCGCTGGTCACGCGTTATGTCCGCGAATTGAACGAGCAGGAAGACCGTGTGCAGGCGCTGCACCGGGAGCTGGCTGACTTGCAGCAGAAGCGCGAGTCCGCACAAAAGACGCTCGACGACATGATTCAGAGTTTGCAGATGGAGGCGACACTGTAAACCGGGCCTGCCCCACCCCTCGTCGCGTTCTTTGCGACGGGGTGGGCTTTGACTCTCGCGCACACCGTCAAGGCTTGGGTTTTGCTTGCGGCTCCCACAGCTCGATCTTGTTGCCGTCTGAATCGTAGATCCAGGCGAATCGCCCGTACGATTCATTCATGCGCTGGGGATCAATCTTCACGCCTTCCTTTTGTAGACGCTCGAGCATGGCGTCGAGATCATCCACAATATAGTCGATCATGAGCGCTTGGCCCGGCGCGAAATAGTCGGTGCTAGAAGGGAACGCACTCCAGACTGTAACGTGTTCCTTTTCAGGATCGTCGTGCTCACGCCACGGCAGCATCGCGCCCGAGCCTTTGTCCACAAGGCCAAGATGTGTTGCATACCATTCGCGCGTCTTCGCTTTATCCGGAGTTTTGAAAAAGATGCCGCCAATGCCTACGATGCGGCCCTGACTCTTGGTTTCAGCCTTGCTGGTAGCCGGTGTTTGATTTTGTGCCATGTTTGGTTTTGTCTCGCTTTTAGCGGTAGCAGGAATTTGATTTTGTGCCCCGGTTGGCATTGAAGAGGCGAAGACAAGAACAAGGATAAAGACAAAGACAAAGACAAAGAGCGGAACAGGGGCGAGCGCTGTCGAGAGCCGACGCAGCATCGAGAAACTATACATTAAATCGGCAATCAGCACTAAGATCAGTACTAAAGTGCGGAGCTCAACCCATACTTTGTCATCCCGAGCGGAGTATGTCGCGCGCGCGAAGTACACGATATTCGCAGTCGAGGGATCTCGAGTTTCGGTGACTCTGTCCTTGCGGAAGATGCGGCCGACAATCCCAAGATCGCTCTGTGTTTTTTGTGTGGCTGACGGCGCAAGGAAAAGGAAAGGTTTTGGCAGCATCACTGCCCAGCTTTCGAAAGGGCGAAAATGGGGGCAACCTGCTCCTCGACAGCATATTGCTATCCCACGCAATTCCCTCGATATTCTGCGGAACACAGAAATGAGGGGGCTTTAGCCCTGAAGCCACGGTATTTGCTTGCAGCGACATTTATGAGATAGCCTGCTCTTAAATCTTAAATCTCAAATTTGAAATCCGAGATGCTTTTGTGACTGGGAGAAATAAAACGGCTCGCGTTCTTGTACTCTTAGGCGCAATGGTGCTCTTCGTGAGCGCTGCAGTGCATACCGTCGCGTATCTGAAGGTTTTCTCGCCGGCGTTCGGGGCCTCGAATTTGCAGGCGACCTTCCAATCGGCTGGGCGCGTGGCTTTTCTTTTGATGGCGTGCGATTGGATTGTAATCGCCGTCGTGGCTCTCGTTGCCACGTTCGGCGACGTGCGACTGCGCAAGGCGCTCGTCTTAATTTGCGGGCTTGCCATACTGGTGGAGACGGCGTTGACAGCCGCTTTCGTCGGATTTTTCATTGCCAACGAGCTGATTGGCAGCGCCGGGTTATTCCTCCTCGTCGGTGGCTTGCTGTTTGAGTGATCGTATCCTCCGCAAGGGTAGCTAGTGAAACGCGACATACAAAATGAAGACGCTTAGTGGCGGCGGGATCTTTGGAGGGATGAGCCAGCCCGCCCGCGGTCCGATTGTTCTACACTCCTTCCGGCGGTCTGTTTTCACCTTTTTTGTGCGCGCCCCAATCGCCATACAGTCGCTGAGCTTCCTCCCACTGTTTTTCGAATTCAAAGTGTCTCGTAACGAGCGACGTGACCATGAAGAGAGCGCTTGCAGTTGTATTTATTAGCGCCAGAATCTCGACGTCAGGATAGTTCGCTGCAACATCCGTGCCGTCAAAACGCCTTCTCAGTGGCACCACGCCTGAGTGCGTATAGCTGTGCAAGGCGCCTCTCACGGGCTCGGGTAGAAAGTTTTGAAACACATGGCCCAGTCCGAACGCCTCATCAATTTCACGGGGAACTTTCTTAAAGTCCACCCTGTACCGATCTTCCTTCAGCCTGTTTAGATCTTCCTTGGGAAGCATTAGGGATAAGTGCGCCCGGATGGCGGCCTCGGTGATGGGTCGCCAGAGGGCAAACGCCGCTGCATAGAATTTCCAAAATAGCAGATTGATGAGGCCCTTTTGGTAGTCACAGATGAGAGACCAGAACCCGATAAGCAGCTGGCTTCCTTCGGTTTTGATGGTGATCTTGCCCGCCTTGACAACCAAATCCTCTAGGCTCTGGCATAGCTCTTGCGCCCTGCGAATTTCATCTTGAGGGTTCACTATTTAGCAAAGTGGAAGAGCGCTCCGGCCGCGCTCCACTACTTAATTGTCACCAGCCGCTCCACCAACTCCGAATAATCCTTTTTCTCGATGCCATGTACTTGCTTGTTGTACTCATCCACTTTCGAGGAGTAATTCATCGAGCAGAATTTCGGGCCGCACATGGAGCAGAACGCCGCCTCTTTGTAGAAGTCGTCAGGCAGGGTTTCGTCGTGCATAGAGCGAGCGGTTTCGGGATCAAGCGACAATGCGAACTGCTTTTCCCAATCGAACTTGTAGCGGGCGTAGCTGAGCGCGTCGTCGCGGTCGCGCGCGCCGGGGCGCTGGCGGGCGATGTCGGCGGCGTGGGCGGAAATCTTGTAGGCGATGATGCCGTCTTTCACGTCTTTTTCGTTCGGCAAACCTAAATGCTCTTTTGGCGTGACGTAGCAGAGCATGGCCGCGCCGTACCATCCGATCATGGCCGCGCCGATCGCCGAGGTAATGTGATCGTAGCCGGGAGCGATATCAGTGACGAGCGGGCCCAACGTGTAGAACGGCGCTTCGTAGCAGTATTCGACTTCTTTATCGACCTGCTCCTTAATCTTGTCCATGGAGACGTGGCCGGGGCCTTCGATCATCACCTGCACGTCATGCTCCCAGGCGATTTTGGTCAACTCGCCAAGAGTCTTCAATTCGGCAAATTGCGCTTCGTCGCTGGCGTCGGCTACGCAGCCGGGACGAAGGCCATCGCCGAGCGAAAAGCTGACGTCATATTTTTTGAAAATCTTGCAGATCTCGTCGAAGCAGTCGTAAAGAAAATTCTGCTTATGGTTGTAGGCCATCCACTGGGCGAGAATTGCGCCGCCCCGGCTGACGATGCCGGTAATGCGCTTCGAAATCAGTGGCAAATATTGAATAAGCACACCGGCGTGGATGGTCATGTAATCGACGCCCTGGGCGGCCTGTTCTTCAATGACTTCGAGCATCACGTTCGCGGTCAAATCCTCGACACGCTTCACGCGTGCAATCGCTTCGTAGATCGGCACCGTGCCGATCGGTACCGGTGAATGCCGCAGAATCGCTTCCCGAATGTTGTGAATGTCGCCGCCGGTGGAAAGATCCATGACGGTGTCGGCGCCGTAGTGCACGGCCGTGTGCAGCTTTTTCAATTCCTCATTCACTTCCGACGTGACCGCTGAGTTGCCAATATTCGCATTGATCTTGCACAGCGAAGCCACGCCAATTGCCATCGGCTCGAGTTCCGGATGGTTCATGTTGGCCGGGATAATCATCCGGCCCCGGGCCACTTCGTCGCGCACCAGTTCGGGCGCGAGTTTCTCGCGATGCGCCACGTATCCCATTTCTTCCGTGATCACGCCCTGACGGGCATAGTGCATCTGAGAAAAATTGCCGTCGGTATTCGCCTGTCTGCGCTGCGCGATCCACTCGTCCCGGGGTTTGGGAACATAAGAACCGCTGCCGTTTGCGCCGGTACTGTTACTGCTTGCGCCAACACCATTGCCGTTGCCGGAATCGCGATTGGGAGGAGTCATATCAGAATCAGCTTTCGTAGGAGGTCTATGCCACTGATTATACAGTCGCGTTACGGGAAGTGGTAGGACCACTTTGGCAGAGCAGTTTTATGATCCAGCTCAAACCTCTTGCTTCCGTGCTCGTCTATAAGGAACCGGCCCGATGCGGCGAACCTTAGGAGGGGCGAATCTTGTCCATCCCTCGCAGCTGGCATAAAATCGGCTGTTTCGAAGAAGGAGAGATTGCAATGAGACGGTTTTATCTCCTGCTAATCCTGATTTTGGGCGCGGGACTCGTAGCTGGCGCGCAAACCCCCGCTTCAACCAAGCCGGGTCCCGGTTTCAGCCTCGACACCATCGATAAGAGCGTCGATCCCTGCGTCGATTTTTACCAGTACGCGTGCGGAAACTGGATTAAACAGACGGAAATTCCTGCCGATCAGGCCATGTGGAACAGCTTTGTCGAATTGCGCGACCGCAATCTCGACATCGAGCGCGACATTCTTGAAAAGGACACGGCCGGCGGTGCGAACCGCGACCC
>JASHNX010000052.1 GCA_030041415.1 Candidatus Sulfotelmatobacter sp.
GCGCAAAATAGCCCGGCCGTGAATAACGACCAGCAAGCAGGGCAAAGTGCTCCGAACTCCCACGGAAAGATCACGGTAACGGGCTGTGTGAGTGAGTTTTCTGGCGATTACACCTTGATAAAGGACAGTCCCGGCATCACCTACGAGCTCCAAGCTACAGGCAAGATCAGACTAAAGGATTATCTTGGCCATCGCGTTGAGGTAACGGGAAGGCAGCAGGAGAGCCTAAGTACCAGTTCCGACGCTATGGATAGAGGAGGATCGCCTTCTCCGTTGACCATTAGGATTTCCTCGATCAAGACCCTGGATAAGGATTGCTCACAAAGACCAGTCTCGCGATGACTGGTTTTCGAGATGTGAATTGGGTTACTGGCACTCCGGGGGCATGGCCTGAATCTGAGACTCCGAGGTGCAGGGGGGCTTGGTTTTTGCCGGTTCGAGCCTTGAGGGGCGGTTATAGCGCAGGACCCAGAGACCTTCGTTATTGGTGAGGTAGATCAGGCCGTGGCTGCTGTCGGGCAGCAGGCTCGTGACCTTGCTGAATGTTTCCAGGGTTTTAGGATTGGCGGGATCGCTCAAATCGAGCACGCGGACGGTTTCGCTAGGATGGTTGCTGCTCGTAATGGTAGTTGGGGTTTTTTCGGGGGCCTCTGCGATGGCCACGTTCGGGCTGACCATCTCGAGGTTTCCCGAGGTTGCTCGATTTGATTCCGCAATCGGCTTCAGCAGGCTGGGCTCTTCGGGCCTGCTTACGTCGATGACCATGAAGCCCTGCCTGGTGGCTTGCTGCACATAGAGATATTGTTTCCCCTTTTCCTTCTGCAAGAGCATCTGGCTGCCAGTCGCCTGCGGCAAAGGCAGATGCGCGATCACAGTGGCGGGAAGGTCGGCAGGCTTTGGAGCGGGCGTGTCGCCGGCGACCGAAAGGGCTGGAGCCGCGAACAGAGCGAGGCTCATTCCACCCCTTCGTAACAGCTTAGAGAATATTCTCATAAACTAAACCCTCCACCGGGGACCAAAGCCACGTTTTCGGCCTCACGCCAATATAGCATCGTCGCTTCTTTACTGTTCGCCTATGACATCAATACATCCGTTCGATGTCTGGGTACCGCAAATTGCGCCTGCCTGCTGGGGCATAAACACGTGGTTGGTCTTGGGATCAACCGCAATGCTGTGCGCGTTGGTGTTGACCGGAAAATTAACCAGGAACCCGTTGGTTGCGGCATCGATGACACCCATCTGCGGCGGAGACATGTCGCGTCCAGCGAGATAGTACTTGTTATCAGTCGGGTTGTACCACGTTTCATCGACGGCGCCGGTGCTGAAAACTTCGACGCAGTTGGTCATTGCTGGTGGAGATGCGACCCCAACACCCGGCTGTGTGCAATTGACGTTATTGGAAGTCGTGTTGGTGATGACGTACTCGTTCGGCGGAAACGCTTCGCCATCATGATCGGCGCAAGCGACTAGGAAATTGTCGCCGGGGCCCGGGGTGATGCCTGTCGGCATGCAATTGTAAACGGGGTAACTGTTGATCACCACGGGGCCAAACGCGCTCTTCGGATTGATTACGTCCACGCTCCCCACGTTTATGGCCGGTGCCACCGAGTTCGAGTTCGTAAGCAGGAAATTCCCTGTGTTGGGATCAAAGGCGTGGGCACCCAGTCCTGCCGGTGAGATCGCTCCTATACAAGTGGAAGCGGGGGCTGTTTGATTGCAGAATACTCCCGTTGTCGCGTTAATGATCGGGCCGTGATGGCAGGGAATCGATTTGGTGCCGGTAATATACGGAGGCGCCCCTGACACGCCGGAATTCACCTGAGGATTTGAGGGATCGGGGCAGACGAAGCCGTTTGTGGCATTCAGCCCGACGTCGTCAACCGCGACGTTTGTGTTGTTTTGTGGAGCGCCGTCGTAATAGATCTGGCCAAGGATGCATGACGAAGGATTGATGGGACCGAGAGCGTTGCCGAACGGAGGTCCAAACGGCGTCGTCGGCAAAACTGGGAGGCAGTTGGTCGTGATGGGCCGGGTCACCAGACCAGAGACATCGATGAATGTGATGTATGGAAGTCCGGGGTCGCCATTAATGACGGCCAGAATGTGGTCTTTCGCGTCATAGGATATCTCATCCCCGCGGAGGTCGCCGCAGCTGGGATCGGAAAAGGCGCGTCCATTCGCAGACTCGGCGCAGCCGGCAATGCCCGTAGTGTTGCCGAGTGTGTCAGCGGGCGCCCCTGGCCAAGGTGCTGAGTTGCCAAGTTCTCCGTCGTAATCAGGAGATAACCCGGTCGGGATCACGGCGATCACATTCGGTGGCGTGCCGGTGGAGAGATTCATTGTGGTCAGGTCGAAGACAACGACCGAACTGCTGCCGTTCCCGCTGAATAGAGTGTTGCCATCGGGAGTGACCACTTCTCCGTTGGGACCGGATAGCGGATTGATACCGTTAGCCCGTGCCGCACAGCATTGTGCTCCTGTAAAACCGCCGAAGTTGCCATTGGCGCCGAAGCCCGGAATATGGAACGCTCCAGTCCTGCAGCCAAATCTTGTCCAGTTGCCCAATACGGAAACGATTGGCGGGATGGGCTGGGCGGCGTTTACCAATTCGTTCATGCACGAACTCGCATTGTTTCCGGCGCCGGAGATTCCGTTCATGCCGGCGATCGAATAGACACCAAGATCTGTGGCGGTGTCGATCACCTGGACAGCGATGCCGATGCGGTCAGAGACGTAATCGAGATTGTCCGTTCCCGCCGCGCCTCCTGTCGGTGGATTTTGTATCCAGCTAATGTCGAACGAATTGAAGGGGCCGCCGGGTTCGCCCGTAGGATTGTGCTCGGGCACAGAAATGACGTCGAGGACGGCGTAGGCGCCATTCTTCGTGGTGCCGCAAACCGGACAATCCGACGAAGTGCCACAGCCGCTAAGGAACACAAACAGCACGGTGAGAACAACCAATAGAAAGATTCTCGACCTCATCGAAATTCCCTCCTGCAATTTCACTTTCTGGGCGGGCCTGCCGCCATCCCGCGCTGATTTGTTGAACGCCAAACGCCAATGAGTCCAATGCATGCGCTTAAAACCGGAACTGCAGTTCCTGCGAAATCACGTAATAATTCTGCGGAATCGCGCCGATCGTGCTGGGATCCTTCAATTGGTCGATGCCCAAGTTGATCATGTATCTCGTCCAGTAATTCGGGTACCAGTTAAGACCAACAGTGATCTCATCCGTGTGGTAATTGAATGTGGGCACATACCCGGGAGTGTAGTAGGTCTCGAAGTTCGCTCCCGGTTCGTTCGCGTGTATGCCCATGAAACGAAGTCCAACTTCCCACGCTCCCAAACCGCGTCCATGACCACCGGGAGTGTCGGGTCCGAACAGAGGATGCTTCACGCGCGGCGTGCCGTTCTCCGGCCGCTTTTCACCGCTCAACAGATACGTAGCCTGAACGTCCCAGGCCTTTGCAATGATTGAAGGCAGACTCAGATCACCGATGCCGCCTGACTGCTCTGAGCCAACGTTGTTTCGCGACATATTGAGCTGATCGAATTCGCTGCGCAGAGCGAAGCCCGATTTCAAGTAAGTGAATTCGCCGTTATAACGCTGGATCGGTCCATTAATAGCGAACTGAGGGAAGAAACTGTATGCCTGATCGGGAAGCGTACCGCTGAAGCTCTCGTCGCCGGAGAGGCCACGCGAGCGGGCACGGTCGATGGCGCCGCCGAAGGCAAACTCCCTCACCCAGCCATTATTTGATTTGCGGAACGGATAGAAACGCAGCCGTCCGATGACTTCCGGCTGATTCGTCGTGTTAACGACCGCGTAACCCTTGCCGTTGAACGCTCCCGCCCACCATTGCATAACGCCGCCGGCAATGTCGCCGTGCAAAGCGATGCCAGGACTGCGGAACGCCGATGCGGCCGACGGGTACAACAGCGCCTGAAATCCGCGTTCTACGAAGTCGAGGTTTGTGGCGCCGGTTCCGCTTTCCTGACCGAATGGGGTTTTGAATTGTCCAGCCTGGAATTGAAATTCCGGAACGATTCTTACATTCAGGTAAACGTCGCGCACAATCGAACCCGTGGTCGATGCCGCGTCGGTAAGCAGTGCAAATTGAAAGTGCGAGCCGTAATTCCCCTGGAAACCGAAGCGCGCCCGGCGTAAAACGAATGTATCTGCCGGAGCTCCGTCTCCCTTGTAGGCGCGATAATCGGTATCCACGTAACCGTACGGGCTGATGCTGAACTGCCCGTTTGGACTGCGGACGAAAAAGTGCTCACCATCCCACCCTGCAGTCAATGGGGCTGACTCCTTCGGCGGCGCATTCTGCTGAGCCACCGGTTCGCCCGCCGGTGCTGCCGCCGGATCCAATTCCATCAGGATGGCGTTGCGCAATCGCGCGCCGTCGCTAATTGCATTCAGCTCCGGATTGCTCACGGCCGTCGGCGCATCCGCCACCGGGCGCACTTCAACTGCCCTCGAATCTGCGGGCTTGGCCTTGGCCTCGACCTGCTCTTCACCCGCCAGCTTTTGGACCATCTCCTTCAGTTCTTCGATGGTCTTCTGCTGTGCGGCAACCTGATCGCGCAACTGATCGACTTCCTGCTTGCTGGCCGCCTCGGAAGCTGAAGCCACTTTGTTGTCAGAAGGAGAGCTTTGGGCAAGTGAACCTAAGACCAGCAGAAACACTAGAGCGAAGGAGATCGTTAGCGAACGCATTCTTTTCCCCTCTCGGAGTAACATGTACGCACAACTTCAATGGCTCGCAGGATGCGCTCGACGGACGCACCCCAACATCGGACCGGCACGACAGAATGCCCGTCCTGGGAACGAACCGCTTTTCGGCTAGAACTCGTCTGATGACCAGACCACTCAGACGCAACGGTGTAGCACAGTAGGAAATCCAATGTCAACCCGAATATCGAATTTGGTCTCGTCTTAAATAGCGTGTTGCCGCTTTCTTTGAATTGTCGGGCAATCGGAAGGTCTGGAAAATTAGCTAGGTTGGTTCGTGGCTTTCGTGGGGTGGGAAGGCTGAGGCGGGAGTTTAGCTTCGTCCTGTTCGCGTTTCCATTCGGTGAGGAAATTCGCCATTTGCTCGTCGGTTAGCTTCTCGTACCTTCGCTCGTCGCTGTTCTGAGATTTTTCGTTATCCATGACAAGTAGTCCAACCAGAAATTTTACCAAGGGAGCCAGTGTAGATTGGTCCACTGGAGTGGTGTGCGGGGTTCATCGAAGCGTAACTGGTGTCCCGCTCCGCACCTTGCCGAGTCAGAAAAATGCCAGTCTTTTGGAGCGGCTTTCGGTCTCCAGGTTCCCTTTTCGTCACCCTGTATTGCATGGATTACTTTTGGAGCTTCGCAGCTTTCGTCATCGCATTCGACTTCTATGGCAATTAGGTGGCACTCGCCTGCTAGAAACAGGTTCGGTGTATCAACAAACATCCCACCCGTTATATCTCGTATTGAATAGGCAGACACGACTCCGCACTCTGGGCATACAACATTTACTTGCCGAACAACCTTGGGTGTCTGGCGAGGACTGTCGTCTGTTTCTGATGGGCTGGAATAAGGGATGGGAATCAAGTGAAGCTTCGGACATGGCAAATAGCAGTGAGGATATGCGAGGCTCATTTGCTTACCCAGATCGCGGCAATTCTATGCCGCCGCTAGTAGTTCAGCAATCGACCAAACGTGATCCGCAAGCTTCGCTTCCATCGCAGGAGTGACGCGCAGCGACGAATGCACGCGACAGAAGTTGTAGAACGCAAAATGCAAGCCAACGGCAGCACGAAGATGAGAAAGTTTCTTCGAGTAGGCATTGGTCAGCCTCGTAAATCTTCTCATCGCCATTCGCATCGTCAAGTTCTGCCGTTCCACAAACGAAGTGCTGATGTGATCGGGATCAGGATCGCCAAGTCGGACTTTGGATATAACCTCCGCGATTGGGCTTGGGGAGTACCTCCCTTCGGGCGAGTCAAATTGTCCATGATCGAACAGCTTCACAAGCTGCGCGAAGTCCACATCCAGCCCGAAGCACTCAGGAACCATGCGCTTGTAGTGGTTCAGCCCATCGGTCGTAAGCTGAATCGGTGCAGCCAAACGCTTGTACAAGTCCCACAGGAACTTTGTGGTATCGGGCCGCGTTCGCTTGCCGACGAAGTAAGCGGGAACGAGCTTGGTTTCTTCATCAATGGCAACGAACACGTATTGGTCTCCGATCTCAGCGTTGCCGCTGCCTC
>JASHNX010000053.1 GCA_030041415.1 Candidatus Sulfotelmatobacter sp.
AGACGGTCTGGCCGCAGGGAATTGCAATGCTGCCGGTGGTTCCCGGAGGGCTGCCCGACGGCGACGTGTTCGTAGTGTTGTACGGAAAGGTATACGTATCGCAGGTTACGGTGTCAAGGTAGCCGCCAGCGTTGATGTCCAGCGGAACTTTGACTTGGGCGTAGTTTGAGAGTTCACCTGTCGACGAATTGACGCTCGCGATGGAAACGTAGGCAGAGCCGCCGCCGTAAGCGCTGCTGTAGCCGTCCTGGGTAAACAGCAACTGCAAACCATTTGGCGTATAAGCGAGGCCACCGGCGCCGCCGTCGGAATCGCTTCCGTAGCTAAAGTTCTGTATGACTTGGCCTTGAGAGTATATCCCGCAACCGCCGGCGGCCACACAGAAGATCGAGACAGCCTGTGGGGCGCCCATCTGTAGGACGGCGGCGGTTCCATTCCCCAGCGGGTTAAGGGCGACGGCCTTGGCCCGCGTGGTGGTGCCGAGGTAGACCTGGGTACCAGCGGGCGTGATGATCGTGCCGTCGCTGACGACCCACGGGTTTGACAGGGGTGCCGTGTAGGTGGGCCCTGTCGACGCATTCTCGTTCATGCCTACCGAGTAAGTCGGGAACTGCGTGGACTGCGCAAGCGCCGAGACGCTCAGCCCCACTATCAGTAGACCGACGAGCAGAGGCAGGCGCCTCATCCAAGTCTTACTGCTAGATTTCTGCCACATTCTCATGCCGCTCCTTCTCCTGGTCTTAAGCCAGGAAGGAACATTCTGGCAGCGCGGGCTGACGGCAGCGTGACGTCGGCATTACATTCTCGTCATCTTTCCAACGACGCCGGATCCGCCAGGGCTGAACCGAGGCCTGCGGGGCGCCTGCTACACGGATCAGATTGGTGGTTAGGCGACTTTGTTCTGAGAGCAATGATTACCTAAAAGAAACGGCCAGGAATTTCTCCTGGCCGTAAACTCAGCAACTTCTTACTCCACGTTCATTGCGGAAAATTGAACGCGTCGAACAGATCGTCGAGGGCCGGTCCGTTCAGCGGAACGTAGGGATTGCTCGCCGACGTGATCGGGTTGGGGAAATTATCGCGGCTGCGGGAGGAAATGGTTCCGATGCTCCAGTTCCTCTCAATGAATTTGTCGATGGACACATGGTCCGCATAGCTGTGATTGACGTTCCCACCGGTCGAATACGGAGAAACGATCAACAGCGGGATGCGCGTGCCATCGCCGAAGAAGTCAAGCGGCTGAATGTAACCGGAATCGTAGTACCCGCCACCTTCGTCGAAAGTGATGAAGATCGCGGTGCTCTGCCAATACGGAGAGGCCTGCACCAAGTCTACGATTTTCTTCGCGAACAGCTCGAAAAGATCGAGCTTTGACGATGAAGGATGGCCATCGACGTAGCCGCTCGGCTTCACGATCGAAACCGCAGGCAATGTTCCATTGGTGATATCCGAATAGAGGTTCAGCGAGTCTTGGATGTGCGCCGCGACCTGATCCGGGTGCGCCATGATCGACGTATCGTACTGGAACGGGTTGCAGATGTTGCAATATTCGTCAGCGTGTTTCCCATTGGTCCCATAGTTCAACTGATAAGGATCAGGGACGTAGTTGTCCCACTGGTCTCCGTAATACTTCCAGGAAATACCATGAGAGTTGAGATCGTCGCCGATGCTCGGTGTTGAGGAGGGCGGGATCGTGAACGGAGTATTGGAGGGATTCTGGTCAGTGTAGGCGTTCATGCCGTTGCCGAAGTATCCCGGATTGTAGTTGTTCAGCAGATAATAGTGACCCGACTGGCAGTTTGGATTGATCCCGAGTGAATTCAGATAATTCACGACCGGTGCGACGCCCGGCTGCGTCGTATCGGAGCAATCGCTATAGGATCCGCCGCCATAGACCGGTGACACGACGTAGGGAGGTGGGTATCCTGCGTTGTAGCTCTCGCCATAACCGTCTTCGGCGTACCAGTTGTTCGTTCCAGGCGCCGGATTCGGGTCCTCAATTTGATTTACAGTCCCCTCATCGGGATTGGGATTCCCATTCCAATTTTGCGTGAATACCAACTTGTTTTCCGGTGGTACGCCAGGATTGCCATTACCGTCGCTGAACCAGATCGCGTCGGCATGGCCCAACATGATGTGATTCGCTCCCGTGCCTCCCATAACCGATTGGTGGAAGTTATCGCTCAAAGTATAGGTATTCGCGAGGCTGGTGAAGTAAGGAACATCACCCTGCTGCACGTTGTAGAACGCAAGAGCCGTTGATCCTTCGCCGGTGGTTTGCGCATCCGGCACACTGGGCAAATAGTTGTACGTAAAGCAGGGCAGTTGATCGTTATCGTTAGCACAGAGTGGCGGCTGCGTTGTGCCATTCGTGCCCGCGCCCACGGTCGTTTCAACCCAGGAGAACAGATTGGACGAGCAACCGGATGGATTGCTTGCGGTCGCATTCTTCAGACTGCAATTCGCCTGCTGCCACATCTGGTAGAAGCGATGCACCGGGCTCTGCGCATAGTCGTTGTAGAGGAAGGTGGAACCGTTGGTGATCTGGAACGGCCCGGTAGGCAGCGAATTGACATTGGTGATGCGAGTATCGGGCGTATATTTCGTGAGTCCCGTGCCGCCGCTGACTAGATCGAAATAGTTCCCGGTGGGCAACCCGCTTTCCGAAAGTTCAGCGCACTCGAGTGCCGGAATCGCAGGGCTGGTGTTGCAAGGATTGGATCCAGAAAAATATCCTTCTGCGCCGCTGGGGCCGCCTACGAGTGGGGAGGGAAGTACGTTCCCCGGAAATTGCTGCTTCGGCGGATCCAGCAGAAAGGTGTCGGTATCCGTTGCGGCCACTTGCTGGGCTTTGCTGAAATTCGGTCCCGGCTGCGCTGCGTTGTTGGCGCCCAGCTTGATGATACTTTCCGAAAGCAGGTTGTTGATCGTCTGCCCGCTCTTCGGTACATAGGTGGCGAAGACGTGGTCAAAGCTGCGGTTTTCGCCGATGATCACGATGACGTGCTGGATCGGCGAAGCAGTCGCAGCATTACCCTTGGCCAGTGGTTTAGCCGCTGCGTCGGCATAGATGGCTCCGAAGGTAAACTGGAAAATTGCTAGGCTAGCCAGTCCGAAGCGCATGCAATGCATTGCTTTCGATGCGACAGATGTGAGACTCATTTCTTCTCCTCCGCTTATGCTGGTTAGTGGTTTGCAAGTTAAAAACACAGGTTGAGAGAATTAACTAGGCTGCGGCGCAAAACTTCAGTAAAGGACGAGTTTCAGTGAAAAGGGAACCGGCTGCGGCCCGCTCTTATCCGCTTACGGTTCTACTCGGATCATTCCCATCATTCCTCCATCTTCGTGTTCTAAAAGGTGGCAGTGATAGACAAAGTCGCCGACGGTATTTGGGTCGCGAAAATCCATTCGCAGCCGAACACTCGGATATTCAAGAGTTTTGCCGTCGTAGTAAGGAACGTTGACGATGTCGCGAAGAAACGGTTCGTTCACCGGCCTGCCGCGGTAATCAAGCAGCAAGAAATGCAACTGATGGATGTGAAATGCGTGAAGTTCACTCGAGCGGTTTTCTATGATCCAGTCCTCTACCGTTCCCTGTTTGACGACGATATTCGGAACACCGGATTTGGGATCGAACGGCGCTGGGGCTTGCCCATCGACCGTGAGGTAAAATTCGGTCGCGCTGTTGGGATTGTTCGGCTCGAGAAGTTTTTCAGAGAAATAAAGTCTTCTCGTCCGCACCGGAGCGACGGTTCCGAGCCAAGGCAACGGCGAAGACGGAAATGGTTCAGGTGAGGCTGCAAGTTCCGATGCCGGCTCTGGTGCATCCTTCGATGCAACAATTGTCGCCAGCGCGCGGTTGGGATCATTCTCGCCGCCCGGTCCGGTGTCTACGGTTTTAGTGACCAGCAGTCCGGCTTCGCCTTCGGGTGGTCCCTTGACAATGAATTCCACCCTGGCCCCAGGGGGCACGCCGAGATGAGTTTGCCAGTCAACAAAGTCTCGCGCCAATCCAACGGTGTTGAGCGGCACGCCGTCCATGGCCACAAGCCCGAGTAACTGCGGTTTGTGCCCGAATAGAACTTCCAGATTGAGGTAGGTAATTCCGGATGCATTGACTACGCGCCAGAGCTGCTGCTCGTCGGGCCTCATCTCGATTCGAGCCGGCGGGTAATCCGGGTAGGGCACAGGCACAAAGTTGATCGAAAGATCTTTCGCGGGCTTCCCGAATCCCGTGCCGGTATTGGCGGCGTCCCCGTCGCGGTCGAACAGCATCTTGGGAACGACGGGCTCCCACTTCGAAGGTGGCGCATTCGGATTCAGCAGGTCCTGGTCGCGGATCACCAGCACTCGCTCAGGCAACCCGGCAGCCGCTGTGTCGGCACGCTCGATTCCTTCGACGATGAGCGCACCCGATGCGCCGCCGAGCACCTGTTCCTTGGTGAAACCATGAATGTGCGGGTGATACCAGTACAAGCCTGGGGGCTGCTTTTCAGGGATGCGGAATCGATACTCGAAGGGCGGATCGTTTGGCTGAATTGATGTGCGCAGAACGTCATCCTGGTGGCAAACCGGAGGAACGGTCAACCCATGAAAATGAAGGTTTGTGGAATCGCGCTGCATTGAGTCCCCGCTGCAAAAAGTGGCTTCCTTCCGGGCACCGGCATTCATATTCATGTCATGACCCGGCGTCATCGCGGAGCCTGGGCCGAAGTCCTTCAGCTCATTCTTTAGGGTCAAGATGACGAGATCGCCAGGATTGGCGCGCAGTGTGGGCGACTCCTGGCCATTCTGATCGACAAAGCAGTAGCGGATGGATCCGTTTTTCTCCTCTGCGTTGTAGGCAGTTAATTCGACCTTGAGGACACCGTTGTGGCTGCGCAAGTCTTCGGGCTCAGCGACCACGCTGCGAACCAGCGGACGCGAGCAAGGCTCGGGCATAGCCTGTCCCCACAGGGCGGCGCGCCCCGCAAGTACGCACATCGAACAGAACATGAGGCAGAAAACGTTCTTCGACATTCCCTGGTTTCTGAGTTTCGATTTAATTGAAAATTCCGCCTTTGCGCTTTAACGGCATAGCTGCAATTGCACCAGCACAGACGGCGATCCTACCGATGACAGCTGAGAGTGCACAGCCAGCTTGCTGGAATCCGACAGGCTGCTCGATATCTCCAGACGAGCTAGATATGACCTTTTTTTCCGAAAACAGAATCCCCACAGAAAAAGTTGATGACAATACCGTAATGTCCGCTCTGTTACAGGCGGGTGACTAGTCGATGAATACCTGTTGAAAAAATCCACAGGAATAAGCGCTTCTCAGTTATTTGCGGTATAGACGCGAAGTCGTGCTTATGCCAAAAATCTTTCCCGAGAAGAACTGCGGATTCATCGCGAGGGCTGACAAATAAAGGACGGAGTGGCCCAACGCTCGATGGCGTCAGTTGCTACTGCAGCTTTGCATACTCCGCTTTCGCTTGAATCAGGATGGGAACGTCCGGGTCGGCGTTCTTCCAGACAGTAAAGAAATCCTGGTAATACGATTTTGCTTTCGCGCTATTACCGGCGACGACGTAGGCACGGGCCATCTGCAGGTGGGCGAGGGGAGACAACAGGTTGTTTCCGACGAGATCAGCGTGATCGTAAAACTTCTGGAACTCTGCAATGGCCGCTGGGCCATTCTTTTCGGCCAGATACGCCTGACCTCGGATGTAGGCCGGATAAATGATGGTAGCTCCTCCGCCCCCGAGTTCGTAAGGGCGGGTCGGTTCGAGCGCTGTGATCGCCTGAGCGGGCTGTTGCTGGTTCAGATCCAGCGTGGCTTCGATGACCGGCAACCAATAGACGTTCAGCACAGTATTGGTGGGTTCGGCCTTACGGAGCGCTTCCAGCATGGTCTTTGCTTTCGCGGTGTCGCCGCCGCGCGCAAAATCCAGAGCCGCGTTTAGTACTACGTAGCGGCCAGGAGCCAGGGCAAGGGCTCGAGCGGCGTAATCACGGGCCGCTGCCGGGTTGCCAACTTCAGCCTCCCGCAGCCCTTCAACGGCGAGCCACAGCGCGCCGGTCTCTTTCGAGTCAGCACGCACCGCGGAGTCCACGGCCCGGTGGCAGAGGTCACGTGCTTTTTCCATCTGCCCACGGTACGCCATGGTATCGGCGTGGTTGCTGAGCATCTGGTCTTCATCGCCGGGACGACCTGTGGCCCACGCGACCTGGCGTTCCATTTCAGCGTCATCTCCCGCCAGGAAGGCAAGGCTGTACAGATCGTTGCGAATGACGAGCCCATCCATTCCTTTCTGCTGGGCCTCCGCGAGCAACTTGCGCGCGTCATCGAGGCGGCCGACCGACGTGTACCAACCGGCGAGATTCCCATACCCGATAATCGTTGGCTCGACGCGCAAATAGGCTTGGCCCTGCGCAATCGCCTTGTCGAATTGCCCCAGGACAGCATAATCCACGGCCAGGTTCCCAACCGGAACCGAATCCCGCGGATAACTCTTGGCCCACATTTCATAGATCTGCGAGCCTTTTTCGATGTCAGCCTCAACGTCGTTGAAGTAGTAGGCGGAGATGCGATACTTCTCGTGTTCGCTGACCCGGTCGCGCAGTTCGTAGGCTTTCTTGCCGTTCTCCGCGGCCAGACTCGCCTGTCCCAGATTTCCGTACTCGATGCCCAGCACCTCGTAGGCGATGGCAAAATTGGGATCAAGCTCGATGGCTCGCTTCATGAAGGGAATGGCCTCGGCATCGCCCTTGGTGCGCGACGTTACGATGCCCATGCTGTAGGCTTTCAGAGCTTCGAGCGACGGCGTCGTCGCTTCTACGGGCACATCGAATTTCTGCACGGAAGCGAGCGACTCACCGAGGCGCGTGCGCAGGCGCGCGTCCGCCGTGCCGAGCGCTTTGAGCACTCCTTCTTTACTGGTAGCTTCCGCCTGCTCTTTCGCCAGATTGTCACCCGTGTTGCAGGCGACTGCCTCCAGCCCAACGACGTATGAACTCCCAAGGCTGGAGATGGTCCCATCAATTACGGCCTTGCTGCCGGTCCGCAAGCAAAGCTCACGCGCCACATCGGCGGTGACGTGATCTGTTGGCGCGCGGCCCATCAGCTTCAGCGTGTCTCCGACTTTGCGATCGGAAAGGATATTCAGAAAAGGGGACTGGCCGAGATCGACGGCGAGAGCCTGCTTGAGAGTGTCGTCGAAAACCGGGTCACCCGTAGAGTTGATGAAGTCCGCCAGGACGACTGAATCCTTTTCGGTGAGAGTGCTGGTAGAGGCAGCGGGCGCGGCGGAGCGCGAGCGAAAATAGAGTTCTGCAGCCACACCGATCACGACGGCTATCAGCACTGCCGGGACCAGGATTTTGAGGCGCGAACCGGACGGAGGAGCAACCGAAGTAGACGTCACGTGCGACGCCGAAGGCTGAACTGGCGCGACTGAGCCGGCCGACGAAGCCGATGTCGCGGGAGTCATAGCTGGTGACGAGGGAGTGGTTGCAGCGCTGACCGCTGAAGCCGACCCGAGGTCGGCGACTGGGGTGCTGGCTGCTGAGACACGTCCCGAGTCGGTATCGCGCTTGAGGCGCTGCAACTCGGCCCGCATCTCAGAGGCATGCTGGTAACGGAGTTCGCGGTCTTTCTCGAGCGCGCGATTGATGATGCGTTCCAGTTCCGGAGGCACATCCGGGTTCAGCCGCACAGGAGGCACGGGAGCGCGATTCAAAATGGCATCGAATATAGTGGCCGAACTCTCGCCCCGGAACGGCAACTGGCCCGTAGCCATTTCATAAAGGACCGCTCCAAACGAGAACAGATCGGTGCGGGCGTCCAATTCTTTGGCGCGAGCCTGCTCCGG
>JASHNX010000054.1 GCA_030041415.1 Candidatus Sulfotelmatobacter sp.
CTCCAACTCCATGAACGGCTTCGAGCATGGCCGCAGTTCCGCTGTTTGGATCAACTGCTCCATAAACCCATGCGTCGCGATGATTCCCCGCAACCACCCACTCATCCGGCTCATCGCTGCCTCGAACCTGGCCGATCACGTCCCAAAGACTGCGAAACTGATAGTCCTGCTTGAGGTCCATCTTGACCCGCACCGGGCCGGGGCCGACGTGATAAGTAAAAGGCAGCGAACCTTGCCAGTCGCGAGGCGAATCGGGCCCGCCAAGATTCTGAAGGATGGGCCAAGCATCATGATATGAAAGCGGGGTCACGGGAATCTTCGGCAGCTGCGCGGATTGCTCAGGAGAGATGCGCTTGGTCGGCGATACCGCCGGCAGCGACGCAAATCCGGGCGTAGTCGGGTCGCCGGGAAATTCAAACATATATCCGACCGAGCCGCGCTGCACGCCCGTATCGGGACGGTAGGGGCCAGCTGGATACTTATCGCCGCGCCGCCAGCCATCATCGAAAGGGTCGGAATAAATGATCACGCCCGCCGCGCCACGTTCCTGCGCGATAAAAGCTTTCACTCCCCGAAAATTTTGCCCGTAGCGCACCAGCACAATTTTGCCGCGCACGTCGATGTTCATCTTGGCCAGAGCATCGAAATCGTCGGGCGTGCCATAGTTGGCATAAACCACATCGGCTTCAACATCTCCGGAGGGTGACATGCCATTGAAGGGCATCACGATACGAGGATCGTCATCGTAAGGATCCCCATCGACATGCTCGCGAGTGGGACCGTGCATCACCACTCCGGCAGGAGCGGTGATATCGACGCTGATCTCCTGGGGATAGTTAAACCACGCCTTGTACTCGACGATCGACGTATCGAGTCCCGCTTCGCGGAATTTTTGTGCAACGTATTCAGCTGTGGCCTTGTCCTCCGGCGTGCCAGCCATGTGGGGGGCTTTCGTCAGAACGCGCAGGTGCTCTTCCGCCAGCTTTGGGTCGGGAACAGCGAGAAAACGGGACTCGGCGGCAGCTTCCCCGGATGAGTCGCGGAAGCCGAAGATGGTTTGTGCCCCGGAGGAAGCGCCCAGAGCGTGACTGCCGCTTCCGCCGAGCGGAAGCAAACAGAATAGAAGCACTGCAAAAAGGAGTGCAGGTTGGAAGAATCGCATGAGATTTCCAAATGAGAATACTTAAGGTAGCACAGCGGGCATTGGAAAGCGGTTAAAGCAGTCCTCTACCTTATTTGCCCGCTCCCAATAATCTCGTATTTGGATGAGGTGAGTTCTGTCAGCGCGAACGGGCCCCTGCAATGAAGTTTTTGAGTGCTGATGCCCATCTCGGCGCCGAAACCGAATTCCGCACCGTCAGTAAACCGCGTGGAAGCGTTCCAATAAACCGCGGCTGAATCAACTCCACGCAGGAACAGACGAGCGTTCCCCTCACTTCGGGTGACGATGGAATCGGAGTGCCGCGTCGAATAGCGATTAATATGCGCGACAGCATCCTGCACATTCGCGACCACGCGCACGGCCATACACAACCGGAGATACTCTTCGCCCCAGTCTTCCTCTGAAGCTCCCTTGACGCCGGCGCTGTTTGCCAAACGGCGCGATCTATCGTCTCCGCGAACCTCCACTCCGGCGCCAATCAGTTTCTGTACGATTCGCGGAACGTATTCCGCGGCGATGGTTTCATGCACCAGCAATTTCTCGGCCGCGTTACATACCGAGGGACGCTGCGTTTTGGCATTGATCACGATGCGATCCGCCATTTCGAAGTCGGCGGATTCGTCGACGAAAATGTGGCAGTTCCCTGCTCCCGTTTCGATGACGGGCACAGAGGAATTTTCGGTGACGAACTCGATGAGCCCTGCCCCGCCCCGAGGAATGATCACATCGACCAGGCCACGTGCTTTGATCAGTTCCTGCACGGAATCGCGCGTACTCGAATCGAGCAACTCAATCGCACCCTCTGGAATTCCGGGGATACCGCAGAGAATTTTTACCAGTTCGCGGTTGCTGCGAGCCGCTTCTTTGCCGCCACGCAGAACAATCGCGTTTCCGGTTTTGAGCGCCAGCACAGCGGTGTCGACGGTCACGTTCGGCCGCGACTCATAGATAATTCCCACCACTCCCAACGGCACGCGGACTTTGCGAATTCTCAAGCCATTCGGTCGCGTCCATTCCGCCAGAGTCTCTCCGATTGGATCTGGCAAATCAGCGACGTCGCGCACGCCTTTGGCCATCTCTTGGATTCGAGTTTGTGTCAGGAGCAATCGGTCGCGCATTGCCCCTGCAAGGCCAGAAGTTTCCACGTCTTCTCGATTCGCATCGAGTATCGATTCCGCGCGTCGTTCGAGCTCATCTGCGATCGCCAGCAACAGCACATTCTTTTCGGCTGCGGGAAGCATCGCAAGCTTCGACGCAGCGTCGCGTGCGTGCAGAAGTTTTTCGCGCGTGCTCACCTGATTTGCGACCGTGGTCGCCATTACTTCTTTCCATCCTGCGGAGGAAAGTAGGTCCCTGTTTTCCCCTGCATGGCCAACGTAATGCCTTGTGGATGCCGGCCGTTCACAATAGCGACATGCACTCCCGCTTCGCTAGCGAGTTTTGCGGCGCGCAATTTAGAGATCATCCCGCCGCGCCCGAGCGAACTTTTTCCATTGCATTGCGCTTCCAGAGCCGGGGTTAACTTGCGCACGACGCGCACGAGCTTCGGCTTTTTGCTTCGTCTCTTGTTTCGGTTCGGCATGTAGAAGCCATCGACGTCGGTAAGCAGCAGCAGCCAGTCCGCTTTCACCGCGGTCGCCAGCAGAGAACTGAGTTCGTCGTTATCGCCGAACGCGCCCACTAGCTCACGCACCGAGACGCTGTCGTTTTCGTTCACGATGGGAACAACGCCCATATTCAAAAGCTCGGCAAGGGCATTTTGCAGGTTGCGGTAGCGGATGGGCGAGGTAAAGTCGTCGCTTGAAAGCAGTAATTGCGCCACCACCTTCTTGCCAAAAAAAAGCCGCTCGTAAGTGTGCATCAGTTTGCTTTGCCCGACCGCTGCGCAGGCCTGCATGCAGGGAACATCGTTCGGGCGCTTGCCGAGCCCCAGTCCGGACATGCCAGCGGCGATGGCCCCAGAAGTCACGATCAAATATTCGTTCCGACTCAGGTCGAACTGATCAACGACGCCCCGAAGGAGATTCGCGTCAATCTGCCCGCCGGGCGCAATCAGGCTGGTACCGACTTTAATCACAACTCGCATGTGACGAAACCTTCATCCTGTTGAATGGTAACTATGCTCAACGCCGGAGGAGTCTTTTGGCTTTTGGCGGCCTTTCGCCGCTGATGTTTCGCGATCCGCCCGGGACTGGAGAGGAGCCGGACAGGGGACAATGTCATTATCCTGCAATTAAAATGGGCTTCTGGCAAGATGAAAAAACTTGCTGCTTTTTGACTATGCCTGCTTCCGACGCAACTATCCGCTTTTCCAATCGCGTAGAGAACTATGTCCGGTACCGGCCGAGCTATCCGCCAGAAGTGTTGCAAATGCTGAAGAACGAGTGCGGCTTGTCGGCGAATCATGCGATCGCCGATATCGCCTCGGGAACCGGCATCTGGACCCGAATTCTGCTGGAGAACGGGAATCCTGTCTACGGGGTTGAACCGAATGCCGAGATGCGGGCCGCAGGCGAACGGCTGCTGGCCGGATTTCCAAAGTTCACCAGCGTTGCCGGAACTGCCGAAGCAACGACGCTCCTGGATCACAGCGTAGACTTCGCGACCGCGGCACAGGCGGCGCACTGGTTCGATCGAGTGCGGGCACGGCAAGAATTTGTGCGAATTCTGAAACCCGGAGGTTGGCTGGTGCTGATGTGGAACGAGCGAGTTACAGACTCGACACCGTTTCTGCGCGATTATGAGCAGTTGCTGCTCAGATACGGAACCGATTACCAGGAAATTCGCCACGAACGGACAACCGACGAGATCAACGAATTCTTCGATCCGGCGCCGTTTGAAGGGCGAGTTTTCGACATGCGGCAAGAGTTCGATTATGCCGGCATAGAAGGACGGTTGCTTTCTTCGTCGTATGCACCGGGCGCAGACCATCCGGAACACCAGCCCATGCTGCACGAGTTGCGCCGTCTCGTTGATGCTCACGCGGTCGATGGACGCGCGACATTTGAGTACAAGACACGAGTATTTTTTGGCCGCTTAACCTAACGCCTACCCAGTCAGGCTGACGCAATTTTCTGTTCCGAGGTCGAACATTGCCCGAAGATAAATCCTTTCACATGACACCCGAAGAATTTCGCCGTTACGGCCACGCCGTAATCGACTGGATCGCAGATTACCAATCCCGCGTCGAATCGCTGCCGGTACTATCGCAGGTGAAACCCGGCGAGATTCGCGCATCGCTGCCGGCAAACCCTCCTGCACGAGGCGAAGCGTTTGCCGCCGTGATGAAAGATGTTGAGAAAATTATTCTCCCGGGAGTGACACATTGGCAGTCGCCGAATTTCTTCGGCTACTTTCCCTGCAATGCGTCGGGACCGGGAATTCTCGGTGATCTTCTATCTTCCGGTTTGGGCGTGCAAGGCATGTTGTGGTCCACCAGCCCGGCGTGCACCGAGCTGGAAACACATGTGCTCGACTGGCTGGTCTCGATGCTCGGCCTGCCAGAGAAGTTTCTATCTTCAAGCACTGGCGGGGGCGTGATTCAAGACACCGCTTCAAGCGCCGCGCTATGCGCTCTACTCGCTGCGCGCGAACGGGCCACAAACTACACGAGCAATCTGAAAGGATGCGATGGCCGCATCGTCGCCTACGCTTCCACCCAGACACATTCGTCGCTGCAAAAAGCTGCGATGATCGCGGGAATCGGCAGTGAGAATCTGCGGCTCATCGAAGTGGACGATAGATTTGCCATGCGGGCGGAAGCGCTTGCCAAGCAGATCGAGGCAGACAAGCGCGCCGGGCTCAAGCCATCTTTCGTTTGCGCCACTGTTGGCACAACTTCTTCCAATGCGATGGATCCAATCGCGGAGATCGCCAAAGTCTGCCGGCAACACAATCTCTGGTTGCACGTCGACGCGGCCATGTCCGGTACCGCGATGCTTTGCCCGGAGTTTCGCCATCTGCAGAACGGAGTCGAATTCGCGGACAGTTACAATTTCAATCCGCATAAGTGGATGTTCACCAACTTCGATTGCAACTGCTTCTGGGTGGCCGACCGCAAAGCCTTGATCCAAACGCTGAGCATTTTGCCGGAATATCTGCGAAACCAGGCGACAGAATCGGGCGCGGTTATCGATTACCGCGATTGGCATATTCAACTTGGACGGCGGTTTCGCTCGCTTAAGTTGTGGTTTGTGATCCGGCATTACGGCGTCGAAGGCTTGCAGTACCACATTCGCGAGCATGTGCGTCTGGCAAAGCAATTTGCTGCCTGGGTGCGCGACGACAAAAACTTCGAACTCGCCGCTCCGGCGCCACTAAATCTGGTGTGCTTCCGCCACAAAGGCGGGGACGCGGTGAATCAGACGATCATGGATGGGCTCAATCGCAGCGGCGATCTTTTTCTGACGCATACAAAGTTGGACGGGAAATTGACTTTGCGGCTTTGCATCGGCCAAACGAACACGCAGGCGCGACACGTGGAAAACGCCTGGAAGAGAATCTTGCAGGAAGCAGAAAAAGCAGGCGAACACTCGCGCTCAGCTTAAGGCATCAATCCGCGGCCATGGGTGCTGGGCGGACCACTACACGCTGCCGCTTTGCGGGAACCCGAACTTCGGCGGGAGTTTCCATCCACTTGCGGACTTCCGGCAGGGCCTGCCGCATCGCCACTTCGCCGCTGTGGATAAGTTCGGCTGAACGTTTGAAGTCGTCGTAAGCGAAGCCCGCCACATCTGGCTCAACGATCACGTCGGCCGCGCCCAGCCAGAGGTGGCGCGTCATGTCCTGCGCGATGGCGAAGGATTGCCCGATCACGTCGAATAGATGCCGAGGCGCGCCGTTCTTCGACCACTGACCTTTCAAGTGAACAGCGATCACGCGATCAGCGCCCATCTCATGCAAGGGATGCGCGGGCACCGGGTGAGCGAGCATCCCATCGACAAGCCAGCGACCCCGGATATTCACGGGTAAGAACATTCCCGGGTAAGCACAACTGGCGCGAACCGGATCGACAATCGAGCCGGAATGGAAAACTACTCCTTCGCCGCTATTGAAATCGGTTGCTGTCACTCCGAGCGGGATGCGCAATTCTTCAAAGGTCTTTACTTTCAGGATGCGGTTCAGAAACGTGACCATCCGGTCGTTAGAAGCGAATCCATAACGCGAAACTGTCCAGCGGGCGAAGGTAGTGAAACGCACAGAACGCGAAATCTCTTCGAGCTCTGAGATGGAAACGCCGCTGCAATAGGCTGCACCGATCAGCGCGCCAACGCTTGTGCCGGCGATGACGCGGATGGGAATTTTCTCTTCTTCTAGAACCTTAAGAACGCCGACGTGAGCGATGCCGCGGGCGAATCCCCCGCCCAGCGCAACTCCAATTGCGGGAACTGGTCTGGTCTCAGGAAGTGCGGGCTTGCGGGAGAGTTCCCGGCCAAAAGCCTGCACCGAGCGCATGATCCTGTCCAGACTCTTCACTGCAACCCC
>JASHNX010000055.1 GCA_030041415.1 Candidatus Sulfotelmatobacter sp.
TTTCTCCGGACCACCCCACCGGTCCTTAATATCATCGGTCGTGCGCCAAAGATTTCCACCCGCGTCTTCACCCCACAACCACGGCTTCGCTTTGCCCCATTCGCAAATGCTCAACACGATAGCGCGCCCCGACGAGTCGAGCGCGGCACGCATGTTTGCATAAGAGGCTCTCGCATCCTGGGTCGTTGTGTTGCACCAATCGTATTTCAGATAGTCAACGCCCCAGGCGGCGTACTGAATTGCATCCTGATATTCGTGGCCTAGCCCACCCGGCCGGCCCGCGCAGGTTTTTGAGCCGGCATCGGAGTAAATGCCGAACTTAAGTCCAAGCGAGTGAATGTAATCGCCGACTGCCTTCATGCCGTGCGGAAAACGCTGCGGATCGGGCACGATGTTTCCGCTGTCGTCGCGGCTCACCTGCCAGCAATCGTCGATGTTCACATATCGATATCCGGCATCCTTCATGCCGGATTTCACCATCGCATCGGCCATGCTGCGGATCATCTCTTCATTCACATTGCAGGCGAATTTGTTCCACGAGTTCCAGCCCATAGGTGGGGTCAGAGCCAGATTTTTTGACGGAGGATTCGTCTGCTGTGCGCCCAGGCCCGCAATCAGTAAAAAGAAAACAGGAATGGCCGTTGTGATAGTTCGATTGAGTTCTCGCATAGGTATGTCAGGGTCCGAGTTGCTGTTTAAGAAACTTGGACATTAAACATGGCACGAGGAACAGTGAGCAAATTTCCTGGCGTGGAGCTACAGAATTACCTTTACGCGAGTGTATATTTTCCCCGCTCAATCATCTTCTGTGCGATCTGCTGTCTGAGTTCAATGGTGTTGAACGGCTCGTATTTCGCAAGACGGCGCAGGATGGCAAGCTGCGTGCGTAGCATATCTCCATCGGCGACCGCGGCAATGATCTTCTTCGCGGCAGATTCCACTTTTTCGAAGGCCTGAGAGATATAGACGCGCGTCATGGCAATCGGAAGCGCTGCCTCGGTCTTGCCCTTCGAGTCACCGATTTTTTGCGCGCGCAATATGGCCGATTCCATGGCATAGGTTTCGATCGTCATGTCGGCGATAGCACCCATGATTTCCTGCTGATCCTGAATCGCCTGCATGTATTTCTGCGTCGCGGCGCCGGCGGCAAACAAACCGAGTTTTTTCGCCTGGCCGACAAGTTTGCGCTCATCGGCAAGCGGACCTTCTACATCTTCGCTTGTCGAGGGTCCGGAGAGAACTTCGTCCATCAGCTTCTTGATTGCGGGCATCAGCGGCAGCTGCCCGCTCATGGCTCGCTTCAGCAAGAACCCTGTAATAATCAGGCGATTGATCTCGTTGGTACCTTCGAAAATGCGGTTTATGCGGGCGTCGCGATAAGCGCGCTCGGCGGGATATTCCTCCACAAATCCGTAGCCGCCGTATATCTGCAGCGTCTCATCCACTACATAGTTGACCATCTCGGAAGCCCACACCTTGATAATCGAACACTCGACCGCGTATTCCTCGATGGCCTTGCGAGTCTCCTTGATCGCATCGGATGAGGATTTGTCTACCTCACTTAGCGCTTGATCCATCATGCCCACGGTTCGGTAAACGAGCGATTCGCCCACAAAGAGCAGCGACGCCATGTTGGCGATTTTTTCCCTCACCAGTCCGAAATCGGCGATGACTTTACTGAATGCCTTGCGCTGTTTGGCATAAGCAATCGCGTGCTCGAGCGAAACACGGCCTCCGCCGACACACATGGCGCCAAGCTTGAAGCGACCGATGTTCAGAATGTTGAAAGCAATGACGTGACCTTTACCGATTTCACCAAGGAGGTTTTCGGCCGGAACCTTGCAGTCATTCAAGATGATCGGGCATGTGGATGAGCCACGAATCCCCAGCTTGTGCTCTTCAGCGCCAATGGAGAATCCAGGAAATGTTTTTTCGACCAGAAAGGCGGTGAATTTTTCTCCATCGATTTTGGCGAACACAGTGAACAGGTCGGCAAAACCGGCGTTGGTGATCCACATTTTTTCGCCGTTCAAGACGTAATGCTTACCGTCAGCAGAAAGTTCCGCTCGGGCGCGGCAATTCAGAGCATCGGAACCCGAAGACGCTTCTGACAATGCATAAGCCCCGACGATTTCTCCGCTGGCGAGTCGAGGCAAATATTTTTGCTTTTGTTGTTCCGTACCGAAATAGACGATGGGCAGCGTGCCGATCCCCGTATGGCCGCCCCATGTGGTTGCAAACCCCGCATATTTTGCGATGTGATCTGCAATTACGGCGGCCGTGACCTTATCCATCTCCAGCCCGCCGTAAGCCTCAGGGATCTCTACCGAGCTCAGTCCTAATTCGCCGGCTTTTTTCAGCAGGTCGCGGGAGATGGAGAAATCTTTGTGCTCCATCTTCTCGATGTTGGGAAGAATTTCGTTAACCGTGAACTCTTCCGCCGTCTGCCCGATCAATTGCTGCTGCTCGGTAAAATCCTCGGGAGTGAATACCTCTTCGGGACGGCGGGATTCGATAAGGAAACTTCCGCCGGAAATCTTGTTTTTCGGAACTGCGCTAGTCGTGGCCATGATTCTTCACTCGCAAACAAATTTAAATCGTCGGCCCGATGTGAAAGCGGACCTATCCGATTGTAAGCGAGAAGGGATTCACAATCTCAATGATGTTGCAGACGGCACGTTACGAGAGATTTTCAAAGATTCCGGCCGCGCCCATGCCCCCGCCGACGCACATCGTGACCATGCCGAAACCTGCTTTGTGCCGTTGCAGTTCGCGTAGGATGGAGGCCGTCAGCTTCGCTCCCGTACATCCCAGAGGATGGCCTAACGCTATGGCTCCTCCGTTGGGATTCACCTTCTCAGGATCGATCCCGGCTTCTTTCATAACGGCCAGAGACTGTGCGGCGAAGGCCTCGTTCAACTCGATTACGTCGATATCGGAAAGCTTCAATCCAGCCATCTTGAGCGCTTTCGGAATTGCGAACACGGGGCCAAGTCCCATTTCTTCCGGCTTGTAACCAGCCGTAGCAAAAGATACGTAACGCGCGAGCGGCTTGATCCCAAGCGCGTTGGCACGCTCAGATGAGATTACAACTGCCGCCGCCGCACCGTCCGACATCTGCGAAGAATTTCCTGCTGTTACGGTGCCCTTCACGTGAAACGCCGGCTTGAGCGCAAGCAGCGCTTCGAGCGAAGTATCGGAGCGCGGCCCCTCGTCCATTTTGAAAGCTATCTCTTGCCGTTTGGGTTTCGATCCATTCGGAACGGTCACGCTTACAGGAACGGGCACAATCTCGTCATCGAACTTACCTGCTGAAATCGCGGCCAGAGCTTTCTGGTGACTGCGCAAAGAAAATTCATCTGCCTGCTCGCGAGTAATGCCGAAACGCCGGGCAAGACGCTCGGCGGTCAGGCCCATGTTCAGATACGCGTCAGGATAGTTGGAGACCAGCCACGGATTGGGAGAAACCTTGTGCCCTCCCATCGGAATCATCGTCATGGACTCCGTGCCGCCGGCAATAATGATCTCCGCGCCCCCAGCCATAATGCGCTCCGCAGCCATCGCAATTGCCTGCAGGCCAGATGAGCAGAAACGATTGACCGTGAGTGCTGAAATTTCCACCGGAAGTCCGGCTCGCAACGAGGCGATGCGAGCGACGTTCATCCCCTGCTCGGCCTCGGGCATGGCGCATCCGAGGATGACATCATCAATCTCTTTGACATCGATTTGCGGAACACGATCTAGAGCGCCCTTGATGGCAATCGCGGCTAATTCATCGGGACGTGTGCTGCGAAGTGTGCCTTTGTAGGCGCGCCCCACCGGAGTTCGAACGGAAGAAGCAACGATGACGTCTCGCAATGAACACCTCTGAGTCTGAACTCTTGATTCGATGTCCGGCGTCTCGCTCAGGCTTCATTTCGCCGGCGCATAGAAGTAATAGTCTGCCGCATAACTGCTTTTGGTTTCGGCGTCTTTATGCGCCGCGTCGCACCCCTCAGCGGGAGGTTGACCGCCATGCGTGTATAGACGCTGAATATCTGTGACGTTGCTGAGCAGTCCGCTTCCCGAACGACTCACCACTTTCACCAGCAGCCAAGGAATAGAGTCGGGGTCGAGCGAATCCACCTTGGCTGCGGCCTTGCCGGTCACCTCGCTGCCATCTTTCAGCTTCCAGGATGGTCCGGCAGAATGCTGGCCGATGATTTTGTCGTTTCGGTCGTGCAGTTCCGCATCCGGCGCTTTCAACGTCCACGTGAATTTGCCGTCGGCATTCGCCTGGCAGGTGTAAATCTGAGATCCGATACCGCGCACGAAGAGCACCATCTCCTCGCCTGCGGGAACTTGGAGAGCGTCGGGGGCATCCGGCACGGATTCCTTCCCGACCAACGCTTCTTTCTCTTTCGGCGGCGCCGATTTTTGCGTGCCAGTTTGCGCGTTGGCGCGAGACGCTCCGCTTGTCAGCACCAGAATGCCGGTGATCGCGGCAACCGCCAACGAAGATGTTCTCATGAAGGGGATTGTAGCAGGGGAAGGTTCTGGAGCAGCGCTCAGCAGCAACCTGCCAATCGGCCACAGGACGATTCGTTAAAGGGATAAAATGTGTCGCGGTCGATGGTTGTCGGCAGCGATATCTATCGTTCGTTGAGTCGCATCAGCATCCCGTACTTCGGCCGAAGAGTGATCAGCGGCTGCGGCTCGACCCGATGTCCAGGAACCAATTGCAGCTTCCATTTCTGCGCCAGCGTGGCCAGAATCAAAACGCCTTCCATCCATGCAAACGATTCGCCGATGCATTGCCGCGTGCCCGCTCCAAAGGGAAAGTAAGTAAATTTCTTACGTCGAACTTTTTCTTCTGGAGAGAATCGATCGGGATCGAAACGCAGCGGATCGCGGAAAAATCGCGGATCACGATGAGTAACGAACTGGCTGATGAGAACCGTGGTTCGCGCGGGTAAGAAATAGTCTCCCAGGGCGAAATCGTTGCGAGCGTAACGTCCCATCGCCCACGCCGGAGGATACAGGCGCAGGGATTCTGCGATCACATTTTCGGTGTACCGTAGCCTGGGAACATCTTCTACGGTCGGGACGCTGCGGCCCGGAACAGAGTCTACCTCCGCATGAAACTTCTCTTCACATTGTGCATTCTGAGACAGCAAGTACCATGTCCACGAGAGCGCGTTGGCAACGGTCTCATAGCCCGCCAAAAAGATGGTGATGACCTGATCTCGCAAAGCCTGCCGCGATTCCGGATTGTCGACCGGAGACGCGGCGAGCATCATATCCAGCAGGCTTCCCTCATCACGGCGTTTTCGAAGATGCGCATCGATCATCCGGAAAACCACGGCATCGATCCGATTCCGGGCCCGTACGAACGCTGCCAGTCCGGGAGGGCGAACGTGCACCAACCATTCCGCCAATGGCAACATCACCAGAAAGTTATAGAGGCCCATGATGCGGTTGATCGCCGCCGCCAGTTCGCACACTTCCTCGCGCAAGTCCGTCGCAAACAGAGTGCGCGCGACTACGTTAAGCGTGAGATGCATCATGTCGGCCGAAATGTCCCGCTGCTCGCCCGCGCGCCACGACTCTCGCATCCGCACGGTTTCTTCGACGATCACGGAGGCGTACTGAGCGATTCGCTGCCGATGAAACGCGGGCTGCGCCGTCATTCGCTGTGCGCGATGTATGCTTCCCTCGCTCGTGATCATTCCTTCGCCGAGCAGCATTTTTGTTCGCTGGACAGTTCGTTCCTTGATGAAGTTGTCGTTCTGCGCGACCAGCACTTCGCGGATGTAATCGGGATGATTCAGAAAAACAATGTGATGATGCCCAAGCTTGTAATGAGCGATGTCGCCATACGTATCGGCCAGATGCTGAAATAAAAAAATCGGATTTGCCGGACGGAATTTGCGCAGCGCAAACCAGAGAAGGTTGCGCTGAAAACCGGGCGGAAAGCGGTAACCAGGCTTTTTCTGAAAGACCTCGCGCTCTCGGGAATGCTGAAGCGCCGTGCTCATACATCGTAGTTTACGCTGACTGGCTATTTCTGAAGTTGATCGAGCTCTGCCAGGACTTCCTGGCTATGCCGCGCTGGATTAACACTGATATAGGCTTTCATCACCTTGCCACTCGGATCGATGACAAACGTATGCCGCGACGCAAATTGAACGATCCCGAGGTTGGTCAGCGACCCATAGGCTTTGCTCACACGGCCATCCGTGTCAGCCAGCAGCTTGAAATTCAATCCTTCCTTCGCGCAGAACTTCTTGTGCGACTCAACACCATCGACGCTGACACCAAGAACTACGGCATGACGCTCCACATATTTCGCTTGATCGCTCTGAAAGTTGTGCGCTTCCTGTGTGCAGCCCGGGGTCATGTCCTTCGGGTAAAAATAGAGCACAACCCAATTGCCACGAAAATCATTTAGGCTGACTAAATCCCCTTGCTGCGACGGCAGAGCGAACTCCGGGGCTGCGGTGCCGACGGCCGGCGTACTTTGCGATCTTGAGAACCAGCGAAAAGCCAACAGGACTCCGACAATGACAACCAGACCTAGCAGCAGAAGTCGCAACATGAGAGACCTCTTAAAAGACGATATGCCGCAGAAACGAATCACCTCGCACGCTCGAACGTGGATATTGTAAAAGGGTTACAGCCGACTCACTCCAGCAAATTCTTCTTAACTTGATATGATTGAATCATCCTGCAATTGAACTGGGGTAAATATACGTGGCTCAGACGGAGACCGACGGTCTAGAAGTGTTGGAAACACGCGAGTGGGTTGACTCGCTGGATTATGTGTTGTCGAAAGGCGGGCCGGTTCGCGCCGGCCGGTTATTGCAGCAACTTGCGTTGCACGCCCGCCGAGCCGCGGGTGTGAACCTTCCCTTCTCTGCGACTACTCCGTATCAAAATACAATCCCTTCGACCCAGCAGCCACCCTTCCCCGGCAGCCAGGAGATGGAACGTCGCATCAAGAGCCTGGTGCGCTGGAACGCATTGGCCATGGTCGTGCGCGCCAACAAAATTCAGGAGGGCATCGGCGGACACATATCCACTTTCGCATCGGCCGCCACTCTCTATGAAGTTGGCTTCAACCATTTTTTTCAGGCAAGGACGGAGAGCGGCGACCGCGATTTTGTCTATTTTCAAGGCCATGCAGCGCCCGGAATCTACTCGCGCGCTTATCTCGAAGGCCGCATCCCTCGCGAAAAGCTGGAACATTTCCGTCGCGAGCTGATGCCGGGCGGCGGGCTAAGCTCTTATCCCCATCCGTGGCTTATGCCGGATTTCTGGGAGTTTCCCACGGTTTCCATGGGACTGGGCCCGATCCAGGCGATTTATCACGCGCGCTTCATTCGCTATCTTGAAAATCGCGGACTCAAGCAATCGCGGGGCGGCAAGGTGTGGGCATTCCTCGGCGACGGAGAGATGGATGAACCGGAAGCTTTGGGCTCGATCACTCTCGCGTCGCGTGAAAATCTCGACAATCTAATTTTTGTCGTCAACTGCAATCTGCAGCGTCTCGACGGCCCGGTGCGCGGCAACGGAAAAATCATTCAGGAACTCGAAGCCATTTTTCGGGGCGCGGGATGGAATGTAATTAAAGTCGTTTGGGGCTCCGACTGGGACAGTCTGATCCGCAACGACCGCGATGGCCTGCTGGTGAAGCGCCTCGGAGAAATCAGCGACGGCCAATATCAGAAATATTTTGTCGAAAGTGGAGCTTATTTCCGTCAAAACCTTTTCGGCACCGATCCGCGTTTGCTGAAAATGGTCGAACACCTCTCCGATGAGCAACTGGCTCGCATGCGGCTTGGCGGCCACGATCCCATCAAGGTGCATGCGGCCTATCGAGCAGCGGTTGATCACGCTGGATCTCCCACCATCATCCTCGCGAAAACGATTAAAGGCTACGGCCTGGGAGAAGCGGGTGAAGGCAAGAACATCACGCATCAGCAGAAAAAACTCAACGAAGAGGAATTGGAACTCTTCCGCTCGCGTTTCGGCATTCCGATTCCCGATGACGAGCTGCACAATGCTCCGTTTTATCGCCCTTCCGACGACAGTGCAGAGATCAAATACATGCAGGCGCGTCGCCAGCAGCTGGGCGGCTACATGCCGCAACGCAAAGTTGTTGCGACTTCCCTCAACCCGGTTGCCGATGTTCACTTTGAAGAATTCTATAAAGGCACGGAAGGGCGGGAAGTCTCAACCACAATGGTGTTCGTCCGGTTGCTCGGCAAATTACTGCGCGATCCGGATCTCGGGAAATTGATTGTTCCCATCATTCCCGACGAAGCACGCACCTTCGGTATGGAAGCCCTGTTCCGCCAGGTGGGAATCTATTCTTCGGTCGGACAGCTTTACGAGCCGGTCGATATGGACACGCTTCTTTACTACAAAGAAGCCAAGAACGGACAGATTCTCGAAGAAGGCATTACAGAAGCGGGTTCGATGTGCTCGTTCATTGCGGCGGGGACGGCATACGCGAATCACGGCATCAACACAATTCCGTTTTTCATTTATTACTCCATGTTCGGCTTCCAGCGCATTGGCGATTTGATCTGGGCAGCCGCCGATATGCGATGCCGTGGGTTCCTTGTCGGTGGCACTGCCGGCCGCACGACGCTGGCAGGCGAAGGTCTGCAACATCAGGATGGGCACAGCCACGTCCTGGCGTTGCCGGTTCCGAATTTACTGGCCTATGATCCTGCCTTCGCATACGAAATAGCGGTCATCATTCAGGACGGCATTAAGCGCATGTATGTCGATGGCGAATCGATTTTTTACTATCTTACGGTCACGAACGAACCGCTTCCCATGCCGGAGATGCCGAAAGAAGGCAACGTGCGCGAAGGAATTCTGCGGGGGCTTTATCGCTTCAAAGCTTCCGAAGCGCAGGATGCTAAGTTGCGCGCACAACTCCTCGGCAGCGGAACCATCATGTTCGAAGTTCTGAAAGCACAGACGATCTTGCAGGAAAAATACGGCGTGGCCGCCGATGTGTGGAGTGTCACCAGCTATAAGGAACTTTATCGCAATGCCAACGACTGCGAACGCTGGAACATGCTGCATCCCGGCGATTCGCCGAGGACCCCGTTTGTGACAGAAACGCTGAAAGATGCGCCCGGACCATTCATCGCAGCATCTGACTACATGAAAGTGCTGCCTGAGTCTCTGGCAAAATGGGTTCCGGGACAACTCGTTTCCCTGGGGACCGACGGATTTGGACGCAGTGAGAATCGGGCTGCGTTGCGTGACTTTTTCGAAGTCGACGCAAAACACATTGTGCTGGCCACGCTCGGCGCGCTGGCACGAGAAAAGAAAGTGAGCCCCGAAATCGTCAAGCAGGCAGTACGCGATTTGGGGATTGACGCAGGCAAGGCAAATCCTGCCATCAGTTAATGGTCTACAGTTGTTGTCCCCTTTTGGGCAGATGCCTTGTCCGCTCGCGGCTTGAATCACGAAGGAATGGAATCAGTGATCGAATTTAAACTTCCCGCTCTAGGTGAAAACATTGAACAGGGCGATCTCGTGCGCCTCATGATTGCCCCGGGCACGTCTGTCAATGAAGGGCAATCTGTGATGGAGCTTGAGACCGATAAAGCGGTGGTCGAGGTCCCATCTTCGGTAAGCGGAACGGTGAAAGAAGTTCTGGTAAAAGAAGGGGACAAGATCAAAGTCGGGCAAACGATTTTCACAGCTGATGGTAACGGCTCAGGAGCAACCGCCGAAATGAGCAAGGCTCGGTCGCCCGAGCCGATTTCAGCCGCGGCCTCTACGCAATCTGGGCTGGCTGCGCAGACCGCCCCATCAGTGCAGGTTTCCATTGCGGCACCAGCTGCCGGCGAACCGCAAGCTGCGCCCGATCCAACGCCAGGCGAATCTCGATCACCGGCTCAGCGAACCCGCTCAACCGATGTCCAAAAATCGAGCGAGTTCCGCCTGCAGGAACTTGGGGAGAACATATCGGAAGGCGACCTTGTGCGCCTCATGGTTGCGCCCGGAGCGAAGGTGTCCGAGGGCCAACCTGTGATGGAACTGGAAACCGATAAAGCCGTGGTCGAAGTTCCCTCTTCCGTGAGCGGAATCGTAAAAGACGTAAAGGTCAAAGAAGGCGAGAAGATCAAAGTCGGGCAAGTGATTTTTACCCTCGAAGGTGCGGCGTCAGCCCCGGCCGTACCGGTCCGCCAGCCGAGCAGACCGGTCGAGCACGTTTCAGGGCAGCACGGTGCAAGGCTGGCCTTTCAAGCTGCAATTCGCGCCGAAGGCAAAACCGAAGAGCAAGCATTGCCGCCGGATCAGCCGCAGCCACGCCCGGAACAATTCTCGATGCCCGCACAGCTCGTCAAAGTGGCCGGTCCGGAGCATCGCGAAGCCGTACCCGCCGCACCAAGCACGCGGCGTCTGGCACGCGAGATTGGAGTTGATATCTATGAAGTCAAAGGCACTGGCCCCGGCGGGCGCATCAGCGAGGATGATGTAAAAGCGCACGCTAAAGGCGTGCTTGCGGCAGCGGCATCGGCCGCTGCAACTCTTGTCCGCGCCGGACATTTTGTTCCTCCTCAGCTTCCCGATTTTTCGAAGTGGGGGAAGATCGAGCGAGTTTCCATGCGAAGCGTTCGCCGTAAGACGGCCGAGCATCTCGCGGAATCCTGGAACACTATCCCACATGTTACCCAGCACGACCGTGCGGATATCACTGAACTCGAACAACTGCGAGCGCGCTTTGCTCCCAAAGCTGAACAAGCTGGCGGCAAAATGACCGTCACCGCTATTGCTCTAAAGGTCTGCGCCGCCGCTCTCAAGGTGTTCCCGCAATTCAATGCCACCATCGATATGGAAAAAGAAGAAATTATTTACAAGCAGTACATCCACATTGGCGTGGCGGCGGATACGGATCGAGGACTGCTGGTTCCTGTGATCCGCGATGTTGATAAGAAAAATATCGTCGAACTGGCGGTCGAATTGTCGCAGCTATCGCAGAAAGCGCGCGAAAAGAAACTGACTATCGCCGACATGGAGGGTGGAACTTTTACGATTACAAATCTCGGTGGCATCGGCGGCACGGCATTTACGCCGATCGTGAATCATCCGGAAGTTTCGATTCTCGGCCTTTCGCGTTCGCGCATGGAGCCGGAGTGGATTGACGGGAAATTCGAGCCCCGGTTGATTTTGCCGCTCTCACTTTCTTACGATCATCGCCTCATTGATGGCGCGGATGCCGCGCGCTTTCTGCGCTGGGTGGCCGAGGCGTTCGAACAGCCGTTTTTGTTATCAGTACAAGGATAGACCTCCCACGACGCATGCCCGAAACCTCTCCCCTGAATATCGCTGTTATTGGCGCCGGCCCTGGCGGATATGCTGCCGCTTTTCTCGCCGCCGATCTCGGCATGGACGTCACACTTATCGATCCCGAAATCAACCCCGGTGGCGTTTGTCTCTATCGCGGCTGCATTCCTTCGAAGGCGCTTCTGCATGTCGCCAAATTGATCGAAGAGTCCGAGCAAGCGAAGAATTGGGGCATTGACTTCGCGCGACCGAACATCGAACTCGCGCGCTTGCGCACGTGGAAAGAAGGAGTCGTCAGGAAGCTTACGGGAGGTCTCGGCATCCTCTCCAAGCAGCGCCACGTCACCTACATTCAAGGCCGCGCGGCGTTCGAAAATTCCACCACGCTTCGTGTCACCAACGCCGACGAGGCCGAAACGACCCTTTCGTTCGATCGCATCATCATTGCAACCGGTTCGCGCCCTGCGATTATCCCGGCATTGAAGATCGATTCTCCACGCCTGATGGATTCCACCGGAGCGCTGAATCTTGAAGATATTCCCGGCCGCCTGCTGGTAGTTGGCGGCGGCTACATTGGGCTTGAGCTCGGCTCTGTGTATGCGGCACTCGGCACCCGCGTCACGGTCGTCGAAATGCTTTCCGGCTTGCTTCCTGGCGCGGACCGCGACCTGGTTCTCCCACTACACAAGCGTCTGGAAAAGATGTTTGAAGCAATTCTGCTGAACACAACCGTTTCGTCGCTGAAAGAAGAAGGCAGCGGAATTCGCGCGACATTTGAAGGCAAAGACATAAAAGACGATCAACGAGAAAAACTCTTCGACCGGGTCCTGGTTTCGGTTGGACGCAAACCCAATTCGGAAATTCCGGGCATCGAGAAAACGCAAATAAAAGTCGGGGCTCGCGGGTTCATTGAGGTGAATAAGCAACTGCAGACCGCTGATCCTTCGATCTACGCCATCGGCGATGTAGTTGGCGAGCCCATGCTTGCGCACAAGGCCATGCACGAAGGTCGCACTGCCGTGGAAGCGATCGCCGGACACAAAGTCGCCTTCGAGCCAAACGCAATTCCTGCCGTCGTCTTCACCGATCCTGAAGTCGCATGGGCTGGACTTACCGAGACTCAGGCAGAGAAAGAAAATCGCGAAGTCAAGGTCGCGAGGTTCCCCTGGGGCGCTTCCGGGCGAGCCGTCACGCTCGACCGTCCGGACGGCGTGACCAAGCTGATCATCGATCCGCAGACCGAGCGTGTGGTCGGCATCGGCATCGTGGGAATCGGCGCAGGCGAACTGATTGCCGAAGGAGTTCTCGCCATCGAGATGGCTGCGCTTGCGAAAGATGTTGCGTTGACCATTCATCCGCATCCGACTCTTTCCGAGACGGTGATGGAGTCGGCGGAAGTTCTCTTTGGCACCAGCACGGATGTTTTCCGGCCTAAGCGCGGGTGAGTCCAGCACTCCTGCGCATTATGAGCTGCACGCTTCCGCTACAATAAAATCTTCGGCGAGCACGCGCATCCCGCACAGGAAATACACATGTCGAATTATTGGAGAGCTGTTTTCTGGCTGGCGTCGAGTTTCGCGGTCTCTCTAACCGCCACGGCGCAAAACCCGCTAACCCAGATCCTCCAACCCTCAAGCCCCTCGAACTCTTCCAAGACGCCGGCCGACGAATTCGGACGTGACACCCCCTATGGTACGGTTTTTGGATTTTTGCAGGCCGCGGAAGCTGGCAATTACAGCATCGCAGCTCAATACCTGGAGATGAACAACGCCCGTCGTCAAAGTGAAGGCGACACTCTGGCAATGCAGCTGAAGGTAGCAATGGATCGCTCGTTTGCCGGCAACCTGAAGCCCAGCAAGCAACCGGAAGGAGCACCGCAAGAAGATGTTCCTATCAACCGGCAGAACCTGGGCACGATGTCTGCCGGCGATATAGAAGCGCCGCTCGAACTGGTTCGAGTCCCCGAACCGAACGCTGGGAAGATCTGGCTTATTTCGGCTGAAACTCTGGAAAAGGTTCCCGAGCTCTACGATCAGGTGGAAGCACGGCAGATGGAGACACGGCTGCCGAAGTGGGTCGTCAGACACCAGCTTGCCGGAATGCCGCTGTGGCAATGGTTTGCCCTCATTCTGCTGATTCCGGTCGCCACGGGAGCCGCATGGCTGCTTTTACTCGTTCTGCAAATTCCCGTGCGCTGGTGGGAGCATCGGCACGGCCAGCCTGCAACACCATGGAACTCGGTTTCCGGTCCGGCTTGGTTGCTGATCGCCTCTCTGGTTCACCGCGTGCTTGCGGGTTATCTGGGGATGCCGCTGCTCCAGCGCCATTACTACATCCAGGCAACCGCCGTCGCAGTAATCATCGGTGCAAACTGGATTCTTTGGCGCGTGATTCGTTGGTTTCTGTGGCGATTCCGAACGCGGGCACTAGCGAGGGGGCACGGAGGAACCGGCTCCCTGATCGCCCTCGGCGAACGCATCGTGAAAGCGGCCGTGATTCTAATGGCCGTGTTTTCGGTTCTCGGCGTTCTCGGCTTCAACATGACCACGGCGCTTGCCGGCCTGGGGATTGGCGGCATCGCGATCGGCTTCGGCGCGCAACAGACCATCGCCAATTTGTTCGGCGGAGTTTCAGTTCTAGGCGATGAGGTCATCCGCGTCGGCGATGTATGCAAGTTTGGCGATCGCACCGGAACTGTCGAAGATATCGGCCTGCGTTCCACGCGCGTGCGCACGGAAGAGCGGACTTTGCTGGCGATTCCGAACGGTACTGTTGCAACAATTAACGTGGAGAACCTAAGCCGTCGTGACAAGATGCTTTTTAAAACCGTCCTGGGACTGCATGCCGACACGACTTCGGATCATGTCCGCTACGTGCTGTCGGAAGTTCGCGCTGTGCTGGAAAAACACCAAAAAGTAGAGACGCAAACGGTTCGCGTGAGGCTCACCGAACTGGCCGCGGGTTCGACCAATGTGGAATTGGTTTGCTACATCCTGACGAGAGACTTCAACGAATTCGCCGCGGTGCGCGAAGACTTACTGTTGCGCATCATGAACTTCGTCGAGGACTCCGGGACGAATCTTGCACCTCCCTCGCAAACGCTTTATTTAAGCGGCAGCCCTGCCACCAAGGTGCTGGCGGACCAAGATCAATCGGAAAGCCCTGCGAAGCAGATTGCTGCGTCGGCCCGCGCCAAAAAATCCGCAGAAAGTTAACGATCGCTGACTGATCGCATCTCAGGCGGCATTGCGATCTCGCATCCACCAAGCGAGCAGCCGGTGCGTCGGAAAATACACTAGTAGCGGAACGGCAACAAGGTACAGGATCACATAGACGATTCCCGGCACGGCATGTTGTTCGTGAAAGCGTA
>JASHNX010000056.1 GCA_030041415.1 Candidatus Sulfotelmatobacter sp.
ATATTCCGCTGCCAGATCCTTGCGCGCCGCGCGAAGATAGCTATTGCCTGGGTTGGTTTGCTTCATCAGATTCTCGTAGCCGGCAAGACTCTCAACCTGCGCATCGGCAAAGCGACTCTCGCGCAGTAAAGTCCGCCCCAGCTTGATGTGCGCGATACCGGTATTCACGTTATCGGCGGAAAGTGTCTCAGTAAACCGGCGCACCACGTCTCGAAACAATTCTTCTGCGCGCGAATAATCTTTCTTGTTGAGATAGTTATAGGCGAGATTCGACAACGCAATCGCGACCAAATAATGATGGTCGCCGTAGACCGCGCGATAAATCTCAACCACTCGGCGAAATTGTTTCTCGGCTTCGTCGTAATTGTCCCGCATCGAGGCCACGTTGCCTAACTCGTTCACCGCCTCGGCGACGGCGGGGTGGGTCGGTCCATAAACATGCTCCTGGATCGCCAGGGCTTGCTGCAGCATGGCAGTTGCGTCATCGAACTTGTGCTGGTAGAGGAGTGCGCGGCCGAGCGCTGTGAGATCGGCCGCTGTCCTGGGATTATCGGCACCGTAGTAGGACTGCGTGATCTCGAGTGCTTGACGGCAAAACTTTTCTGCCTCCTCGTAATACCCCAGGTCTTGCTGAACGGCCCCGAGATTGCCAAGATCGCTGGCTACCAGCGGATGCCGCATGCCGTAGATCTGGCGATGCATTTCGAGCACACGGCGGAACAATGGATCAGCAATCTTGTAATGTCCTGCTTCATAGTGCGCGGTAGCCAGTTCTGAGAGGGTGTTCGCCAGCCCGGCCGTGGCCGCTCCGGAACTCGATTGCGCGCGGACGGCATCGTCGAGCACCTGGATGGCTTGGTCGTAATTGCCCCGGGATGCGAGGACGGATCCAAGCGCAGTTTCGGCGGTCAGCGTGGCAGGACTATCGCGTGGAAGGCGGCGCTTGTCGATCTCGAGACCCTGCCGAATGAACTGCTCGGCTTGGTCGTACCTCGCCTGATCGGAGCGCAACTCTCCGAGAGCTACAAGGCTCTCTGCCACTTCAGGGCTATCTTGGCCGAAAAGCTGTTTGCGCTGCTGCAGCGCCTGCTGCAGTAACCCATCGGCGCGATCGACCTTGCCGAGCTTCTGATAGATGCTGCCTAGAGTTTCATAGAGATCGGACTGCACCCGTGTATCGCTGCTCAGCGCCTCTGCCTGCTGCACGCCGCGATCCATCATGGTGATAACTTTCATGTCGGTAGCGGGGCCGGCAGCTTCGTCTCCGCCTTGAAAAAGATTCATCATGAACTGCTGAATGCGCTGCGTGCGCGCGGCCTCGGCTTGCGCGACGTTTCGCGCTTTCGTCAGCCGGACTGTAAAGAAGACAGCCAGTCCCACGAAAGCCGCGAAGCCCAGCGTGGTTGCAATGACCGGCCGCCGGTTACGGCGCACAAACTTACCGATGCGATAGCCAAGAGTATCGGCGCGCGCTTCCAGCGGTTCGCCGGCGAGAAAATGATCGACATCGCGAATCAGTGCTTCCACCGATCGAGAGCGGCGCTGCGGCTCTTTGTGCATCGCCGTCAGGCAGAGCACGTCAAGGTCGGCCCAAGCCGCATTGTCGATTGGCGGAATGCTTGTTTTTGCCTCCGTTCGTTTTGCCGCCGCAGAAGGCTTCCCTGGATCATGTTCGGTAATCACCGTGGCCGCTTCCGCGGGCGTCAGGTTCGAGAGATCGAAGGGAAGCTGGCCCGTCAGCAATTCGTACAGAATGACTCCCAGAGAATAGACGTCGGTCTGAATGCCGACGCGCTCACCGCGAATCTGCTCGGGTGCGGCATACGCCGGAGTCATCAGACGCAATCCGGTCATCGTTTGATCGACCGGAACGTCGAGGCCTTCGAGTTGCTTGGCAATTCCAAAATCGAGCAGGCGAATGCTGCCATCCTTCTTGACCAGAATGTTCGACGGTTTCAGGTCGCGGTGAATGACCGCATTACCGTGCGCAAACTGCACCGCTTCGCAAACCAAGCGAAACAGCTGCAGGCGTGCCTCCAGCGAGGATTGATGCTGCTGGCAGTATTCCGTAAGCGGCACGCCCTCGACGCGCTCCATCGCGAACCATGGAGTTCCATCCGGAAGCGTATCGGCATCGTAAAGCTGCGCGATCGATGGATGATTGAGCTGGGCCAGGGTCCTTTGCTCGCTCGCAAAACGTTCCCGGCGTGAAGGAGAAAGCCAGGCATCGCGCAGGACCTTGATGGCAACCTGATTCCCCAGATCGCTCCGCTCAGCCAGATAGACGATTCCCATGCCGCCTTCGCCCAGGACGCCGACAATCCGGTAGGGGCCAAATTCTTTGAGAGGAATGTCGCTGCGAGCAATTAATGTCTGATGTGCGATGTTGGCGAGCTCGTGATCGAGCAGAGAGTTGCCGGATGAGTCTTGCTCCAGCATGGCGCTCACTTCTGAAGCCAATTCCAGATCGCCGGCGCAAGCGGCCTCGAGAAAACTGCGTTGTTCCTCTGCCGGCAAGTCGCTCGCGCCGTGAAATAGGCTTTGGATCCGCTGCCACCGTGCGCTGTCCATTGGCTGCTCTCGGGATCGTAGTTTACGAAGCCTTGCTCAGCCTGTGCCCCAACCAGGCTTTGGCGACCCGCCAGTCTCGTAGTGTGGTAGCCTCCGAAATCCCCAGCATCTCGGCGATCTCGGCCATCTCGAATCCGCCAAAGAAACGATTTTCGACAATCGATGCCTGGCGCGGCTCCAGCCGAGCGAGCTCATCCAGAGCCGCGTTCAGCCCCAACACGTCCTGGCTGCTCGTCAGCGCTGCGTGCAGCGACTCATCAAAGGTGACGAACGGCGATCCGGCGCCTCGTTTGCCGGCGTTTCTTTTGCGCGCCGCCTCCACCAGGAGCTGCCGCATGGCGCGCGCCGCGATGCGTTTAAAGTGCAAGGGCGAAGTCGCTGCAACTCCCGGCGAGTGCGCCAGCTTCAGCCACGCTTCGTTCACCAGCGCAGTTGGGCTGAGAGTACTGCTCCCATCGCCTCGTTTCACGCTCGACGCCAACCGGCGCAACTCTTCGTAGGCCAGGCTGAACATGGCGTCCAGTTCCTTGCGGCGGCCCGCGGCGGGGTTCCCATCATCGCGCTCCCACACGGAGGCCATTAAATTTTCCGGCGTCATGACGATTTTCTCCCACTTCTTGCGCAATGCGAGGTGAGCGCGCAATCGGGGCGGCGCGCGGGGAAGGTAGAGCGCCCCATGGGGCAATTCCCGCAGAATCCTAGCATTTCGGCCCGGCTCAGACAACCATTTTTCGGCGGTGAAGGCGCAAGGGAAACAGGTGCAGAAGATCGGCAAAATCTTGCGGGATCCGAGGACTGGGCGCGGGCTGGTAATCGTTCAGGGGCAGCAGTTCCCTTTTTCCGTGCCCGGCGCGTGGAGATCGGCGCAGCCTCCCGTTCCCGGATTGCCCGTGGAAGTGGAATTGGGTGCCGCGGGAGAAATTATGGCCGTGCGCCCATTATCCGAGATTTCGATCGACAAAATTGAGAGGAGGGCGTGGCGGATTTTCGGGAGGCTGCTCGCCCGAATCCGATAAGTGAGCAGGAGCTGCTCTCGGCCCACCGTTGCTTTGAGAATGTTTGATTCGCTGTAACTCGCGGTATCAGAAAGCGTCCGCATCCGGAACGATGAAAATTTCTTGAGGAGCAATCCGATGATCAGTCGTCTTCTGCAACCGAATCGCACGTTGTTCGCCACCATTCTTTGCGCGTTGCTGGTCTGCGTTTCCGGATCGCTCCACGCTCAAACGTTTCAATCCATCCCGGCATTGAATTTCACCATGCCGGAAGGCGGAGCCAATCCCCTGCCACAGTTCGTGACTGCGGCCAGTAGCGGTGCGGGCTTCAATTTCTATCAGGCCGCAAGCACCAGCAGCGGCGGAAGCTGGCTGACCGCTCCACAATGCAACAACTCGTTTTATCCCTGTGCTGCGCCCACGGCGGTTGCCGTCACCGTATCCGCGTCAACTTTGACGCCAGGAACTTATAAGGGGCAGGTCGTCTTCACCGATACCAACGACACGAGCATCACCATGACCGTGCCGGTCACTCTGACCGTCGAGTCTACGAGTTCCGCTTTCTTCAGTTATCTTCCCGGCGGGTTGACCTTCTCCTTCGCCACGGGTGGAACCGCGGCATCGCAGCCGATTCAGATTCTAAACGGGGGCTCCGGAACGCTGAGCTGGACTTTGAAATCGAGCACAGGAATCGGCAGCAAGTGGATCACCGCGTCGGCATCGACCGGCAAGGCTCCTGCCACTGTCAGCATTGGGATCAACACAGCGGACCTTCCGGGAGGAGGTGCGGCAGGTACTTATGTGGGTGAACTGATCTTATCGACAGCTGGCGACAGCACAACGATTCCCATCGCGGTAACCGTCGAAAGCCCCGTCTACGAGCAGGTGAATCCGCTTATGTTCACCATGCCGGTCGGCGGCGCCAGTCCATTGCCTCAGGTCTTGAACATCGAAACCACTACTAATTCTGAACTCTACACTTTCGTGACGGCTTATACCTCAAACGGCGGCAACTGGCTGTCGCTCTCGAGTTGCACAAATTCGTTTTACCCTTGTCTGACGCCCTTTTCAGTCGCTGCAGAGATTCAAAATGCGAGTTCGCTCACAGCCGGCACCTATATGGGCGAGATCGAAGTTTTTGAGGACACCAGTCCGCAGATGACCCTGACCATCCCTGTCACTTTGAATGTGGTTTCAGCGAGCGCGTATTTTGCCAATCTTCCCGGTGCGCTCAGCTTCTCGTTTGTCACCGGAGGAACCGCAACCCCACAAACAGTCCAAGTCGCCAACGGCGGCTCCGGAGCGCTGGCCTGGAAGGTGAGCGCGACCACAGCGGATGGCGGCGCATGGCTGACGACGAATGCCGCCTCGGGCAGCGCCCCCTCCGATGTCAGCGTCAGCGTCGTCCCCACGAATCTTCCGGGAGCGGGCGGAATTGCAGGAACCTATATTGGACAACTTCTGTTCCAGAGCACAGCCAGTTCAACCACGATCCCTGTAGCTGTGACCGTCGGAAGCAACGTCTTCTACCCGCTGAATCCCATCACGTTCACCATGCCAGTCGGAGGTGCGAACCCGCTCCCGCAGGTTCTGGAGGTGGCAACCAGCGTGGCCAACTCGTCACCCTATTTCTATCAGGTGACAACAACTGGTACCGGCGGTAACTGGTTATCCGTTCCCAGTTGCAACAATTCCTTCTATCCCTGTGCGGCGCCCAACCAGGTCAGTGTGGCCGTGCAAAATGCCAGCACTCTGCCTGCCGGAAAATACACGGGAGAAGTCACCATTTATCAAACCGGCAGTCCGCAAATGTCGATGACTGTGCCGGTCACGCTCAACGTTGTCGCCTCCGGCGCATACTTCAATAACCTTCCCGGACAGCTCAGCTTCTCGCTCGTGCAAAGCGGCACGCCTGTGTCGCAGACAATCCAGATCGATAACAAAGGAACCGGCAAGATGACATGGAGTGTCACGGCCGAGACTTCCGATGGCGGGGCATGGCTTTCGACGACTCCCACAACCGGAACCGCTCCCACGGAAATGACCGTCAGCATCACGCCCGAAAATCTCCCGGGAAGCGGTGCGATCAGCGGAACCTACAATGGAAACCTCTTCTTCCTTGCCGGGACGAACACGGCCACGATTCCGGTCACTGTTACCGTGGGAACCAATGTTTTTCAGCAGATCAATCCCATCAGTTTCACGATGCCGGTCGGCGGAGCAAACCCGCTGCCGCAAATCCTGACCATCGGAAATACCGAATTCAACTCGCCACTGAACTTCTACCAGGTCGCCGCCGAAACCGACAGCACAGTGAACTGGCTTTCGGTCACGAGTTGCGACAATTCGTTCTATCCGTGTCAGTCGCCGGTAGGAATCGCCGTGAACGTGCAGAACGCCAGTACGCTAGCAGCGGGAGTCTATACGGGCGAAGTCAACGTCTACGAGGACACCGATCCCAGTTCATCGATTACGGTTCCCGTAGTGTTGAATGTCGAGGGATCGGGCGCCTACTTCAATAACTTGCCCGGCCAGATGGCCTTCACCATGCCGCAGAGCGCCACGAGCGTCACGCCGCAGTCTCTCGAAGTCACCGGTGTGGGCACGGGCAAGTTGGCTTTTTCCATCACGCCAAGCACCTCCGACGGGGGTGCATGGTTAACCGCCTCGTCGCTTTCTGGCACCGCTCCGGAGACGGTCAGCGTGGAGATCGTCCCTGCAAAGTTGCCCGGGGCAGGCGCGCTTGCCGGAACCTACCAGGGCCAACTTCTTCTGATCAGCGGCTCTGACACCGAAACCATCCCCGTGACTGTAACCGTGAACAACGGTGCGTTCGCGCAGGTGAATCCGCTGAACTTCGTCATGCAGGCCGGAGGAGATAATCCGCTGCCGCAGATTCTCACCGTGGCTGGGATCAATGGCGCGAGCTTCAGTTATTTCCAGGTCACCTCGACCGCGACCGGCGGCGAATGGCTGAATGTCACGTGGTGCAACAACAGTTTCTATCCGTGTCTCACTAACAATCCAATTTACGTAGGCATTACGAACACCGACAGCCTCACCGCAGGAACCTACACGGGTCAGATCACGTTCTACCAAAGTAACAGTCCCGCCTATTCCATGACGGTGCCAGTGACCCTGACCGTTGTCCCTGCCAGCGATGCGTTCTTTGATATCACTGCGGGACAAACCGCCTTCTCGTTCGTACCCGGCACAACGGCAACGCAAACTCAAACGCTCTACCTCGATAACGGTGGCGCAGGCACGCTTTCATGGAAGATCGCGACCAACACCGCCGATACCGGCAAGTGGCTTGCCGTTACGCCCGCCAGCGGATCCAATGCGGGAAGCTATAAGGTCGAAGTTGTTCCTAGTAAGCTGCCAAATAAGGGCGCATCCGCCGGGACCTTCGTCGGCCAGGAAGTACTTGAAACCTCAACTGGAAACGTCACGATCCCCGTGGTTGTGACGGTCGGGGCTTCTGTGTTCGTTCCCGTGCCGACCGTGGTGTTTGAAACCAGCCAGGGAGGAACTCCGCCCGCGCAGGAAATCACGATCAACAGCACTGGAACCGCATTCTACTTCTACCAGATCACGACCACCTCGAAGGGAAATGACTGGCTGCAAGTTACCAACAACGCGTGCAACAACTCGTTCTATCCGTGCAGCACGCCGACTACGCTCACTCTCAGTGGCATTACGAGCGGTCTGCCGGTGGGAACATACACCGCCGAGATCAACGTCATTCAATCAGGCGATCCCGATTCATCCATGACGATCCCGGTGGTTTTATTTGTTGTGAACTAAGCGCACGAGCAAGCCTGCGATAGCGGCGTCGGTTCAGAGCCGGCGCCGCTGTGCGAGCATGAGCTTTTGACAATGGCTGAGATCCGCGCCCATCGGGAATGCTGCACGATTCTGCAACGAACCATCAGTCCAGCAGGTGCGCGCGTCCCCGAAGGTGCATGAACTTTGAGGACCCCAAACACCGACATTAGTAACCACAAAGCCTTCTTAGAGGGAGGTTATGATGATAAGAGTTTCTTCACGGTCAGGTAACTTGTTCCATGGATAATAGGCCGGAAACTCGGGCTGAAACCCAGATACACGTTCGCGTGTGGGGCATGGACGCCGACGCACGCCCCTTCTCTCAGAACGCCGTTGCCAACAACATCAGCTCCGAAGGTGCGCAAATCTTGGGCATCAACCATCCCCTCAAGACCGGCGACATTATCGGCATAAAACACGGCGAGAAAAAGGCTCGATTCAAAGTGATGTGGGTAACAGACGCCGGAGCCTTACGAAAGGTCGAAGCCGGTGTGCGGATTCTGCAAGGCCAAGAAATCCCTTGGCAGGGGATGGCGTGCCCGGAAGAGCTAACCTTTGCCCCTGGAAACGTCAAGCGGCGCTTCGTCCGCCACAAAATTCAGTTCCCCATCCAGATCGGTTACGCGGACAGCGAGCGCGTCCGCATGAATACGAACGCAACAGACGTTGGCGGTCGTGGCTGCTATGTTGAGACCCTGCTTCCACTGCCACTCGGCACGCAAGGTACGATCACCTTCTGGATGGACGATGAAAAGGTGCAAACCACTGCAGTAGTAAGGGCAAGTGATCCCGGGGTTGGGATGGGGATCGAGTTCACCACCTTGGACGCCCACGTTCAAGAACGGTTGCAGCAGTTTCTCGACAAGATTGACACTTCCCTGTCTGGGGAAGATCCCGCCGAAAGCGCCTCCAACGAAGCACCGTAATCTCAGTTAGTTTCTCTTCCTGCATTTATTTGCCCGTTCGTGCATTCCACACCGGCGCGCCCTTGGTGTCGCGGAACAGAAGCGTGTCATCGCCCTTCACCAGTTCCCGCGCGAGGATCACGTCGACCCCGTCGTGCGTCACCTTCGATCCCGTAACGGCAACCTGATCCCCTTTGTTGAAACTGAGACCCATCTCGTCTTCAAACGGCTTGGGGCAGACGTAGATGCGGATCTTGTCGTCGCCGTTCTTGATGATCAATTCCCTGAAATCACTCCTGACCCCGTCAGACACTAGATTCACTTCATCGACCACTCCCTTGGTTTTCATCTCCGCCTGAAGGTCATACTTGGGCGGCCCGCCGCTTCCCGCTTGCGTCTTTTGCGAGAGTCCCGGCGTTACCCACAGAAGCAAACACAGCGCGACGCGGAAGAGCATCTTGAAGCATTCATTTGGGAAGATGGGGAATCGCAGACCGAGTGACACGGCTCCTCCTGACTGCTGACCGAGAACCGTTCTTTAACGGCGAAGTGCCGCTTTACCTTCGGCACCGCCCGGAGAACCACGTTCGCCGCTTCCCGGTTTGCCTGACAGTTTCACTAACGATGAGGCCGTTTCTCGGTCGCTTTCAAGAAAGACAGGAGCATCGTACACCCGAACGCATATGCTGTTGCCGAAAATTCGCGGTTCCACGCAGAATCCCTCGAAGAGTGAAATCACCTGAGAGCTACGGTCGGGACCGATGCAAGCCCCTCGGTTTTGAGTGTAGTCGCCTGTTTTGGAGCACCGACAAAAACAGATGCCGTGATGGGCTAAACTACTTCCCATGAAACAGTCACCAGTTTCTTCCACGAGGCGGTACCATCACATCGGAATCCCCACTGCGGAGCGTCGAGAGGGTGAACGCGTGGTCAAGGGTTATGCCACCTTCGTGTCTGGATACGAGACGAGCGCCTACGGAATCGAGTGGATGCGCTTCGAACCTGAAGCGCCGGTCCCCGAGCTGGTGCGTACTGTTCCGCATGTCGCCTTCGAAGTGGACGATCTCTCCGCTGAGCTCGCCGGAAAAGAGATACTTATTGCGCCTAACTCACCCTCACCAGGCGTGACCGTTGCTTTTATTGTTGAGAACGGAGCCCCAGTCGAGTTTCTCCAGTTTGATAAGAAGTGATGCTCGAAAACCGACAGTGTCTTGTGCCGGAACGCTGCCGAAAAAATCTCCCGCAGCAGAACAAGTAGACGAACCGAGTTTGGCCGGTCAATCTCAAAAACTCCTGATTCACTCAAAATCGCCAGCCGCGATCAAGAAGCCCGTGCGGCTGATTTCAACAGTTAGTGTTTGAAATGGGGACTTTCGTCCACATGCGCATCCCTCTGGTCCCAGAGTAAGATTCCCTCTCGCCGGCGCGAAACCAGGGAATCGGACGCTCCGCGCGAGCGCACGTTTCACACTTGTGGTTAAGCGATGCAAGGGTGGAATGGCGCAACTCCTATAGGCAGAAAGAGACGAAAACACCAGCCCCCCTGCATTAACTTCAAATGGAGAATCTATGACGCCCAGGAAAAATTGGTACTCGCATTGTGCAATACACATCGTGGCCGCAGTTTTTATCAGTGCCTGCTGCCTTCAGCCCATCTCCTTCGCACAGGCCGCAGATGAGGATGCTGCTGCGCGCGACAATTGGCGCGCGGTTATGTCTCACAGTCCTTATGCGGGTGAGGGATGCTTTCAGGCATCTTACCCCAGCATCGTCTGGGAGCGGGTGGAGTGCAAGGAACTGCATCCGCATGTCCACCCAATCGTGCGCAAGCCCGGCGGCCAGATAACCGGTAACGGCCACGACTATGTCGCTGAAAGCTCGGGGCTGACCAGTGGGGCACTCGGAACCTTCCCGAAGGTCACGGGCGTGAAATCCGAGAAAAGCGTGGGGGTCGCCGAGTTCGGAGGCGGAGGTATCCTCGGGCCCAATGAATACTCGCTTCAGCTCAATACCAACTTCACGGGCACGACAGCGGCGTGTGACGGTCATTCCGGTTGTGTCGTCTGGGAACAGTTCATTTATGCGACGGACTATGAAGTTAAGGGCGAGGGAGCTGTTTTCATGCAGAATTGGCTGATCGGCTGGGGCACTTCGCGTTGTCCGAGCGGTTTCGCCAGTGACGGCGAGGGTGATTGCTACGGCAACAGCAGCGCCGTAACCGCTCCCGATGTGAAGCCTGAGTCGCTTGCCAGCCTCTCGCTTTCGGGCGCAGCAGATGCGGGTGGCAACGATACGGTCGTATTCACGGACGGAACCACCGCCTATTCATCTTCCCAAGCCGACAGCACGCTTGATATTTCGCAGGTTTGGAAGGAGTCCGAATTCAACGTCGTCGGTGATGCCGGCGGTTCGCGAGCGGACTTCAATACGCCTGTCTCGATCACCGTCAACGTAGCGCTGACGGACGGCACTACTTCAGCCCCAACCTGTGTTGCGAATGCCGGCACAACCGGAGAGAGCAACAACCTGAATCTGGGCAAGTGCAGCACCGCGAGCGCCTCATCGCCTTACATTCAGTTCACCGAATCGAACTAAGAAGTTTACTTTGCCGGCCTTAATTGGCCGAAGTAAGTCACTCATGAGCAAGACGCAGATCAGCGAACCCGATGATCTGCGTCTTGCAGATCACCCAACCTGCAAATACCTGCCGGCAATGCGCTGCATCCCGCAGTTAAGCAATCGGAACCAGCAATTCAGTTTGCAATTGCGCCTCGGGAGTCACTCTCGGATCGTTCAGATAGTTTTCAATGCAGAACTCGGGGCGCAGTGCCACGCGCTTCTCCGACAAGATCTTGAAAATGCGGTTGAATGCTACCCAGACGTGCGAGTAAGGGCCGATCAACAGGAAACGAGCATACTTACCCGCTTTAATCGCCCTGTGGCCGAGTCCGTTCGGAAGCGTCTCCGGTTCTTGGGCAAGGGCAACCCCCGCTTGGTAAATCATCGTGTCTTCGCCGGTCTTCCTTTTGTCGATTCCGCTCAAGCCTAAGTACTCTCGTACCTGCTTCTGATCGAGCTTCCCAAGCAGTGGCATCAGATCATTCCAGAGCGGCGGCGCAACTTCGGCGAAGGGTCCATGCTTCTCAAGAAAGACGTAGTGAGTTAGCGGACGACTCACCGGCTCGAATTCAGCTGACAGATTCATGGCGACCTCCTTTGGCAACCTCGGACGGCTAAGATCGTAGACAACCTCATCCTGCTGTTCTTTTCCTAGATTGCGGAAATCGCTGGGAGTCATTGCCAAAGCCTTGCGAAAAGATTTGTCGAATGCCGCGGACGTCTCATAACCGACGTCTAATGCAACTTCCGTGACGCTCACGCCGCTATCCTCCTGGAGCATGCGAAGCGCTGTCAGCAGGCGGATACGCCGAAGAAATTCGAAGGGCGTCTCTCCGACATAAGCTTGAAATAGCCGGGCAAAGTGATAAGACGAGGAGCCCGCCTCGCGCGCTATACGATACAAACTCGTGCGTTGCGTCAGGTGAAGGCGGATATATCTCTGGGCGCGCCCGATTTGTGAGCGGTGAAACTGGTTCTGATGTGCCTTTTTGGCCATGCAGCATTTTACAAACCAATGCCGGCCATCACTTTTCCTGAATTGCGAAATTGGAAGCTACTGAGCGGGGAGTAATCGCCGGCCGTTACTGGTACAAATCATCATCGCGGCGCTTTCGTATGGAACCACCGGGAGGTGGTTCCATTTCGACGGACCTGAAGAAAGACTAAGCAACCTTTTTCTGCTTTGCTTTCCAGGCTGCCCAGCGTGCCCGTTGGGCGGCAGCGATACGCCTGCGGGCAGCAGCCGACATAGTACGTCGCGGCTTCGCGCCATTATTGCTTACAGGTTGATAACGATTGAGTGCGCCAGCACCTCGTAGTGCGCTAATCGCTGTATCGAGACGTGACAGTTCACGTTGCGCGGCATTTCGCTTTGCTTCTAGTTCACTCACTATCTGTAACAAGCTTCGCATGTAAGTATTCCCCCTCGGTTAATGATCTTATCAGCCCAGAGGAAATCGCCCAAGAAAAACGCCCTACGACCTCCTGTTAGCCATTGGTTCGGGTGCTGAATCTCTTGTTTAGAAGAGGACTGATGAAGGGCTTAGTCTTTCAGTGCAGTCATATAGTTGACTGAAATTGAGGAGATTCTTAGAAGTCGTTTGATGCGATTATCCAGGCCGGTCGCCAGTTGGTACTGACAACCCAAACGGGCATTCTTACCGAAACTTCATGTCGTCGCTGGCTCAATGACAATCTGATACACCTACATAGAAGGGTTTGCTATGAAGCAGCCATGTGATGAGGCACTGATCCTCACTGGAAGACCGGGAATTTGTGCCGAGGAGTTGCGCCCCTGGGTGCTTCTAGCCACGATTCTCGGCTCTAGCATGTCGTTCATCGACGGCACCGCTGTCAACGTAGCATTGCCGGCTCTTCAATCCAGCCTTCACGCAACTGTGGTCGACGTGCAATGGGTGATTGAATCTTATGGATTATTTCTTTCTGCTCTAATCCTGGTAGGCGGCGCACTCGGAGATTCTCTTGGCCGCCGGGCAATGTTTTCTCTGGGCGTAACCGGTTTCGCGGTCGCTTCTATCGGCTGTGGTTTTTCGATGAGTATCAGAAGCCTTCTGATCTGGCGTTCGGCCCAGGGCATCGCGGCCGCATTCCTGGTGCCCAGCAGTCTGGCGATCATCAGTTCATCGTTCGATGAAAAATCTCGCGGTCGCGCGATCGGTACGTGGGCCGGATTCACGACGCTGACGACTGCTCTCGGCCCGGTACTGGGAGGATGGTTGATTGAGCACCTTTCCTGGTATTGGGTGTTCTTTATCAACGTTCCCTTGGCTGTCGTTGTTCTTGTTGTCTCGCTTTGGCGCTTGCCGGAATCGAAAAGTCCCGATGCAGCTGGCGTCGATTGGTTGGGTGCAGCCATCGTGACTCTTGGCTTGGCAGCCCTGGTTTATGGGTTTCTCGAGTCGTCGATCCTTGGCTGGGCTAATCCTCACGTAGGCGGAAGTGTAATCCTCGGCTTCGGTTTGCTCGTTCTCTTTGTGTTCGTCGAGAAGTACGTAAACACGCCCATGGTGCCGCTGAAGCTTTTTCAATCGTCTAGTTTCAGCGGCGCGAATCTGTTGACTCTATGCCTTTACACCGCGTTGGGAATTTTCTTTTTTCTGTATCCCCTAAACTTGATCCAAATACAGGAATACTCCGCGACCGCTACTGGTGCAGCGGCTTTGCCGATGATCTTCCTCATTTTTTTTCTATCGCGGTGGTCCGGAGGGCTCGTCGCCCGCTACGGCCCGAAGCTCCCGCTCCTCGTCGGTCCGCTTATCGCAGCAGCCGGATTCTTGTTGTTCGCTGTTCCTGGCGCGCGGGTAAATTATTGGACTGAGTTTTTTCCCGCTTTTATTGTTCTGGGACTCGGCATCGCCATCAGTGTGGCGCCTTAACAACGGTAGTCATGAACTCGGTTGCGCAAGACCAGGCTGGCGCGGCATCGGGTATCAACAATGCAGTAGCCCGGGTTGCGGGGGTGCTGGCTGTCGGAGTCTTGGGCGCCGTGATGGTCGCAGCCTTCGGTCACTCACTGCGTCAGTCGCTTGCCGGCCTGAACTTGAATGCCGGAATCGTTCACGAGCTTGAATCCAATGTTACGAAGCTCGGCGGCCTCGATGCGCCCTCCGGTGCGGACTCGCAGACTGCAGCCCGAATTCGTGCCGACATCTCGCAGGCATTCGTCCACGGTTTTCGACTGATCATGCTGATTTGCGCCGGCCTATCTGTAGCGAGTGCCGCGATTAGCCGCTCGATCAAAACTAAGCCAGGACCGGGATCGGGCTTCTCTGCGTGATATTTCCCGGTCCACGGAGAGTCTTGAAAGTATGTTCATGTCACCCGGCAAAGTCATTCAAAGTTGTCCCTGCAAGAACACCTTGAGCAAATTGCGGAAATTCCGCCAGAGAATGCGTCACAACGCCCAATCCCGGACGACCTACGGGATTTAGCTGAGTGCCCCGCTCGGCTTTTTCTGATTTACTGTTGCGAAGCAGAATATTGTTCTTGCCCGTTTTTATCTCTTCTGTCAGACTATCGCTCGCCGCCAGGAGGTTCTCTTGAAGCAACGAAAATTCAAGATTGAAGTGAAGCACGAATCTACGCTGCGGGAAAAATGCCTGGAGCGGGAGACGGAATCGAGGCGAATTGACAAGCTGCGCTTGCTCCTCGTGCGGAAGCGTGCGGAAGTATCCAAACGTGGCGAGCATAACGTGAACCTGCACAACATCCAGAAGATCGCCCCGGCTCTGAGCTTGTGACGAAATCCGTGTGAAGAAATCCGCCTGAAGAAATGGAAGATGGGCGGTGACCGCTCGCCTGTTCCCGCGCACCCAATTTCCGGCTTGCTGGCCTCCCTGTTTCTGACCAATCAATTACGAGTTAATTCGCTTTCTTCTTTTCCGGTCACGGTAACAAGTCGAATCACTCCTTGCGCATCTTCAAATACCAGGCCCGTGCCCAGCGGGTTTACGACTGCCGCGACCAAATGGCCATATGACTTCGGAATGCCTCCATGCGTGGGCGTTTGATCGTAGCGCGCAAGTTCTCCTTCTTTCATCCCGTTCATGCTGACAAAGCGAATTACGCCTCCATCATCTTCGAAGATCAGTCCGGTGCCGATCTGGTCGGGAATTGCCGCCGCCAGACGGCCGTAAGCTTTCGGAACGTTGCTGCGGAGCAGGTTGTAGGTTTCCGTTGAATGCTCTTGCGCAGCCGCGTGAACCACAGTCGCGCTTCTGATGCCGCACAAATAGCCTGCGACCGCAAGGATCGCTCCGCCCAATGCAATTGAAATCTTCTTCCCCATCGACAAACCTCTCTTTATTAAGGAATGGCAGTAAAGAAGCCCCGGCAATCGCTCAGGGCTCGACAAGGATCTTGTGCATCATACCCATATCTTCGTGGAGAAGAATGTGGCAGTGAAACACAAACGTGCCTGCGATGGTGGGGTTCCGGAAATCCATTCTCACCTTTACGCTGTGATATGGACCCGCGCCCGACCAGTACGGAATCTGAATGGTGTCGCGAAGATCCTGGTGGGCCACCGGCTTTCCGTCGACTTCGAGGATCATGAAGTGGATCTGATGGATGTGAAAGTCGTGTGTCTCCAGCGCTCGGTTTTCGATCGTCCAGTCTTCAACCGCGCCCACTTTGGTGGTGATTGCAGGTTTCTCGTCGGGCTCGAACACCCTCTGTTTTTGTCCATCGACAGTTATATAAAACTGGATGGGCCCGTTCGTTCCCCCAAATTCCTCCGAGAAATAAAGCTTGCGAGTCGCGGTGGGAGTGGCATCCTTCAGCGTCGCGAGTTGAACGCTCTCCGGCGAAACGCTGGTCTGCGCTGTTACCGGCTTTGCTTGCGGCGCAGCGCTGCCGCTGCTGCCGCTCACTTCAATGTTCGCCAGTATCTCTTCGAAATCCGGATTGCCGGTTGGACCTGTTGAGTAAAACTGCTCGATAAATTGGGCGCTGGAACCGGCGGGCGGCGCTTGCACGATGAATTCGGCGCGTCCAGCGGGCGGAATCAGGATGCTCGTTTCGGTTCGAGGCGCGGCCAGAGGATAGCCGTCGAGCGCAATCAGCTCGAGCGGTTGCGCCACGCCATTGACCACCACCTGCAACGGTATGAACTCTTGCAACGTGGCGTTCGCTACCCGCCAGAATTGCTTTTCTCCCGGCTTCATCTCGATGATTGGAGCCGAAGGCGTCTCCGGTTGAACCGCGAGGTGGAAATTCAGCGTGATCTGATATGGTCCGGGCACCCACGGAGCCAGATACTGCTGGCGGATGACGAACACACGCTCGGCAAGTCCGGTCACCTCCGGGCGCACTTTTTCCATCCCTTCCACAATCAGAGCGCCGGCCGCTCCTCCATTTACCTGAAACTCGACGAATCCATGCACGTGCGGGTGGTACCAATAAAGTCCTGGCGGCTCGCTCTCAGGAATTTTGATTTGATATTGAAATCCAGGAGATCCCGGCTGGATCAACGTCGTCAGCACATCATCCTGGTGGCAGGTCGGGGAAATATTCATGCCATGAAAATGCACGTTGGTCGACTGTAGGGTGGCGGTTCCGCCATCCGCACAAGTTTTTCCCGCAGGCGCAGACATGTGCATGCTGCCGGTTGAATCCGAGCTGTTGGGCGGAATAGTGTCTTTCACTTTCAGCAGCAGTTGGTCGCCTTGATGAACCCGCAGTGTCGGGGCTTCCACAATTCCAGTAGGACTCTGGTATTTGTAGCAGTAGTGGGTGTATCCGAACTGATCCACCGAATAGCCCAGGTCAAGATCGGCGCTAAGAACACCGTTCTGGGAGACCAGATCGAACGGGTTTTCCACCACCGTGCCGCTGGGTGGGCGGGCCGGGCATTGCGCCCTCGCGTGGAGCACAAAGGATCCCCAAATCGCAAGCCCCAATAGAAACTTAAAATTGCGCTGCATTCGTCAGACCTCTGAATCAATCAACTCAGTTGTTTTTCGAAAAAAATCGTGTTGCTAGAACGACCGCGGTGGAAAAGCTTCAATCGAGAGCAATCCTGAGCTGTTCAGATCGCCTACCGGCGATTGCGATAATTCTGTCAGCGTACACGCTGATCCATTCGAACTCACCCCGACCATGCCGATCCAGGAAGGTACTCCAAACTCCGCGACGTAAACCGTACCACCCGTCCCAGTATTGCTGCCGAGTGCCAGCTCTGCCGTATACGACCACCTCGAACTATACCCTCGTAGCTTGTCTGAGGTGCATCCCAAAGAAAGCGTTCCCGTGGAAGCGTCGAACCACGCCGCGCTGATCGAGTCACCTTCCGTGTTGCTGATGTATAGCAATGTTTCATCCGGACTCAACAGAATATTGCTCGAATTAATCTCCGGTCCCAATGTATATACAGTTGTCTTTGCCAGCCTGCCCGAGCTCAGATCGGAAATTTCCACAACCGTAGAAGTCGATGTATCGCCGAAAAGCGCATAGTGCCCGTTTTTTGTAATTTCTACGCTATTCGGATAAGTCGCTCCTTGCGAATTGAAATATCCCGCAGAATTTTGCTCGTCGCCATTCGACACCGGAGTGCCCGAGGAAACATCGAACGATTCAATCGAGCCATCCCCGTAGGTGACAACCATTATGTTCCCGTGCAGGGCCATACCGTCGATGAATCCGCCTTGTAGCCCGGCCACGGAAATATCGTTAATAAAAGTAAGAGCGCAGCCCGGCTCGATTTCGAAAGTTCCGATCGTATTGGAAGTTGTGAAGCTGACGTACAAATATTGGCCGTTCACGGCTAGACCGATTCCATTCGCGCTGCCGGAATCGGTTGGAGAGCCCGAAGTGCTGCCGCTGACCGTAAGAGTGTTGACATCAATCCCGACAATGTCACCGGCGGATGCGTTGGAAGCGTAAACGCATTCCTGCGTACTATTGTCGAGCACTGCTACTCGGTTGGCGGAAAAATAACCTCCGGCAATGCCTCCGCCGCCGGTCAGCACACGCTGGTCAAGGTAAAGGAGATTATTGTCCCCGATCACGTAAAATGTGACGCTGCTCGAAAAGCTATCGTCGTCATTCGTGATGAGATAGTGGGAGTTGGTGGCTCCGGAGGCAAGGCAGCTCACGCTGCAGATCCAAACAAGCAGCGCCAGGGAACGCCGCTTCCACAGCTCAAAACTGATTTGCATTAATTCCCCTGGGAGTCAGAACATGAAAAGGACGAACTCTTACCTCTTGAAGTTAAACATACGTTGCAGTCCGGCTTCAATCGTAATCGCAGATTAGCGTAGGGAATAAAGGCTCCGAAACGAAAGTATTGCGCGGGGGTAAACCGGCAACACCAGCGGGAGACCGCCCACGGGCTTACGGGATTGCTTCTAGTTTTATTACGCAATGTCCAACCCTCGTGCCCGCGATCACTCTTCCGTCTGTTGTTGCAAGCCCGAAACCGCCTGAATTCCCTTCGCCACTTCCGGGATGACGCCCATCTTTATATAAATCGGTCGTACCAGCCGCCGCAGAACCGGCAGTTGTGATGCAAACAGCGCCGCCCCGCCAATGCAAATGGCACCTCCGATCGTCAGCGTAAGAGGGGCACCGATGCGGCTTGCCGCTTCTCCTGCGATGAGGCTGCCAAATGGCGCCACACCCTGAAAGGCCATTGAATAAAAACTCATCACGCGCCCGCGTTTTTTATCTTCCACGATGGTTTGCAGAATCGTATTGCTGGCGGCCATTTGCTGCATGAAGCAGAACCCGGTCACCACCAGCAACAGCATCGAGAGCCACTGATGCCGCGAAAACGAGAACGCAACCAGCGAAGCTCCAAATCCGGCTGCGGTCATGGGAATCACGCGGCCCAGTCCGAGCACGGTGCGTCGCGCGGCCAGCCTCACGGCTCCGATCAGCGCGCCAACGCCCGTTGCCGCCATGAGGAAGCCTAAAGTGTGCGCTCCGCCGTGCAAGATACGCCCGGCAAAAATCGGCATCAGCGTGGTGTATGGCATGCCCACCAGGCTGACCAATGCGAGCAGCAGCAGAATCCACCAGATGGGGCGAAATCCCCGGATATAAGCCCATCCATCGCGCAGTTCGGCGAGTACGCTACCGTGCGTCTGCTCGCGCGGTCGCGCAACGACCACCATCGCCAGCAGCGAAGCAATGACGGCGAGATAGCTGAAGCCGTCAATTAAGAAGCAGAAACCCTCGCCCGCAAGCGCGATTAACAATCCCGCTACCGACGGACCGATTAGCCGCGCCGCATTTACCAAGGAAGAATTGAGCGCAATTGCGTTGCCCAGGTCCTCCGAGTCCTCGACCATCTCGATGACGAACGCTTGCCGCGCCGGCATGTCGAAAGCATTCACCGCTCCCTGAAACAGATTGAGCAGGATGATCTCATTGACCGTGATGATTTTTCCGATCGCGAGCCCTGCCAGCGCAAAAGACTGCACCATCGATAGCGCTTGTGTAACCAGCAGAACCCGGTGACGGTTCAGTCGGTCCACCCACACGCCGGCAAACGGCCCCAAGAAGAGAATCGGGATCTGACTTGCGAAACTCACCAGGCCAAGCAGAAGTGCCGATCCGGTCAGACGGTACACGAGCCAACCGGTGGCAACCCGCGTCATCCAGGTGCCAATGAGTGAAATTCCCTGCCCACCGAAGAACAGCCGGTAATTTCGGTGACGCAGGGCGCGCACGACAAGGCGCCAGTTCGTTTCTCCTCGCCTCGTCTCCGCCATCTTTCGATCAATTCTCCAAAGAGATTTGTGGCCGCTTGCCGCGCGCGCCGCTTTTGATGTTACAGACCACCATGCGGTGAGTATAATTTTCCCACAGTTACTTACTCATTTTCGTTCGTAGCGTGCGCCATTGGTTCCCCTGTCTTCTCGGTGGCCGGCGCGGCCGTTGAAACCGCAGCGAAAGCGAAGTTTCGCTGCCAAGCATTTTTCTGGAGGCATTCAATGCCCGATTGGGACCCAACCCGCAAGAATCCGGAGGAAAAACCTGACGACTCAGGTGTATCGCGGCGCGACTTTCTAAGGATCTCGGGTATCACTGCCGCGATTCCACTCGTCGCAAAACCCAAGCTCGTGATGGCCGCCGGAGAGCAAATCCCGGTGCACGGCCCGGGCAAGGTCGCGATGCAGTTCAACGTCAACGGCAAAACTTATAAGGCAGATCTCGAACCGCGCGTCACTCTGCTGGACGCGCTCCGCGATCAATTCGAGATCACCGGCGCCAAGCGCGTTTGCGACCGTGGCGAGTGTGGTGCCTGCACAGTCCTCATGGATGGCAAAACCGTATACGCCTGCTCGGTGCTCGCCATTGAAGCGCAGGGCAAATCAATCGTGACGGTCGAATCGCTCATGCACGATGGCGCGCTTCATCCCATTCAGCAAGCCTTTGTCGAGAATGATGCATCGCAGTGCGGCTTCTGCACTCCGGGGTTCGTAGTTGCTTGCAAAGCCATGCTTGATCGCAATCCGAATCCCACCCCCGAGGACATTCGGCACGGTCTAAGCGGAAATCTCTGCCGTTGCGGAACCTACGATGGAATCCGCAAAGCCATCGCGCAGGTCGCGCAGAAAGGAGCCTGAGCAATGCCGAACTATGCATGGCCTCAGGAAAATGATCGGACGCTGATCGGCACCCGCGTCACGCGCGTGGATGCGCCTGTCAAGGTATCAGGGCAGGCAAAATATACCTACGACACACACCGGCCCGGCATGTTGTACGGCAAGGTGCTGCGCTGTCCCTATGCCCACGCGAAGATTGTCAGCATCGACATAAGTGCAGCCGAGAAGATGCCCGGAGTGAACGCCGTTCAGATTGTGCAAGGGCCGGGATCGATGATCCATTGGGAAGGCGATGAGATTGTTGCGGTCGCTGCGATTGACGAGCCCACGGCTGAAGACGCCATTCGCGCCATCCAGGTGAAGTACGCACCGCTCGAACACCTCGTCAGCGATGCCGAACCTCCCAAGAACAGTGCACAGGGTCAAGGCCCGCTGAGTGCAGACGACATCGATGACATGCTCGATAACCAGGTCCCCAGCCAGCAGATGGTCAGCCAGATCAAACAATACGGCCTGACCGAAAAAATCGACGAAGATACGCTCAAGCAACTGAAGGCTGACGGCGCGACCGACGATGTTTTGAATGCCATTCAAGCAGCAACCGTTCATCCTGAAGCCGCGCAACGGCCGAAATCCAATTATCAGAAAGCCGCAGTCCAAACTATCGGTGACCCGGATCAAGGTTTCAAAGACTCAGAATTTGTTTCAGAAGGTCTTTACGGCGTGCCGGTGATCACCCACTGCTGCCTGGAAACCCACGGTTCGATTTCCGAATGGACCGACGAGAGCCATCTATTCACGCACATCTCCACGCAAAACGTTTCCGGCATACCCGGCCAGATGGCCGAACCGTTAAAACTTCCCGCAACCAATATTCGCGTTCATCAGGACAATATCGGCGGAGGGTTCGGCAGCAAGTTCGCGCCTGATCGCTGGGGTATCTTCACCGCGCAAATTTCGAAGAAGGCCGGAGGCAAGCCGGTGCGCATCATGCTCGAGCGCGATGCCGAGCTTAAGGTCGCCGGAGCCCGGCCTTCCGCTTTTGCGCGCGTGAAGGTCGGCGCAAAAAAAGACGGAACGATTCTCGCGTGGCAATCGGAATCGTGGGGCACCGGCGGACCCGGCGGCGGCGGCATGCCACCGATTCCCTACGTCTTTAGCGTTCCAAATCAGCGCAAAGAGCACACCGCAATTCGCAATAATATCGGCCCGGCGCGCGCCTGGCGCGCGCCGAACCATCCCCAGGCCGCGGTGCTTACGATGTGCGCGCTCGACGATCTTGCGGCTGCGGTGAACATGGATCCTCTGGATTTCTTTAGCCGCAATCTCGACCTTACCAAGCCCCGCCAGGAAATCTATCGAGAGGAGTTCGCCATCGCATCCGACCTGATGGATTGGAAAAACAAATGGCATCCGCGACGGCAAAGCTCTCCCGGCGAAATCGTTCGTGGAGTGGGGTTATCGATTCACACCTGGGGTGGACGCGGTCACGCGAGCGATTGCGATCTCACCATTCACCCCGACGGCTCGGTCGACCTGAAGATGGGCTCGCAGGATTTGGGAACCGGCACGCGGACCTGCATTCTTATCGTAGCTGCCGATACTCTCGGCATTCCGATCAATGCGATTCACCTCCTGATTGGTGATACAAACTATCCTCCTTCCGGCGGATCAGGAGGATCGACCACGATCGGTGGCGTAACGTCTTCCACTCGCCGCGCGGCAGTCGATGCACGCGACGCGCTCTTTGCCAAAGTTGCGCCGGCACTCCGCGCTCAGCCGGAAGAGTTGGAATGCGTGAACGGCAACGTCAGAGTGCGCGGGGATTCCACCCGCTCGCTTAGCTGGAAAGAAGCGTGTTCGAAACTCGGGGCCATGCCGCAGACCGTGCGAGGCAAGAATCCGGATCGTGACAAACCGCCAGACCTTACCAACAGCGGCGTGGGCGGCGTCCAGATGGCCGAGGTCGAAGTCGATACCGATACCGGTATCGTCAAAGTAAAAAAGATGGTCGCGGTTCAGGATTGTGGCCTGGTGGTCAACGTGAAAACGGCCGAGTCACAGGTCTACGGCGCGCTGATCATGGGTATCAGCTACTCGCTTTTTGAGGAAAAAGTGATGGATCCAACTACAGGCCGCATGCTCAACGCCAACATGGAGTTCTACCGCCTGGCCGGCTTCAATGACATTCCCGAGCTGGTCGTTCGCATGATGACCGGTAAAGGTTACGACGAGCGCGGAGTCATCGGACTCGGTGAACCTCCCGTGATCTCGCCCGGAGCGGCGATTTCCAACGCGGTCGCCAACGCCATTGGAGTAAGAGTGCCGTTTCTTCCGCTTACGCCCGACCGGGTGCTGGCAGCGCTTCAGCCAAAGGCAGGTGCGTGATGCGAGCTTTTGAATATGTCAGCCCGAACAGCAAAGCGCAAGCCATGAGCTTGCTGGCAACGGCCTGGGGCAAAACAGAAATCATCGCCGGCGGAACCGACCTGCTGGCGTTGATGAAAGATGATGTCGTGTCTCCCCGGCGCCTGATCAATCTGAAAGAAGTAAAGGATCTCCATGGCATCTCTTCCGGCAGCAACGGAATGCGAATCGGCGCTCTGACTACGCTCGACGAGATTGCGAGTAATGCCGAGATTAAGGAGAACTTTCCAGCATTCGCCGACGCCCTGATGGAAGTCGCCAGCCCGCAGATTCGCAATCAGGCCACGCTCGGGGGCAATTTATGCCAGCGCCCGCGCTGCTGGTATTTCCGCAACGGATTCGGTCTGTTGCCCAAAGATGAGACTGGCAAAGATCTCGTGGAACCAGGTGAAAACCGTTATCACGCTATCCTCGGAAATAGTGGCCGGGCAAAATTCGTGAGCCCTTCCACCATCGCGCCCATTCTCATTGCGTACGGAGCGAGGGTGCGGGTTGAAAGTCCTAAGGGCAAACGAGACTTGCCGCTTGAGAAATTCTTCCTCACTCCGAAAAGTGAAGCCGAACGCGAACACGATTTGCGGCCGAACGAAATCGTCACCGAATTGGTCCTTCCGCTGGCAACGAATGTGCGGGCAGCGCATTACGAAATTCGCCAGAAAGAAGCGTTCGACTGGCCACTAGCCGTGGCCGCAGTTGCGCTCACGACCAACGGATCGAGCGTAACGTCCGCCCGAGTGGTGCTCGGGCATGTCGCGCCCGTTCCCTGGCGATCTCCGGCAGCCGAACAGACGCTCACCGGACAACAAGTAAATCGAAGCACTGCAGAAAACGCCGCACAGGCAGCCGTCGCTGCCGCCACGCCCCTCAGCGGGAATGCTTACAAGGTTCAGCTTGCCCGCGTCGCGGTAAAGCGAGCCATTATGAAAGCTGCCGGAGGTGTCGCATGATCCGCGAATCGGACCGCTTCAACATTCACCATCCGAATCTTTGCCCAGCGCTGCGCTGGAAAGGCCAATTCATACTGGCGGAGCCGGATCCTACCGTACCGGAATGCAACGACGGTCTGTTCTGGTGTCTTCACAGCCAGACATGTATCGGACCCGATGGCGAGTTGGCCGAACCCGGCAACTGCAGCTCGAAGAGTCGCTCTTGCCACGGCACGGGCAAATGCGGGTAGACAGCAGCACAGGCTGCGTTCAAGGAATACCCTCTTTCTTTCCGCGTCGAAGGCGTTATCATGTTTGCAGGGGTTCTGATATGCGCAATCCATTTACTTCTGCTCTCGTCCTGCTGATCGTTTTTCTTTCTTTGCCTCTGGCTGCCCAGCAGATAGAAGGCGATTACCTGGAAACACGCAGCGCCGATGTGTACACAGGCCAATGTTTCGCCAACGGAGAAGTAAATCTCGTCGGCAACGAGGCCATCTTGGCCTGGCACATTCGTTCCGGAAGTTGGAACGGGGTTGCCCTGCAGGGTCTGAGCGTCACCGCGGTCGTGCGCGCGAAAGGCACGCTGGGAGATCCATACGAAAATCCTTATCCCGCCGAAGCGGTCCTGCTGGTGGATGACCAGGCGTCGCCGCAGCAAAACTCCGCTCTCGTAAGCTTCGCGCGGCAGATGGGTGGCGAGTTACTGAACCATGTCGAAAGCGTAATTCCGGTGCAAACCGAATTCGTTGTGAATGTGCAACGGCATGGTGTGGCCATGCTCCGTGCCGGGAAGTTCGCGACCGTCCAGACCCGCTCGATCGATGAACACGATCACCTTTGCGGAAATGAAGTCACTTACTATCCTCCGCTGACGAGCGTGTCGCATTCGGTGCCGGCCGTCGCGCTGACGGACGCATACAATGGGCCGGGCCTGGGTGAAACATGGGACCTTCATGGCAAACGCAGCGCGTTCGTGGGCATGTTCGCGCGCTAGATCAGAACGCGGTCCCGGATCGCTAGACGGAGGCTTCCACCTTACTTGTTCGCGCCGATGTGGCAGGCCTCACCGATTTCCCGCATAGATAAATTCACAGGCAGTCGATGCCCGGTGCTGGAATAGAATAGCGGTTCGCCCAACGTTACCCTATGACTAGCGCAACGGAACGCTGGAAACAGTGGGAAGGTCAGCTCGTCGATGGGAAGTTTCGGCTTCGGCGCTGGCTCGCGAGTTCCGGTCGAAGCGCCGTATTTCTTAGCGAAGCTCCCGGAACGAATGCTACGCAAACCGTTATAAAGCTCATCCCCGACGATCAGGAAGCAAACTCTCAAATCTCGCTTTGGGCGGATGCAGCCAAGCTTTCGCACCCTCACCTTATTCGGCTGTTTGCGCACGGGCGTTGCGCAATCGATGGCGCACCGCTCCGGTATGTTGTGATGGAGTATGCAGAAGAGAATCTCGGCGAGATTATTCCGGTGCGCGCGCTCTCCGTGGATGAGGCTCTTCAAATGCTTCGACCAACCGCCGAAGCACTGGCGTTTCTGCATCATTCCGGCTTCGTACACAGCCGCCTCAAGCCCGCCAACGTTCTTGCCGTCGGCGATAAATTAAAGCTTTCTTCCGATGGGCTGCGCCGGCCGGCGCAAGTTCCGCGTGCAGCGCTCTCGACGCCTTACGACGCTCCGGAAATCGGGACCGCAGGATACTCACCAGCTTCGGATATCTGGTCGCTCGGGACCACCTTGATCTCCGTTCTGACGCAGACCGAACCGAAGAACGGTCAGACCACCAACGATCTCAATGCCGCGCTGCAACGAGTTCCCGAGCGGCTGCGACGGATTGTGCAGGACTGTCTTCAAAATAACCCCGCGGAGCGTCCAACGGCCGAGGCCATTGTGCAGGAACTTTCGGGCCAGCCGATTCATCAGCCGGCCGCGAATGCACATGTTTCGGCACCTACACCGCAACGTCACCTCGCACGCCAGGTCATTATCCCGATCGTCGTGGTAGCAGCGCTTCTGATTGGAGTGCTCATCGCAGTCAGATCCGTCAATCACCGATCGGCTGCTCCCGTATCCCAAACTCAGCCTCAGAGCGCTCCTCCGGACAAGAGCGCAACCTCTGCGCCAGCCCCTCCGACGGCTCGTTCCGGAGTCGTATCCGGCAACGTGCTGAACCGCGTAATGCCCGATGTTTCAGCGGGCGCCGAGCATACGATTACGGGTCACATCAAGATAAACGTCGAAGTCAACGTCGACGCTGCAGGAAATGTTTCCGGTACAAGATTGAGAACTTCCGGGCCTAGTCGATATTTTTCCAGTCGAGCCCTGGCCGCCGCCCGCCAGTGGAAATTCGCTCCTGCACAGGTCAACGGGAATCCCGTCCCCAGCGAATGGCTTTTGCGTTTTCAGTTTTCGCGTCCCGGCGTGCAGGCGTCTTCCATCGAATTGAAGCCTTAATCGCGGTTGTGCTTTTTGTCTTGCTGTAGTTTCCAGACGATCTGGCGCAACATGCCCAGCAAAAATTCCGCGTCTCCGCTGTGCAGGCGCAGCCGGTATACCATGCGCCGGACCGCGGACTGAAAAGTGTCGGACGAATTCTGCTTGGGATACTCGCTCGCCTGCAACGCCTCGAGCAGGCTCTCGTGGATCCGTTCAACCTCCGCGGCGGAAGCAGCGCTTCGTGCCTCGGATTTTGCGGCCACGCCGCGATCGCGACTGAGCTCGTAAAGACAGATTCCGACCGCCTGGCCGAGATTCATCGAGAGATGCTCGGCGCGGGTGGGAATGTGCA
>JASHNX010000057.1 GCA_030041415.1 Candidatus Sulfotelmatobacter sp.
TGCCACGCTAACCGTCGCGGCCAGCAAAGTTCCCACGATTCCGTACAACCAACGATCATCTGTGGGCAGTGACGGCACCGACGGGGCTTCGGCAACCGTAACGTTAAGTATCCGCTGCGCGTCCAAAGCATCGGTCATGCGGGCTTCTTCACGCTTGTGCAGGTAAAGCAAATAGTTGTCTTCGTCCGTTTTCGCGGTGCGGGTCAGATCCTGTTGAGCGATATCTTTTTCTTCCAGCTGCACGGTGTCCTGCTGATACACGTTCACAATGGCTTGTAAGGCTGCCTCGCGGGCTTTCAGCGAACTGTAATCCGATTTGGCTCGCGCCAGCTCAGTGCCGATCCAAGCGTACGTCGGATTCTGATCAGTCACCTGCTCCTTCAACGGCTTGCTCTCTTCGGCGGCAATTGAAGTCCGCGTGTCAGCGATCTCTTTATCAACCTCTTGCACCAGCCGATAACTGGGTTGATACTTCGTCAGTAATTCAGTGCGCTTGAGTTCCAAAGTCAGCAGTGTGCTCTTGAGTTGCTGGAGTACGGTAGCGTCGTCTGCCTCTTTGACCTGAGTGGTGAGGCGGTTGGGCGTTGAGCCTTCCTGCTTCTGGAGATCTTGGATGCGCTCCGCTGTCGCAGCCAGATCGGCCCGCGTCTGCTGGAGATTGGCGTTAAAGTCATTCAGCTTTTGCAGGGCGATGTCGCGGGCCACCTTTGGAGCTACCCCTCCCTGCTCCTTGGCAAACTGCCGAAGCTGGTTCTCTGTGTTCTCCAGATCCTTGCGGTAGCGCTCAGTCTCCTGTTCAAAAAATTGAAGTTGCCCCGGGGCTCTATAAACGTCGAGATGCTTTTGGATATACGCATTGTCCAGCGCAGACAAAACCTGCGCGGCTTGTTTCGGATCGGTCGAGGTGTAGGAAATACTGATCAGATTGCTTTTGCGAATCGGGTCGATCTTGAGCTTGGATCTGAGACGCAAAACCGCTTTCGCGATCTTCTCGTTTTCAGTCACGGTCCAGGGCAGGTAGGATGAGAGACTGCTCCTGTGTTGCAAGCCACAGGCGGTCACGGTCTGGCGCAGCACGTCGTCACTCTCGATAAGCGCGATCTCTGAGTTGAGTTCTTCCTCACTGATTTCGTCCCGAATCTGTACCTGCGTGGTTTGCTCGGGCGACACTACCGGGTCGACGCGTTCGCGCTTCACCAAAACATTGGTCTGAGCTTTGTATTCGGCGGGCATGAAGAGCACGGTAAGCAACGTACCCAGCAACATTCCGCCGAAACATAACGTCAAAATACCCTTATGGCGAAAGCCGACTGCGGCTAGGTCGCGCAAAGTGACTGACTGCGGCCGTGCTGCATTGATCTGATCGAAATCTTGATTGCTCACAATAGCCTCCTCGGTGCCTGCCCACCGAACAGCAATTTGCAACAGCTTTCCGGCATTCGTCTACCGGGTGATCGGCACGTACGCGCCCAAGCCGGAGTTGGGTATGTAGGGCTTAATCTTGGACAACGTGTTCTGCGGCACGTACACCAAGTCTCCCGGATGCAAACGTGGATCTTCGTGAAGGTTGCCTGCTTTCAACATTTCCTTCACGTTGTAAATCTTGGCATGAAGCCAATCGTCATTTACGCGCCGGAACAGTACAACCTGAGAATGCTTGGCGCTCTCGCTGAAACCGCCGGCAATGGCGACCGCTTCCGTCAGGGTCACATCGCCCCGAAGATCATATTTCCCGGGATGATTCAATTGGCCGATCGCCGTGAAATAAGGTTTCTCAAAATCCTTCATCACTACCGAGACCGGCGGGTCGTTCAGGATTTTGTCGTAAGCGTCATGCAGAGTCTTAGTCAGCTCCGGCACAGTCTCGCCGGCAACGTGGATGTCCCCAACACTCTTAAGAGTTACGAAACCGTCCGGCTGAACTACCACTCCCGGCTGGTTAAACTCAGGGCTAAGTTCAAAGTTGATATCGAAGCTGTCGCCGGCGCGGATGGCGTAGCGGGGATTCCGCTCTTGAAATTGGATATCATTCGCATTATCGGCCGGCGAACTGGTGGTCTTCGCACTGGCAGGTGTCGGAGCGTTCTGCGCCACGCTGAGCGTAGCCGTCGCCAGCAATCCAACCATCATTCCTAGCAGCATCTGTTTCATGATGAATTTTCCCTTTAGCCCACGCCGGGCAAATGCTCGATTTTTAGTCCATTTCTCAATCGATCGCAAGCCTAAAATAGCCGGCATCACAGAAAGCTCCGCCGTCTCAGTCCCATTTCTCAAGGAACCAGGAGGAGCCAGAGCCAGGGAGGAACGAGTAATGCCCACTATGTCTGCGGGGGATCACGCCGTAGCCTTCCATGGCGTGACGGATGACTTTCATCGGAGTCTACGTGGCCCCACCACCTGCCGCAAGAGTCAAATGCCTCAGTGACTAATTTCTCTATTCCACCCAAAATGCGAGAACAAAGCTCCCTGCCCACCCCTGCAAGTGCTTGTCATGCTTCATGTAGCAATTTCGCCGGTTTTTCATGATCGGCAGCCTGTCTTACCGCATGGAACAGATGATCTGTGAGCTTTGCGGCCAGCAGGTTTACGTTCGGCTCTTTAAACATTGATGGATGGTCTCCGGGTATGCGTTGAAAAACGATGCCATCCCGAACCAGATCCTTCCAGCCCAGCTCAAAATTGAAGTATTCGCCACTTGGCCAGTCGCTGGACTGGAATAAAACCATGTTTCCTGGATAAGCGGTCGGCTCGTAGCGGTGAAACGCCGGGTGAACCACCGAATCCGTGTTGCGCAATTTTCCATTTTGGCCCTGATCGCCTGACAGCCGCCACATGGTGCGCTCCAGCTTCCTCCGCGCTTCTTCGAACCGGTCCGCAATGTAGGCAGAACTCTCACGCAAGTCGAGCTGCAGCAGATTGGCCAGATGATATTTGATCCGGCCCGTGTATCGCCCGTCTCGCAACGGGCTCTTGTAATAGGCGTGGTTATGTCCATCGAACATTGCAAGGAGTCCCACTTGATCGCCTTGCATCCGGAGCTGGCGGGCCACCTCATAAGCGATCACCGCATTCACGCAGAGCCCCGCTAAGTGATATGGACCCTCGGGCTGAACTTCGCGCATCGCCCGCACCATGAATGCCGCAATGTCCTCGACGCGGTAGGGACTGGGCAGCTTGATCGCGTCAGAGTATGGAATATCGAGTCCGAGCAGAGGCTGGTCCGGGCCTAGTTTACTGGCCAGCAGCCGGAATCTCGGTCCAGCGCGAACCACAAATAAAGGTGGGCGCGATCCATTGGGTTGAATCGCGACAATGGCACGCGCCGCCAGACTACGATCCGGACTGCGCAGCCAATCGGCCATCAATTCGATAGTGGGGGCCTGGAATACAAAAGCCAAAGAGAGCGACTGCTCGAATTCTTGCTCGATCCGGTACAACAGTTTGGCGGCGAGCAGAGAGTGTCCGCCCAGCTCGAAGAAATTCGCGGTAACGTCGTCACTCTCAGTTTCCAGAACTTCTTTCCAAATTGTCACCAGCCGAGCTTCCAGCGAATCGCGCGCAGCAATCGCTCCAACCGGGGTGGAATTCGCAAGGCCGACCGACCTCGACGATAAAGCCTGGCGATCAACTTTTCCATTGGGCGTGCGCGGCAGCGCGGAAACAAACACAAAGCTGGATGGCACCATGGAGGCGGGCAATCGCAATTTGAGTGACGCGCTCATCTCAGCCGCGGAAGTTGCATATTGCTCGCGTGCTACTACATAAGCCACCAGAAGTGGCTTACCGGAATTTTCTTCCACTACCACCGCGGCCTCTCGTACTTCCGGATGTTCGTTAAGCGCTGACTCAATCTCGCCCAACTCTATTCGCACACCGCGAATCTTCACTTGTTCATCGATTCGGCCAAGAAAAACCAGATTGCTGTCGGGAAGGCAGCGAACCAAATCTCCGGTCCGGTAAATTCGGCTATCCGCAGCTTCGGGGAAAGTCTCTGCGAACGGATTGGCCAGGAATTTCGATCGGGTGAGCTCCGCCTGATTCCGGTATCCGCGCGCTACTCCTTCTCCCGCGACATACAGTTCGCCTTGCACTCCAGGAGGAACCGGTTGCATACTCCGGTCGAGAACATACGTCTGAGTGTTGGCGATTGGCCGGCCAATAGGCACGGCGCTCTGCTGCTCCTCTGGCCGGCATTTGTACACCGTGCTCCACACTGTTGCTTCGGTTGGCCCGTATTCGTTGAATAACTCGACGTCGGGCAGCAGCCGGTAATGCAACGCTACCAACTGCCTTGGACAAACTTCACCCGCGACGATCACCTGACGAAGCGAGACCAGTTGGTGCGCGCCGGCAGTCTCCAGCAGTTCGCTGTAAAGCAAGGGAATGCACAATAGGTTCGAGATCCGGTTCTGGGCAATCAGACTGGCAATCTGACGGGCTTCCCAGTTGAAATCCGGCACTGGCAGGATCAATGCTCCGCCCGAACAGAGAGCGTGGAAAATAACCGCGACCGAGCTATCGAACGCAAACGACGACAGGAGCAGGAAATCCTTTCCGGCATCGGCGTAGTAATCGAGTCGAGCGGCAGTCGATTGTGCGAGATTTTGTTGTGTAACCTCCACGCCTTTGGCTCCGCCGGTTGAGCCGGAGGTATAAATCACATATGCCAGATTTTCTGGTTTGACGTCTTCGGTCATCAAAGACGAAGGTTGCTTCTCAATATCCTTCCACTCCGAGTCCAGGCAGACGACTCGACACTGCTTGCGGCGTTGCTCGCTTCTCAGCAGGGATTGCTGAGTAAGCAGAACCGGCGCCTGGCAGTCCGCCAGCATAAAATCCAGGCGCTCCTCGGGGTACGCGGGATCAAGGGGCACGTAAGCGCCGCCAGCCTTCAGAATTCCCAGGATACCGATCACCATTTCAAGCGAGCGCTCCACGCACAGAGCGACCGGGACCTCAGCGCGCACTCCGACGGTTCTTAGATAATTCGCCAGTTGGCTGGCTCGCCTGTCCAGCTCGATGTAGCTCAACGTCTGCGATCCGCACTTTACTGCGATGGCATCCGGTGACTTCTCGGCGTGCACTTCAAACCGTCGCGTTACCAACTCCACCGGATAATGCTTCCGCGTATCGTTCCACTCAACGAGAAGTTGGCGTCGTTTTTCATCGCTCAGAATCGGAACCTGGCTGATGCGTTGGCCGGGGTTGGCTACAATTGCTTCCAATAGCGTCTCCCAGCAATCGATGAGTTGTGTAATGGTCGCGGGAGCAAACAAATCGCTGCTGTAGATGACGCGCCCCATCAGTCCGTCGGTTCGGTCATCGAGCACAAAACACAGGTCAAACTTTGCAGTGCCGGTTTCGACGTCAATCGGCGTTAAATCCCATCCCGGCTGTACCTCAGAAAGCCCGGGTTCGAGCGACAGAAGCACACGGAACAACGGATTGCGGCCAGCATTGCGGTCGGGATGCAAATCCTCGATGATCTGATTCAACGGCACATCGTCGTGGCCAAGCGCTTCGATCGTAGTAATGCGCACGCGCTCTAGCAGCTCGAGAAAAGTAGGATCTCCCGCGAGATCGCTGCGCAGAACCACAGTGTTCAGGAAGAAGCCGAGCAGTTTTTCTGTCCCGCGATGATTGCGGCCGGAGGTGATGCTTCCGACCAGGATGTCCTCCTGCCCCGAATAGCGGTAGAGCAGCGTATCCAAAGCCGCCAGAACGGTCATGAAGAGAGTTACGCCTTGCTTCCGGCTCAAACTATGGAGAGCTTCGCGGAGCGAGCGGGGCAGCGCGAAAGATTGCATTGCTCCACGAAAAGATCCTCCGCCGCCGGTCACTGCATCGGTAGGCAATTGCAAGGCGGGCAGAGTACCGCCCAACTGCTTGCGCCAATAATCGACATGGCCTTTGAGCGATTCGCGCTTCTGCGATTCGCGTTGCCACACGGCATAGTCTCCGTACTGAAATGGCAACTCCTCTAACGGCGATGGTTGGGAGTTTGCGAAAGCCTCGTACAGGCTCACCAACTCTGGCAGAAACACCTGATATCCGGTCACGCCGTCAAAGATGAGGTGATGACAGTTGACGAACAGCCGGTATTCTTCGTCCGCCAACCGGACCAAATGCGCCCGGACTAGCGGTCCTTTGGCAAGGTCGAAGGGCTGGCGTGCATCTTCTGTAGCTAGACGCAGAGCGGCTGAAGTGCGCTCGGACTCGGGAAGACCTCGCAAATCCACAACCGGAAGCTTGATTTCAAATGGGGGATGCACCATCTGTACAGGCTGGCCATCGCGCATCGGGAAGGTGGTTCGCCAGGCCTCGTGCCTGCGAACGATTTCTGTGAAGCTGCGTTCCAGAGCCGCGACATCGAGCCGCCCCTTACGATGCACGGTGAAGGGTTCGTTGTAGAGCGGAGTGCCAAGTGCGAGTTGAGCGTGCAGCCAGATTTGCTCCTGCGCAAACGTAAGCGGAATTATGCTTTCGGGCGAGCGGCGGCCAATCGCCGATGGAGCAATCGCTTCCTTTCCACGCTGGTCGAGATACTGCTCCAGCAGTTTGCGCTTTTGGTCCGAGATTTCCAGGGTCTCAACCATGACTGATCGGCGACGCGCTGGCTTCGCCTGCGGCGAGCGTTCCCGATCCGGCCGACGTTTCTCCGTACAGCAAGGCCAACAGCTGGCCATTCGTCACATACTGAACGCCGGTCTGATTGCTAACATATTCGAGCATTTGCCGCAGTTGCGGCCATAGCTGGAGTTGTTCTAACTCCCACGGGTGCCCCGACAAATGCCAAACTCCGCCCTGCCGCCGAACCCGGTCAAATAATGTCTTGCCGAGACTGAGCCAGTCCTTGAAGTGAATCAGATCCCATGACGATTTCATCAAGGCACCGACCGCTCCATACCGAAGCAGATTGCGCACGTAGTTCGATCGGCCATGCGGGTACGCTTGCACGGTGATTGGCATGGCGAAGGGGTGGAACCTGGCGCTGCAAGAAAGCATCTGCGTGCCACGGGCCCCGCGATAACCGCAGCGTTTCACCGCACTCATCAACTGAGCGTTCAAGCGACCTTTGGGATAACAGAACATGGTCACTTCCCTTCCCAGTATTTGCTGCAGGGTGCTCTTGCATGCGCTGATTTCGCGGGCTTGTTGGCCGGCGCCAACTTGGGTAAGAACGGCGTGTGTTACCGTGTGCCCGCCAATCTCGAAACCGGCAGCGGAAAGAGTGCGCAGGTCGCTCACGCTAAACAGCGAATCGCGGCCTAATCTTCCCGTGGGTACGTAAAAGGTACCGGGCAGCCGATGGACACTGAGCAGTTCGGCCAGCTTCAGGCCGCTGCGATCGTCATCATCCCAGCTCGTGGTTACGAAAACCGGCGGCATGGCTGGCATTCTAATCCCAGAACCCGACCCGCTTCCTCCCATTTGCGACGCAGAAACTGCTTCAGTCCGCCGGAACCGGACGCGCGAGCGGAACGCTACCCGCTTTCGACTCCGACAGCTTACGTCCGAACAGGATGAACGCCACAACTACATAAAGGAAATTGGCTGCAATCATGCTGCAGATAACTCCTTGCAACCCGAAGAAGCGGGTCACAGGAATACCAATCAATACCGCAACCCCACTCGCGGCACCGTTGGCAATGAACAAGGATCGTGGAGATTCCATCGCTCGCAGAAGAATTGCTGGACCCAGGCTGGCGCTCCAAATAGTCGTTTCCAGCGCAAATAGAGGAATGAGATAAGCCGATTCGACATACTTGCCGGCATAAAGAAGATGAAAGATTGGATACTTCAGCGGTATGAGAACGGCCCAATAAACAACTGATCCAGCCACAAACAGCGCTGCTAAGCGCCGATTCAGACGCGATGTCTCTTCAGGGGTGCTCTCGCCCTGTACTCGCGCTGCATAAGGCAGAAACAACATTGAGAGCGCAGCGTAGGTCTGCAGAACCGGAGCAGCCAGATTCATCAAAGCGCGCAATTCGCCCGCCGCGGCCATGCCGGAAAAACTGCTGACCAGTGGAATGTATATGTAGTTGGGAATCCAGCCTACCACGCAGGTACCCAACGCCCAGCGCCCATACTCCCAATGCTTACCCCAGGTCTGTCGCAGATTGGGATGTCCCGTTGCTGGCGCCAGGGCAGCATTGAGTTGCACCACCATGACCACACAACTCACCAAGGCGGCAAGCCCCATTATGAGGAATGCGGTGAATGGCGAGAGCCGGCCCCAACGGTAGGCGAGGAAGACCCCGCCAACCACTAGCGCGCAGTAGAAGATCGATGCGAAGGCGGCCGGTCCAGGCGACAGTTTCAGGTAAAAGCTGCGTCGCCCCATTCCGTGTGCCAGGACGAACGGAGTTGAAATGGTCATCCCGGCGAAAGCGATTGCTAATATCGGAGAGTGTCCGAACACGAGCGTGACCACAGCCCCGCCGCCAATCACGAGGCACATCACCAAACTAATCACCCAGTGGATCGACAGCGTGGTTTTGAGGTAGCCCCGAAGATTTTCTTGGAAAAGCGTTCCGGAGAAAACTGACAGAGGCTCCAGCAAGAGTGACTGGTACAGAAAACCAATCAGGATGAACAGGCTCGAAGCCAGGGCATAAGCGCCGTATTCCCGTGGAGACAGCCAGCGCGCGAGCAAAACTCCCAGCAAAAAATTGGAGCCCGAGATCAGTCCGTAGTCGACGACTGCCAATCCACCCTTCGTCATCCAGGGAAGCAGCTTCGTCAGGAGCGACCCGCGGCTAGCCGCCTTGTCCCCCTGCTGCGTGCTATTTTCTTCAACCACGGCGGTCGTCGACGATTGTTCTTTCGATGGATTCATCTTTGAATAAGGAAACGTTATCAGGTTAATGTAACTGCGAGTCCGAGCCTAAGAGATCCGGCTGAGAGACGAACTCCGGCTGCATCTGCGCGCCATCCAGACATGCACGAAGCTTGGCGGCAAGAGACCGCACGCCGGGTTCATTCAGGATGTTGCCGTGATCGCCATCGAGTTCGTGCACCTCAACACCGCCCAACGCATATTTTTCCCATCCAGCGCCCGGGTCTTCCAGGCCGCGCAATCCTCTTTCCGCGGCCCGAAACAGAAGAATCTTTCCGGCATAGGGCTGCACACGGTAGTTAGTTTCCGCCAGAGCACAGGAACGTCGCACCTGTTTTACGGCAGGCGGCAGAAACAGAAATTGAATTCTATGCTTGAGTCCCAGGCGATAGCGTCGTGCTCTCTTTTTCAAATAAGTAATTTTCTGACGGACGGAAAGCGAGAGAAATCTTTCGACAATCGATTGCGCAATCTCGGCATAGGTATCGACAAATGCCAGTACGCGAATGTCCTCTCCTTCGGCCAGAAGCATTCGTGCCATCTCCAAAGCCACATATCCGCCGAAAGAATAACCTCCGAGATAGTAAGGTCCCTCCGGCTGCATCCCTCGCAAATCCCTTAGGTAGACTTTGGCCATTTCTTCCACCCGGCGCAAAACCGGCTGGCTGCCGTCCAGTCCCTGCGCCTGCAGGCCGTAGAAAGGCTGGTCGGGCGTCATGTAGCGCGTCAGATCCCGGAAACGCATGACGGTGCCACCCAACCCATGAACAAAAAAGAAAGGCGGCTTGGACCCAAGCGGCTGCATGGGGATTACCGAAGATTGCACGGCAGACGAATCCTGCTGCAACGTCGCCGCGAGTTGTTCGACGGTCGGCGCTTGCAAAAGCGCGGTCAACAACAGCTTTTTGCCGAACTCTTTTTCGACGCGCTGCATCAGTCGCACTGCCGCAAGCGAGTGTCCGCCTAATTCGAAGAAATTCTCCCGCGCGCCGATTGGCCGCTTCCCTAGCACCTGCTCCCAGAGCCCTGCCAGCCGGTTCTCGACGTCACCTCGAGGAGCCACAAAATCCGCTCCATGCTCGAGCTCTCTCACTTTCGGGACCGGTAGGGCGCGGCGATCCACCTTGCCGTTCGGCGTCAGAGGAAACGACTCCAGAAAAACGAAATCGGCGGGCACCATGTATTCAGGAAGACGCTCACGAAGAAATTTTCGCAGCTCGTTTTCCTGCGGTCTTGGCCGCGATGCAACGACATATCCGGTCAGCCGTTTTTCGCCATCCACCTCGCGGGCGACGACCACGCCTTCGGCGACCCCTTCGTGTTTCTCAAGCGCTGCTTCAATCTCCCCCAGTTCGACGCGAAATCCTCGAATCTTGACCTGAAAGTCTGTTCGGCCGAGGAATTCGATGTTCCCGTCCGGTAGATAGCGGACCAGGTCGCCAGTTTTGTAGAGCTTGCTTCCGGGCTCGGTACAGAACGGATCCGTGATGAATTTCTGCTCGGTGAGCTCAGGACGACGCAAGTAACCCCTTGCGACCCCCGGACCGCCGACGTGCAGTTCCCCCGGCGTCCCTGCGGGAACAGGCTGTAACTTCTCGTCCAGGATGTACAAGCGGATGTTGGCGATGGGGCGGCCGATGGGCAAGTTTTCAGGAATAGGCTGAGAGGCATCCGGTTCGTACGAACTCACGATGATGCTCGCCTCGGTCGGCCCATAGGTATTGATCCAGCGCACGCGGCTTCCGCCGCACTTCAGCCACGCTCCGTAAGCCGAGGCCGAAGCTTTCTCGCCGCCCACAATCAATAATCGCAGTGTTTTCGGCAGAGCCGCCCCCGCTTCGGTTAGCGCCCGCACCAGTTCGTGCCAGTATGCCGTCGGAAGATCCAGGACCGTAACGCCGTGCTGACCGATCCAGCGAAGAAAATCTTCGCCTGACAACGGCATCTCTTCGGTCCGCAGCACGACGCAGCCGCCGGCAATCCAAGTCGGAAAGATTTCTTCAACCGCAATATCGAAGCTGATCGAAGAGAACTGCAGAGTGCGGTCGGAGGGTCCCAGATCGTAAAGCCGGACTGCAGCGAAGTGATGATTCACGAGGCCGCGGTGCGACAGCAGAACTCCGCGGGGTTTTCCCGTGGATCCGGACGTGTAAATGATATAGGCAAGGTTTTCGGGGCTCACCGCGCTGGCGGTATTCTCTGAGCAAAAGCCCTCAAGAATCTTCCAGTCCGAATGCAGGTGCAACACTTCCGCCTGCCCGTTGCCCAGCCCAGGCATCAAGCCCGGTTGGGTAATCAGCAGCGGAGCCTGCGAATCCTCCAGCATGTAAGCCAGCCGCTCGGCTGGATAATCTGGATCCAGAGGAAGGCACGCCGCGCCGGACTTCATTACTCCCAGAAGCGCCACTGCGAGTTCCAGCGAGCGCCGCAGGCAGATCGCAACTGGAGCATCTGTTCCAACCCACGCACTCTTCTTGCGCAGGCAATCAGCTAATTGGTTAGCCCGATGATCGAGTTCCCGAAAAGTAAGCTGCCGATTCCCCTGAACGACCGCAATCGCATCCGGCGTCCGCCTGGCTTGTTCGGCGACCAATTCGTGCACACACTTGTCGGAAGGATACTCAGCCCGCGTGTCGTTCCACTCCACAACGAGACGCCGGCGTTCGTCTTCCGTCATCTGCACAGAGTTTTCAACTGGTCGATTTTCAGGCATGGCATTCAATTGGTTTCGAGCTGTAGGCTGATCGCCTGGCCGGCGACGCGAGGGATCGCGAAACCTTCGGGGTTCAGAAGATGAGCAGAGGCTGAGAACGGCTCCAGCCCTCTCAAACCGGCAGCGGCTTGACTGTCTCGTAGCATTCCGACTTCTTTTACCCTATTGGAAGCGGCTTTGAACAGTGGTCCGGGCTAGGTACTGGACTATTAGCGAGCGGAGAGGTGAGAAGGAAGCGTGAAAAGGAGACTCGATACTGCTGGAGGAATAGGCGACATCAGGCCACAGACTGATTCGTTCCTGTCGCACTGGAGTTCGTCGGATTCGATCGTTCAATCTTGTCAAGAATCAATTTTTCGACTTCGTGTGATATCTCGGCGACGGTTGGATGATCGAATAATTGAAGGAGGGCCAATTCGACGCCAAACGATTCGTTGATTCTGGTAATCAGTTGTGTTCCCAGCAGCGAATGCCCGCCAAGAAGAAAGAAGTTGTCGTTGGCGCCCACCCGTTGCATGTGCAAAAGGGAGGCAATGATAACCGCCAGACGCTCCTGCACGATTCCCGCGGGAGCGACGAACTCTTCCTCCTGCAGCATATTGCCAGGGTTCGGAAATGGTAGTGCCGCGCGGTCGATCTTGCCATTTGTAGTCAGCGGCAGAGATTCAATCCGTACAAACCCCGCCGGAATCATGTAATCCGGAAGGGACACGCGCAGATGTTGACGCAGAGCGGCGGCGCTGGGCTCTATTCCCGGTGCGAGCACGATGTAGGCAACCAGCCGTTTCTCGCCGTCCTGATTTTCCCTTGCCAATACCGTCGAGGTTTCTACCTGAGGATGCTCGCGCAAAGCCTTGATTATTTCATTCGGCTCAATTCGAAAACCGCGGATCTTGATCTGATCATCCACCCGGCCCAGGAACTCAATCTCCCCGTTCTCAAGATAACGAGCCAAATCCCCGGTTCTGAAGAGACGATCACCCGGCAGAGATCCAAAAGGGTTTGCGACAAACCTGCGCGCGGTCAACTCAGGGTGGTTGTGATAACCGCGGGCCAGTCCGGCCCCTGCAATGCAAAGTTCTCCTGCGATTCCTACCGCGACCTGCTGCATCTGCTCGTCCACGATGTACGCCTGAGCATTGTCAATGGGCCGCCCAATTGATGGTTGGATCGAATCATCTCCCGGCAGAACAGTGCCCGACGTTGCCACCACAGTGCACTCGGTCGGACCGTAATTGTTAACCAGAATGAACGGCAGGTCGGAAGACGGTCGGCGGTGCAACGTGTCTGCACCGGTTAAGAGGATACGGAGAGAACATGGACGCGGCCACTCCAGCGCGAGCATCTGTTCCGCCAGGGGCGAAGCCAGAAACGTGATGCTTATTTTTTCGGCCAATAACCAATCTCGCAGCGCTTTAGGATCGCGGCTCAGAGACTGCTCTGGCATATGCACGCTGGCACCGGCCGCCAGATACGGCCAAACTTCCCACACCGCGGCATCGAATCCCACAGCCGCTTGATGGCTGGCCCGATCCTGCGGCTTCACCTGAAACGCTTTGCAGTGCCAGGACACCAGGTTAGAAAGACCTGCATGAGTAATCTCGACCCCATTCGGTTGCCCCGTCGAACCCGAGGTGTAAATCACATAAGACAGGTTCTCTCCTTGAATCACGCAGTCGATCTCGCCGGATGAACAGGCAGCGATCTGCTCCGCATGCCTGTCCAAATCCATCACAATCCAACCGCCCGTCGACACTTTCTGTGCGTCGTGGCCTCGTGTAACCAGTACTCCGGCGCCGGCATCCTGCAGCATGAAGTTCAGCCGCTCGGCAGGCATCGAAGAGTCCAGCGGAACATAGGCTCCGCCCGCTTTGAGAATGGCCAATGCCGCCACCACCATGGATGGCGATCGCTCCATGCACAGGCCAACCGGCTGATCGGTGGCAACACCAACTGACATTAAGTGGTGGGCGAGTTGATTCGAGCGCCGTTCCAGGTCCGCAAACGAAAGCACTTCTTCGCCCGCAGCCAACGCGACGGCATGAGGTCTTGCGGCAGCCTGTGCCGTCACAAGCCTCACCACACAGTTCCACGCAGAGTCATGCTCCGCACTCTCGCTTGGAGATTTGGAGCTGCAGTCAGCGAACACTTCTGCCTTCGTCTGCAAGGAAGCTTGTGCCATCTGCGACTGCTTAAGCATAGGAAACTGAAAAGGCGATTCGATCCAACCGATCAGAACACACTCTCAGGTGGGCCCTGTGTTGAGGTTCTGCTATTTCTTGGACTTGCGCACTACCAACTGCTCGATTGTGTCCACGCTCTGAAGGTTATCGGCAGTGATCTCTTCATCACCGACTCTTACGCCGAAATTCTCCTCAAGGAAGGTTACGAGACGGAAAACGCCCAGAGAATCGATTACCCCATTTTCCATGAGCGATTCATCGTCGCTGAACTGGCTGATCCCCTTGGCACTGGCGAGTTCCTCAAGGATGAACTGGCGAAGTTGATCTTTAACGCTGGCCTCTTTTGCGGTGCTCATTAGCAGTTGGTCCTCCCGGACTTGAGATAAAGTTATTGCGAAATCGTTCCCGCGCGCTATTGCGTTACCGCCACACCCTCCTGGCTCTCACGCGACAACTGCACACGGTCCACCTTCCCGGTGGAAGTCTTGGGCAAGCTCTCGCGAAATTCAATCAGCTCAGGAATCATGTATTTGGGAATTCGGGTGGCGCAATGTTGCTGTAGTTCCGCCGCTTTTACAGACTCTGCTACATGCGCGGCGACAATCGCCTTAATGCGATTGCCGACCAGGTTGTCGGCGATGGCGATGGCGGCGGCCTCGCGTACCCCAGGATGGCTAAGCAGCGCGCATTCGATCTCTCCGAGTTCGATGCGGTAGCCTCGGCTCTTGATCATACTGTCGCGCCGTCCCACAAAATAGTAATTTCCATCTTCTGCTAGCGTGACAATGTCCCCGGTCCGGTACATCTTTTCCTCAAAGTTCTTCTGGAAACGATTCGGTATAACCATCTTGTTGGTTTTTTCGATGTCGCCCCAGTACCCGCAGGTCACGGACGGGCCGCGAACATACAATTCTCCGCTCTCTCCCGGCGAGGTGACGATTTCGTCCCGGTCATTCACGGCAAATACTTCGGTGTTCTCGCATGCAATGCCGATGGGAAGCTTATCCATGCTGGCCAGGCGCCCGCGGTCGACTTTGTAGAACGTGCAAACATTGGTTTCAGTAGGGCCGTAAAGATTGTCCAATTCCACATCCGGCAAGAGTTCAGCCAGTTGCTTGAGGTACTTCATGGGAAATACTTCGCCCGCGAACAGGATGGTGCGCAGGTTCGCCAGTTTTTCGGCTTTTAAATCCGCGTGCAGCAGCAACAGCACCAGTGCCGACGGCACCGAATACCACACCGAAATCTTATGATTTTCGATGAACTTGGCAAGAGTGGTTGGGAACAGCGCTAGCTCTTCCGTAATCAGGTAGACTGTCGCACCCGCCTCGATCGCGTTGTATACATCGAAGACCGACAGGTCGAAATGCAACGGTGCATGATTTGAGAGACGATCTTCGTGCGTGATCTGAAATTTGACAGCGCACCATTCCACGAAGGTCAAAGCGTTCTGGTGAGACAGCATCACGCCCTTCGGCCGGCCGGTTGAACCCGACGTGTACAGGATGTACGCGAGATCGGTTTCCGTCAGAGTCACCAAAGGCGGATGGGAAGCCGGATAGTCCGATAATGCAGACCACGGAAGCACACCCGTTCCGTTGCCCGATTCAGTTGCTTGATCGATGACTACGCACCGAGCAAGCGACTCGCGCGTAGCAAGATCCAGGGAACGTCGCCTTTCATCCTGGGTTATCAGAACCTTGATGCCGCAATTGCCAATGATGTAGCCGATCCGCTCCACTGGCGCCTGCGGGTCTAGGGGCACATAGACGCCACCCGCTTTTAGAACCGCAAACATGCTGATGACCGATTCCACGCATTTCGGAAAAAACAGTCCGACGCGATCGCCCTTTTTCACTCCGCACTGCTGCAAGAGGTGCGCAAGCTGATTGGACCGGGTCTCCAACTCGCGATAGGTAATGGATCGCCCGCGAGCCCAAACTGCTTCTCTCTCAGGAAAACGGGCTGCGCTACTGGTCAGCAGTTGTTGAAGCATGTAAGCCATAGGATCGCCTCTTGCGAAGAAGTTGAGGATGGAGCTTCGTACTAGAAGCCGTGCATTCCCGCGATGATGACCTTTTGAATCTCAGACGTGCCGGAATAAATTTTCCCGGCGATCGCGTCACGCAGTTCGCGCTCGATCTGGTACTCGGTCATATATCCGTAGCCTCCGTGGATCTGAATTGCATCGAGGCAACTCTGGATGCAGGCTTCACTGATGTACAGCTTGGCGATCGAGGACTCGCGTAAGGGATGCCGGCCTTGGCTCTTCAGCCACGCCGCTTTGTACAGCAGCAGACGACCGGTCTCGAGGCGCACTTCCATATCGGCAATCTTGTTGCCGATCGCGGAGAACTTTCCGATCGGTTGGCCGAACTGATTGCGTTCGCGCGCATATTTCACGGAATTCTCCAGCATTCGTTGCATCATGCCTAAATGGCTGGCCAGAATACAGGTACGCTCCCATTCCATCGACGTGGTAAAGATGGCTTGCCCGCTACCCTCTTTATCCAACAAATTCTCCGCAGGAATCTCGCAATCGACCAGGGCCACCTCGCACATTGGCGAGGTGCGCAAACCCATTTTGTGCAGCTTCTTGCCGACTTCGAGACCTGGGGTGTCGCGCTCTACAAGGAAGGCGCTGACGCCATTGGCGCCCTTGGACGGATCAACGTTGGCAAAAATAATGAAAAGATGGGCCTGCTGCGCGTTAGTAATAAATGTCTTTGTGCCATTCAACACGTAGCAGTTGCCATGGCGTTCCGCCCGGGTGCGCAGGCTGTAAGCGTCTGAACCCGACATCGGTTCGGTCATCGCGTGCAGGCCGATCCATTCGCCGCTAATCAGTTTCGGAAGGTAGCGTCGTTTCTGCTCGTTGGTCCCAAACGTGGTCAACGGTATTTCCGTCGTCCACATGTGGGCGTTCAAGGAAAACAGGAATCCATTGTCGCGGCAACCGTACCCTAAAGCTTCCAGCGCGCATACCGTTGTCAGTGTGTCCGCACCCCCGCCGCCGTATTCCTGCGGCACGGGTAATCCCTGAATGCCGAACTCGGCACACTTTTTCCAGTGGTCCCAGGAAAATTCTTCTTCTCGATCTCTGTGAATGAGATCGTCGTCCAGCTCTGTCTTGGCGAAGCGTATGACTTCCTTACGAAAGGCGGCCTGCTCTTCTGTCCACGCGAAATCCAAAATTTCACTCTCCCAATGCAGGTCTAAGCGGTAACCTTTTGATCTTGCGGTTTCCCGTTGTTCTTGGAGTCGAGGGTCTTCCATGGCATCTTACGGAGGCGGCCGCCAGGCAGCCGGATACGCGCCGGAACGCCCATCACAGTCGTATTATCGGGGACATCGGTAAGCACCACGCTGTTGGCGACCACAAGCACGTTGTTGCCAATCTTGACTTCGCCGATGATCTTGCAACCGGGCCCAAAGTAGCAGTTGTCTCCGATGCTTTTGACTCCGGTTCCGATCAACACGTCGGTGTTGAACGTGCATCCTGATCCGATCTTGGTGGGAGAAATCTGCAAATGATAGGCGGTATGAAGAATCATTCCTGGGCCGATCTCTGCGTCCGGCGAAATCAAAACTCCACAGAGCACAATCTGGTTCCAGCGTTGCCAAAACAAAGCAACCAGCATCAGAATCTGGCGAACGACCGGAATGTGAACCCTCTGATGCACCCAGTACGAAAAGCGATATTGCAAGATCACCTTGGTTTCCCGGCGGATGAGCACTCGCCACGGCCGTTCGAGCCTGCGGTGAGTGGCGGCCGCCTTGAAATCACCTCGCAAATTTTCAAACATTTTTATTTCCTTCTGGTGTTGGGAATCACAGAATCCACGCTTTTGCCGTCTTCCGCTGCGAAACTTTCGCAGCTGGGGCTCGCTGCCTACAGCATCTGATAAATCACTTCAGGAATCGGAAACGTTCGCTGATTCAGCACTGCACCCAGGATGCGCACGTTAGCCGCATGCAAATCTTCGACCGCCTGCCGGGCAGTTTCGCGCCTGGAGGAGTTTGCCTTTAGCACCAACACTACTCCGTCCGCGGCAGCCCCAAGCACCGCCACGTCAGGCGAAGCCGTCACAGACGGAGCATCCAGCAAAATGTAATCAGCCTCCGCCCGCAATTCCCTTACCTTCTGTCGCACGCGTTCAGAGCCGAGGTTCGGCAAGTTGGTCTCCAGAGCAGACCCACAACTCACCAGCCGGAGATTCGGGCGGGCCAGACTGCGCGCAAAGTTGCTTATCGGGGCTGGCCCACGCAAGGCTTCGGCGAAGCCCTCTTGGCTTTCAACCTCGAATTCATTGTGCAGCTGAGGGTTCTTGAGATTGGCGTCGATCAGGCAAACTGTCCCGCTCACTTGGGCTGCCAAAGTCTCAGCCGCTCGGGCGGCGATCCACGTGGAGCCGTTTCCGGGTTCGCTGGCTGTAAAGACTACGACGCGAGGAGCCTCGGCGCCCGGTAGCAGAAAAACCCGCTGCACCAGCTTGCTAAGTTGCTCTTGTTCCGCGGGCTCCAACCGGAGCAGCGGTTCGGTCGCCTGAAACGGCTCACAGGGGCTGCGCTCCGCAGAAGGCGTGGGCTCCGCAGAGGGAAAATCGGCAGCAGCTACTCCCAGCACTTCCTGATCTTTACCCAGTTGGTGCAAAAGCTCATAGATGCGACTCATTCTCCCCTTTTCCTTTCTTTCATTTCAATCGTTTACCTACGCCTTATTCGTGTCGGAGTTCCTGCCGTCAACGCCTTTACTCTTTGCGCTCAAGTGGAACCAGCGGACCGCTTGATTGAGCCGTGATATTGTGCTGTCGAATTTTGTACAGCAATCCACGATAGCTGATGCTCAACAGTTTCGCAGCCCGTTTTCGATTCCATCCGGTCTCTTGCAGGGCGCAATGGATTGCGGTCACCTCAGCCACAGCGCGCACACTCCGCAGGCTCATGTCGCGTCGCTGCTGAGAGTCGTCCTGTACCGGCTCGACTCCAGGGCTTTGGCGGTTAGTTTGGGCGGTGTGGCCGGGAGAATCGAGGTTAGTATTCATAAGCTCCTCTGATCCGAAAATCTATTAACTTAGAAAACTCAGTGGCTGTGCTAGTTCGGGAGATGCGTGAAGCGCACGCGGATCACAGCTCCGCTTTCTGAGTCACATTTTGCGCGTGACCCTAAGCATCGAAAGCGAAAACTTCACCCGTAAGCTGCTTCGCTTGTTCCGGTTGCCGCCACAGACGCAACTGGGTCTTGCGGGAGTTGTTTTTGGGGGGCCCACCCTGCGTTTCTCTTCGGCCAGGCGGGAATACAGCAAAATGAAAGTGCCCTAAGGCTACGAGAGGCCGCAAAATCGTGCAAGTGGCCTAATAACTTAGAGACTAAGGTCTCTATCGATAGCGCTCGAGTTTGGGTCACCAGCCCGTGTCAATCGCAAACCGCCGAGGTTGGACCAAACACATTAAGTTCCCCGCGGGTACTCGTGCTGTCGGTTGGGTCCATCGTGCCCAGGTAAACAAGTCCGTTGGCGATTGTGGGCACAACAAACTTGGTCGCGTTGCCCGTCTGGTCGCGGGTGGGACATTGAGAACTGTTCCATAACTCCGGAATCACGTGAGCAGTCACGTGCTGCGCATCGTAAGCATAAAGCACTACCGGCTCCGGGGTGGCAACCCCCTGCGCAGGCCAGCCGTTCCCATCCACCACCCATACGATTGCCGTTCCATTGTTAGTGCCGGAAGAAGAAATCGACAGACTCGGGCCGTATTCAAAGCTTACCGCGCTTTTCGCCGTCTGGTTCTGGCAAACCGGATAAGGATGACATGTCGGCGGGCTGGTGACGCTTACGCCATATTTCAAAAGAGGAGAATACATCGGGGAATAAAACAGCGCCGAATTCCAATACCCCGCGGTTGTGTAAAACGCCTTGGGAGAAGCCTTAAAGTACTCCTGATTGGCGTTCGTGCCCGTCGCTGGGCAGGTACTATTTGTCGGAGGAGTGTAGCCCCCGGGGTTAGCACGATTCATCGCGTAAATGTTCCCATCTTTTCCCGCCGCGATGGCCCAATAGGTCGAACCGCTGTCAGGAATCAGCATGGTCCCGCCCGACCCGAAATCCTCATCTTCCACATCCATGCACTCTTGGCCAAACGGAGTGAAATATCCGTTCGGTATGGTACTGAGGCTGGTCGTGAGCTTAACGAAGCTGTCCCCATAATCCGAACCACCGGTATTCACCGTGAAGTCGCCGTCTCCAGTGACGACATAAAGATAGGTGTCCCCGCCAGGCGAATCAGGCCCTGCCGCCAAACCGGCTCCAGACATCCATACACCCCCGCCTTCGAGAGCCGGCGTGCTGCTCCAGACAATTGGAGCGTTGGCCAGATTGTAGGCATCGTAGGCGAAAACCCAACCGCGGGGAATGCTTACCCCAACGACTCCCGTGCCATCCATCTCCGAGAAGCCGATATACACGGTGCTATCCCCGTTCGACCAGGTGTTCGGCAACAGGAGCAGTCCCGGCCGTTGAATATGGTTGTACGCGCTAAATGCAACCTTTTGGTATGAACCGGCTATATCGACGGGGCCGCCAAATTTCTCAGCCAGAGTCGTCAGGTCGAGCGCGTGGAGCCGGTGCGTGAAGCACGAACTATTGTTGCCTGTGGCACAAGTTCCCGCGGTTGACTCCGTCTCGGTAACCAGAAAAATCGTATTCGTCGTGGAATCGATTACCGGAGTTCCAAGAATTCCAATGATGGGCTTTAGTGCGTAACAGTGTACGCCACCCACCTTGGCACAGCCCACGGCAGTCTCATTAGCTTCAAGTAAAGAGACCTGGGCGATCTGGCTGCAATTGCTTCCGTTGATCTCGTAGACGCTATCGTTCATCGTCACGATGTAGACGGTGTTGTTCCCCCCGCTCGAGACCACTAAGGGCTGGGCATAAATCTGACCATCGACCACGGCCTGGCAAACTTTGCCAAATTGAGTCGAGTTGACATTACTTTGATTGAGCACGGTTTCAGTTGCGTTCAGGCCATCGCGCCCATTGTCATTGTGCCAGGTGAGAACGTTGGTCTGGCCCGTCATCAGGGCTGCCGTGCAGACGACAAAACCACAGAGCAGTGGTAAGCGGCGAAACGATTTATTCATAATTCTCCATCCTTTGTGTAGCGACTCAAACGCTTGGCTTCCCGAGCGAGCCGAAGAGATGCAAATTGCGGAGCAGAGCATCGGCAAGGCCGAGCTACTCCGAAAACGTGTTCCAGCGAAAACGGTTCGTAACTATCAATCAGGGTTTCCACAACTGAAGGGGAGTCGTCAGCGCAGAGATCGGAGCTGTCCGGGGGAGGAATTGGTTCTTGCGCAAAAAGCTACCCTCTTGCGCAAAACGTTCAGACTTTATGATCAGGCTATTGCGTCACTGTCTGGTTCACTACATTCGAGGTGCTGCCTGAAACATCGTGGTCGCCGGCGTACGTTGCAGTGACCGAATACTTGCCCGGGCTCAGAGTCTTCGTCTGGAGTACAGCGACGCCATTATTAAGGGAATGGGTCCCAAGAACCGTACTGCCTGCCTGGAACGTAACTTGTCCCGTTGGAGTGCTGGACGTGGAGCTGACCGTCGCTGTAAAAGTTACCGTCTGACCCGACGTTGATGGATTGGGACTAGCAGTCAGAACTGTAGCGCTCGCATCCTGACCGATCGTTTCGTTCAATGTGGGAGATGCGCTGTTGAGAAAGTTCGTGTCTCCCGAATATTTCGCGCTAATCTGCCATTCTCCCAATGGAAACGCGGAGGTCGTAAACGTAGCCACACCGTCATTGAGCGGCACCGTGCCGAGGGGCGCGCCCTTACTGAAAGTAACTGTTCCCGTCGGAGTACCCACCGGAGAGCTCACTCTCGCAGTGAACGTGACCGCCTGACCATACGCGGCCGGATTCACATTCGACTGTACTGCGGTCGTACTGCTGGCCCGGTCGACCCATTGCGAAAACGCGTTCGAAGTTGTCGCAAGCCAGAATGCATTTGCAGGAAAACTCGCGGTGATGAGATTTTGACCTACCGCCAGTCCGGAAACCTGAAGATTCGCGGCGCCTTGGACCGTGTCGCTTGTCCCCAAAACCTGTCCGTTCTCGGTGAAAGTAACTTGTGTTCCGTCGGGCGGAGGTCCGTAATTCGAACTGGCAGTCGCGGTCAGTATGACTGGTTCACCGTAAACCGCGGGGCTAGCATTTGATGTGATCGCCAGCGTCGAGGTGGTGATGTAGGAGCCCGTGGGGAAGGTCGCGGCTATGGCTGGCGGTTCCATGCATTGCGAGGCGCACCCCGGTGCATTGACATTAAAAGCCACGAACCCCACTTCCCCAGCCGGCGAACCGCTCTGCAGCGCAAAATTGTCCGTCGGATAATAAGGATCCACAAAGAGCGGGTCGGACTGCACGCTGTCCGCATCCTCACCCAAACCCTGCCAATCAGACCAGGTCAGCTGATGCACTATTTGGCAAGCGGCGTTTGTGGTGCGAAATGGGGTTGAGGTCAAAGCACAGCCGGAATTCGCCAGGTCGCAGTACATATTGCTCGTGTACTTTTGCACCGTTGGTAAGCCGGCCTCGCCTCCTGGAGAATAAGCGCAGCCAATCTGAATTTCCGATTGGCTGAAAAAAACCAGATTATTGCTGAACTCGAATTGGCTAACGCCAGAAGGAGCAGAGGAGACGACTCCTTCGATCTCCGTGCCGGTATACGAGAACACGTTGTTTTTGATCGTGTTCGGGGCCTGCGGTATTTGCGGCCCATCCGTTTGTGACATGGAATGGTCGGTGGTGCGATACACGAGGTTGTTCTCAACGATCACCTTCCCCGTGTCGTAGTCGAGCTTTACGCCATAGCCGCCATAACCATCCGTATCAAGTACGCTGGCGTCCGTCACATCGTGAATCTTGTTATTTAGGACTGTGTTTCCCGAGGCGGTGAAAGTCGGCGTTCCGGTGCTAAAGTACAGAGCCCCGGTGTCACTCAGGATCCCTTGCATCAGGTCATACACGTGGTTAAACGAAATAGCGATGTTGAAGGTGCCGTTCGAATCCGAGGTTCCTGGTGCACACCCCGACTCGCAGATGCCGATGGCAGAATGATAACTATCGTAGATGGTGTTGTGAGTATAAGTATTGTTGTTGCCGCTGCCCTGCGCGATTCCATAAACCGAGGGAAAAGCGCGCCCAACACCTTCAATCACATTGTTCTGAACAGTTACATTGTTTGGAACATTCGCGTCCGTATCCATGGTGCTGGAACCCGAACCCACGCGAACGCCCTCGCCACCGGTGTCGTAAAACGCTCCGTTCTGGATGGTGTCTTGACTCGTGCTCCCGTTGGAGGGCAAGCTAACGCACCAGGTCGGCGAGAAAGTGTTGACGCAGGTAACAAGTTCCAAACCTCCACCCGAGGTCTGCGTCACAACATCACTGTCAAAATTGACATTGTTGCAATTCTGGCAGGAAACGGCCGCGGGAATTCCGTAATCGCCCTGATTGGATTGGTATCCCGCCGCCGGCACCACAAAATCGTCGTGTTCAAACGAAAGCCCTTGAAAAGTGACGTACTGGATCTGAGAAGCAACCAGCACTTGCGTCGCCTGCGGGACAATTACTGGACTAGTGTTGGGATCCTCTCCTGAGTTGGCTAAGTATGTGAGCACCCACGGCGTGGTAGAGCGATTCAGAAACCATTGTCCCGGCTCCAGAAGTTCGTTCTGAACATTTTCAACCAGGTAGCGGTGGTTCGGAATGAATCCGTGCGCGGTGGGCTCGTAAGTACTGCTGGTCGGCCCAGTCATATAGATGATCTGGTTAGCGGTGTCAACGCAACTGATCCTGAGCCTTGAAACTGTCCAGAACTCAAAATCGATCAACTGAATGTCACCCACCAAGTTGGAGTTCCCTGCGGGTTGGCCGCACGGGTTTCCGGCAGGCGGCGCAAGGTTCGTCCAAGTATCCGAAATGGGATCTGACGGGCTGTACTGAAAACGGTCAAAGCATTCCCATCCGCTTCCGTTCACGTAAACCGAGCAGTTTGGATCCGGCGGTGAATTCGGCGGAGGAGCGCCGTTGAGGAAAACTGTTGCCAGTACCCGATAGTAGGTACCGACGTTGGTTGTAGATGATCCCAATCGGGGTCTCAACCTTCGCTGGCCGTTATAGAACAACTGCTCAAAATATTGCGTGCTGGTCGGCAAAGTTTTTTGCCACTCGTTGCCGCTGACTTTAGTCCAGCCTGTCAACTGCAGGCCGCCGCTGATCACAGGGCTCTCGTCAGGATAATTTTCCCAGATTACGTGGAGCTGAGAGGTTCCGGAATCAGCGCTGGTAAACTCGAGCGTCTGCGACTGCCAATAAATGCCCTTCCGCAGCATGACTGTGATGGGAGCAGTGCGCCCATTCGGATTCGAGAGGATCTGGCGCACGGCTGTTTGTGCGCGCGAAACGGTTGCGAATGGCCCATCGGTATCACTTGAATTCGGCGCGGCCAGAGTACCGCTCCACGCATCATTGCCATCCGTCGCGACGTAGTAATCCGCAGTCTGAGCCTTGGCTGCAGTACTTCCGAAGACACCGAGAAAAAGGCATACGAATATTGTGCGTAACGACACAGGTCCATCTCCAAGCGGCCAATGTAGTCGGCACGAAGGGGGATCGTTCACCCGCCCCGGCGAGCTTGTGAAGTTTATAGAGGCTCATGGGCGACAAGTCAAAACTCAGAAGTGCAAGCCGAACCACGCGACTGGCGGCCATTCTGAGGCAATTGGACCGGTGCTGCTAGACACCAAAAGAGGGGGCGGGATCGACCGTACGTCACGTCGAGAATTGAGGAAAACTGGACCTGGGAAGTTCCAGGGCGAAGATTCGAAGCCCTGCCTGCAGGCGCTCCTGTGGATTTTATAGGGATTTTCTGGCTGCCCTCATGCCTGGGGTTTACGCTTCCAGGCGCTTAATTGCCCGGTGAGCTCCCGCATGTACGCCTTTGCGTCATCCGGACTGAGGCTCTCCTCCGATGGATTCGCCGCGGGCTGCACGCCAGACAGGCCAAAAGGCGAGGGCTGCGCGATCGGCAACTCCGTTAGATGTTTCTTCATATCCAGATCGCCGATCACTTCTTCTACCAAGTCAGGACCAATCAGCTTTTGCCGCATAGCGCAACCTAGCGACATCGCGTTAAAACAGAAGTTGTTGAGGTTACGCGGAATGCCTTCTGTGAACTCGGTGACCAGATGCATCGCTTCCGGCGTAAACAGCGGATCACCCGAATACCCTGCGATGCGTAGGCGATGATTTACGTAACTGCTGGACTCCTCGACTGACAATGGCGCCAGGCCGCTGAGCGAAGATATGCGCTGCTTCAGTTGCGAAAGCTGGCGGCTCGCGAGTTTATCGGCCAATTCCGGTTGTCCCGACAGGACTATCTGCAACAGCTTGGCGCGCGGGGTTTCGAAATCGGAAAGCAGTCGGATGGTTTCCAGCACCGACCGATCCAGATTTTGCGCCTCGTCGACGACAATAATGAAACGCCTGCCCGCGCTGGCTTCCTGCAAGAGCAACTTGTTGAATTCGTCGTGCATGCGCACAAAATCATGCCCCACCGTTTCACACCCCAGTTCGGTGAGCAGGAAGCGCATGAACTCCCTTGAGTCGCATTGCGTCTGAAAAATAAATGCGGTGCGCGCCGCGCCGCGAAACTTCTCCATCAAATGAAACAGCAAGGTCGTTTTTCCCGTACCCGGCTTGCCAATCAACGCCAGGAAGCCGCGCTCGGAATCGATGCCGTAATACAGTGACGCCAGCGCCTCCCGATACCCGCGGCTTAAATAGAGAAAACGAGGATCGGGAGTTACCCCGAATGGTTGTTCTCGCAATCCGTAGAATTTCAAAAACATTTGCAGTCCTTATGACTCAGCCAGACGTCGACTGGCGCGATGAGAAGCTTAGGCAACTTCTAGAGCATACCCCTGTATTCGAATCGACAACGAGCGTTGAATCGGCTCAATCGAAATGGAGAGGCTCTGATCTCCATTGTGCGCCGCCAGAACGCCCTCGACTCCGTCCAGACATCCGCCCCGGATACGAACCCGTTGCCCCACCTTCGGAAACGGGTGTTCCTCGAAGGGGACGTTGCTTTGTAGTAGCGTCTGGATATCACGAATTTGACTATCGGGAATCGCTGTTCCTGCGCCGTTAATACCCACAAATCCCGCGACTCCGTGAGCCTGCAAGACTCGCAACCGATCCCGTGACGACAAGACAATGCGCACAAAGCTATATCCGGAAAAAAGCGGCACCTCAACTTCCTTCATCCGGTCGCTCCATTTGTGAGTGCGTTTTACCAAGGGAAGGAAGTTTTCAATTCCTTGTAGCTTCAACTGTTCGGAAACCATTTTCTCGTGGCGGGAACGGGTTCGAACTGCATACCACTCCGGGTGGGAAGGAAACGGAATCGTTCGTGGTGCTGCCAGATCGATTGCGATTTGCGCGCAACTGCTGCTCATAGCTTCGCCCTCTGAGTCACATTTGACTTCGCAGACATAGACTGCGGACCTCGACTGGCAAAAACCAGTCTGGGATAAAGTTAAAGTTAAGGGGAGAACAGCTGCTTAAGACTACAAAATTGGGTTGATCGGCTCCCAATATGTTCCCGCGATTCTATGCCGCTATGCAAATTCCTGCAAGAGGAGAAAGTGGAGAGACAAAAGACCCAATCAGGCTTGAGTGTTCGGGCTCAAGGGCTTAGCGGGGCGTTTCGAACACCAGCGTGATCCGGGTTTGCGTCTCAACTGGCTGGCCGTTAACCAGATGTGGCTTGAACTGCCATTGCTTCACAGCCGCCATCGCTGCCTCAACCAGCAATGGCTGGCCACCCACTAATTTCACGTCTCGTACCCGGCCGTCGCGCCTTGCGCGAACCCTCATCACGACGATCCCTTCGACTCCCTGCTCGCGCGCTTGCTCCGGATATACCGGTTCCACGCGAAGCAGAAGTTCGCGCTGGGCCTCTTCAGGTGACAACTCATAAATTCGTGGCGCCTGCGCAGCAGAGACTGATTTATCCGCCACGCTTTCTCCACTGGCGACTGCCCCATTACTATCATGCTTCTCAGTCGCGGCTGGAAGGTGAAACACTTCTTTCCCATTCTCGTAGACCGTCAGGCTTCCCGCTTCTATTGCTGAATTGCCGGCAGTAGCGTTCTCGCTGGGCCTGTCTCCTGTCCGTCCGCTTGCCGCGGCCCCTTGATTTTCGTTGTCTCGATTTTCATTGCTTTGACTCGCCAGATCACCCTGAGGTTGGGATTGTCCGGGTACGTTTCTACGAGTTGTTTTTCCTCCAAAAAACCGTTGGCTCGCAACCACGGTCAAGAACACCGCAAAAAGCAGCACCACTCCAGTCAAAACCCACGTTGCGATCTTGAACTCCTTACGCTCCTCGACCGGTACGTTCTCCGGCAAAGGTCCGAGTCGATCCCGCGGCTCAATAGCAATAACCTTCTCTTGCAATTTGTTTTCGATAGCAGGATTTCCCACTGCTGGAGTCTGAGCGCCAATTTGCTTCACCCCGGTACGCTCAGGAGCTGGCATCTTTTCGGTTTTCTCCTCTATCGATGGCGGTGGCTCGGAGGTCAGCTCGAGGCTTCTGATCACATCACTTGAAAGAAGTCGCAAGTCGCGCTCCTGCTCCTCCCCGAACGCGGAGACGCGCGGAGAAAACGCCGCAAACACGCCGATCAGCTTTCCTGCTTGCAATATCGGAAGCATGATGAGCGAGCGCACTCCCAGCCTCCGGCAAGCTTCGATATCCACCCTCGAGTCTTTTTCTGTGTCGTCGCAACGCTGCACGCGACGCGTCTTTATGCACTCTGCAGTCAACCCCGAATCGCCGCTCAGCCGAGCATCTAATTCCGGCACGCCCGTGCCGCTGCTGGCGCGGCACACCCATTCGCCGTCGCGCTCCAGAATCACCGCCGCTCCGCTCGCATCCGCTGTGATGCACGCGCGTTGCACAATTTCGTTGAGGATAACCTCTAATGCAAGGTTGGCGGAGAGCTCCGCCGATAGTTGTCCCCCTTCGTCCGAAGAGAATTTTGTAGTGAGCTCGATCAGCTCCTGTTCGAGGTGTTGCGGTTCCGGCTTCGGACCACGGGAAAAAACCTCCCCCGATCGGTTTGTGGCAGAAGGTTCGACATCGAAACCATCAGGGTCCGGCTCGGCAATGGGATAGTGAGCCATGGCAGACGAAGTCTCAGCGTTGCAGCGGAGTTTCTCCCCAAATCACCGCCTTGTCAATGTGCAAAAATTTGCCGGTAACGCCACGAACGGGCCATCCGCAAGATTTGCTCTCCGATGGTATGATGTTCTCCACTGTACCCCCACCCGCGGCCCTATGAATCACCAAAAGACGAAATTTCTAGGCCTTATTTTCTCTCTGACCGTTATCGTTTCAGGCTGCGGCAGCAGTTCGGTGAGTGGCTCGTTGTCCGGTGCGCCGACCGCGACCCTGACAGCAAGTCCCGCAGCCATCGCCATCGGTCCAGCCCAGTATTCAACCCTGACCTTCAGTTCCACAAACGCGGACACCGGCAGCATCAGTGGCGGAGTGGGTGCCGTGGGGTTGAAGGGCAGCGTCAAAGTCTCGCCGACCACCACGACCACCTATACCTACACTGCCACGGGGCCGAGCGGAACAGCAACGGCTCAAGCTACCGTCACTGTTTCCAGTCCCGCAGTCACAATGACGGCAAGTGCGAACCCGATCGCCTCAGGAGCCTCTACGACCCTGACGGTAACCGCAACCAACGCGAGTCAAGTCGTTATCACGGATAACTCCGATTCGAATACCTACACCTTGCCCGGTTCTGGCGGACAACAGGTTGTCAAACCGACTACCGGCACCACCTACATGGCTACCGCAACTGGCGCGAACGGCTCCACCGCGACCGCAACCCTGACCGTAACGATTATCCCCACCGCAACCATATCCGCGAGTGCCCCGGCCACGTTCGCCTATCAGCCGGTGACCATTACTTTTTCATCCACCAATGCCACCGGTGCAACTCTCAATGGTGACTCTGTGCCGATCAGCGGCAGCCTCGTGGAATACCAAAATCAGACCACCACTTATACCTTGACGGTTTCAGGCACGGGCGGAAGTGCCACAGCCAGCACCACAGTCAGCGTTCCAGGCTTGACTGCCGATACCTCCAATCTCGGGCAGGGCAATCAACAAGGAGCTCTCGCCCTCGCCCAGCAAGACGCAGATCCGAACGGCTCGGTCGGAACCAAGCAGTTCATGGAATACATTAATATTCAGTATCAGGCTTATGACAAGACCACGCTTTTACCGGTGTGGCCGTCGCCTCAGATGATCGGGACGCCTTGGTTGAACACCTTAAATCAGGGGGATATATCAAACTGCGATGGGCATGCCCTGCCGGATGGCACACTCAGCGGCATTCACCTGGACGCCGTAATCGACTTCGATCGCTTGGCCAGCCGCTGGGTCGTCATGGGGAGAGCGGATTTCTCCAACGCGTACTACCTCTGTCTGGCAGTCTCCAATACCGATGACCTGAGTTCACCCACTCTGGGTTGGTACGGCTATATCCTGCCTTTACCAGAAAGCCTCCTCGGGCAAAACGCAAACACTCAAGGCCAAGAGTTTACGAACTTCCCCGACTGGCCCAAGCTCGGGATTTGGTCCGACGGATATTACGTCACCATGGATCTCGAAGATATCCCCAACGCGTATTCAGAAATCGGCATCGCCGCCTGTGTATTTGACCGCAACGATATTCTCCTGCAAGGCACAGCTTCGCCCCCACCAGTGCTTAACCCCGCATGTTCCGCTCCTTTGGTTAACCTCGACCCGACCTTCGGAACATATCTGGGTCATAGTTTGATTCCTGCCGATATTGACGGCACCACGGCTCCCCCCTCGGGGCGGCCCGAGTACATGATCGCTATTCAAAACCCGAGTGGGACCGCAACGACCTGTGCCAGCGGATCGATTTGCTCCACTCTGCTCAACCTTTGGCAGGCAACCACGACGTGGAGTGGGACCCCAAGCCTTGTGCTGACCGCAACGCAGCCCACGGTCGATTCCTACACTCCGGGATGCTACCTTTACAACCCAGCAGCTCCCGCCTACACCAACTGCGTCCAGGAGCCACCAGTTACCGGGCAGATACAACTTACCGATTCGGTCGGCGATCGCCTGATGCCCCGTTTCGCCTACCGAAATTTTGGCACTTACGAGTCATACCTGGTTAGCCACACAGTTCAAAGTTTTACAGGCACCAATTCCAGCGGATATCAGACCGGAATCCGCTGGTACGAATTTCGCGATAATGGAACCGGAAATCCCTCCCTCTATCAGTCAAACACGATCGCTCCCACCGATTCCCTTTACCGTTTTCTGCCCAGCATTGCGCAAGATCAAAATGGAAATGCAGCCGTGGGCTACAGCTCCTCCGATGGTAACAGCGATCCCGGAGTCGCTTATTCTTACTGGAGTTTGGCAACGACGAACGCGACTCCAACCGAGATCACGCTCCTCAGCGGCACCGGAGAGGAACTCACGGACATTGCAAGCGGGATCCCCGGTGAATGGGGAACTTATTCGAGCATGACCGTCGATCCTGTGGATAATTGCACTTTCTGGTACGTGAACGAATTTTACCCGGCTAATTCTCTCAACGCTTGGTCGACCTTCATCGGCAACTTCCAGGTTCCCGGCTGCCAGTAAAACTGCGTCGAGCTAAAGACGACACCCGCGAGCCATTCCCCGAATCGGCACGATTGTGCTAGAAATCACCACTGGAATGTTTGCTTTACCTGGTATCCGTGGCAAAAAGACAGCTAGAATAAGCGGGTGGAACAGCGGGTTCTTCCTCGAGCTCGATTGCTCCTTCAATGGTTTCAGTTTGAAATTATCTGAAAACGTAGGCGCAGCAATATCTCTCATCCAGGGAGTTTGAAACATGCGGATCGCTGTGGTTGGTTCCGGATATGTGGGATTGGTGGCAGGCGCCTGTTTTGCCGACCTTGGCCACGAGGTCATTCTTGTCGACAACGACAATCGCAAGCTTGCGGCCCTCAAAAACGGCGAAACGCCGATTCACGAAAAATTTCTGCCTGAACTGTTGGAACGGCATCGCGGCCGCCGCCTGCAGTTTTCCGACGATCTGCATGAAGCCGTCCGCGCCAGCTCCGCCATCTTTGTGGCCGTCGGCACTCCGCCCACCGAGTCTGGCGACGCCGATCTTTCTTACGTTGAGTCGGTGGCGCGCGAAATCTCGGGAGCCATTAACGATTACAAGGTTGTTGTCGAAAAAAGCACCGTCCCGGTTTACACCAGCGAGTGGGTAAGGCGAATTATTCTCCGCAATGGCGCCGACCCGGAATCCTTCGCTGTGGCTTCCAACCCTGAATTTCTGCGCGAAGGCACCGGCGTCACCGATTTTCTTTTTCCCGATCGCATCGTGATCGGCTGCGATAGCGAGCGCTCAGCGGAGGTGCTGCGCGAAATCTATGAACCGCTCACCGGCGGTGCTTATTATCAGCGCGCCGATGCCATCCCTGCTCCCGACCGCGCTTCGGTTCCTCCGCCGATCATCGTCACCAGCAGCAAGAGCGCGGAACTGATTAAGCATGCTTCCAACGCCTTCCTGGCAATGAAGATTTCATTCATCAACGCGGTCGCATCGGTCTGCGAATCGGTCGGCGCCGACGTGAATCAGGTCTGTCGCGGCATAGGAACCGATACGCGCATCGGCCCGCGCTTCCTGAATCCCGGCATCGGCTATGGTGGCTCGTGCTTTCCCAAAGATGTGATGGCGTTCCGCGCCGTCGCCCGCGAGTCCGGCTACGATTTTCGCCTGCTCGATGAAGTCATGCGCATCAACGAAGAGCAGCGCCAGCGCTTCCTGCGTAAGGTGAGGAGCGCGCTCTGGACCCTTCGCGGCAAGCACCTCGGAGTTCTTGGCCTCGCGTTCAAAGGAGGCACCGATGACATACGCGAATCGCCGGCTCTTTTCCTGGTTCAGGCGCTGCTGCAGGAAGGCTGCAAGATCACAGCCTACGATCCCGCAGCCATGGAGCGCACCCAGGAAGTCATGAACTCGAATCTGAAATACGCGAACTCACCATACGAGGCTGCCCACGGCGCAGACGCTTTGCTGATTCTCACCGAGTGGGAAGAGTTTGCCACTCTCGATCTCGACCGCCTGACCGGCGAGTTGAAATATCCCATCGTGATCGACGGCCGCAATCTCTATGATCCTGATTTGATGGCCGCGCACGGCATCACTTATTACAGCGTTGGCCGTGCCGCTTCTCATCCGGATGGCGTTCCAGCCGGCGCTTTGAAAAATGGCGTCATAAAGAACGGCCTCCCGAAAGCATGAGCTGGGATAATTGAAATAAGCCAAAACGAATAAACTAAATGAACAAGCAACGTGCGCTGGTCACCGGCGGCGCCGGTTTCCTCGGGTCCCATCTCTGCGATGCCCTGCTCGGCGAAGGCTGGAGCGTGGTTGTCGTCGACAATCTGCTCACTGGCCGCCGTGCAAACCTTGAGCACCTCCGTAACGAAGCAGCTTTCGAGTTTGTAGAAAAAGACATTTGCCGGCCCTTCGATGTTGGCCGCGTCGATTACGTTTTCCACTTCGCCAGCCCCGCCAGCCCCGTCGACTACACCGAGCACGGAATCGAAACCCTGAAGGTCGGTTCGCTCGGCACTTTTCACGCGCTCGACGTCGCCAAAAAATACAATGCGAAATATCTCGTATCTTCCACTTCCGAGTGCTATGGCGACCCGCTCGAACATCCACAAAAAGAGACCTACTGGGGCAACGTAAATTCGATTGGTCCGCGGTCGGTTTACGACGAAGCCAAACGCTTCACCGAAGCTGTCACCATGGCCTATCACCGCTATTACAAGGTCGATACCCGCATCGCGCGCATCTTCAACACCTACGGACCGCGCATGCAGCTCAACGACGGCCGAGTCGTTCCCAACTTCATCAGGCAAGCTCTACGCGGCGAGCCGCTCACTGTTTATGGCGATGGCAGCCAGACCCGCAGCTTCTGCTATGTGAGCGACGAAATCGATGGCTTCATTCGCCTGTCAAAATCGAACGAGCACCTCCCGGTTAATATTGGCAACCCCAACGAATTTACGATTCTCGAGTGCGCGCAACTCGTCCTGAAAATTACAGGCTCGAAAAGCAAAATTGCCTACGAGCCATTGCCGCAAGACGATCCCAAGCAGCGCCAGCCCGACATCACCAAAGCACGTACGCTGCTTGGCTGGGAGCCGAAGATTCAGCTCGAAGAAGGCTTGCTTCTCTCCCTCGATTACTTCCACAAAGCAGTCGCGGCCGAAGTTTCGCCCGCAAGATAGCGCCTTCTCTGGTTGATTCCTCCACGGGTCAACGTGTTACCCTGACCCTCGCGTCTTAATCCGCCACCTTGTTCCGCTTCGGCGTGGAATCCAACAACGGAGAAAAAAACATTCAATGCGAACGCTGATCCTGAAGGTCGTCGCACTCGTGACTGTAACGCTGGCGCTGCCTTTGTTTTTGATTCATGCCCAGTCCAAAGAGGAAACTTCCTCTGTCAAAGTCGAAGCCTCGAAGACCGAAACTCCGAAAGCCCAGGAGTTCAAACCCGAGCAACAGACAAGCAAAGGTTCGGTCACCATCGGTGGGAACGCAATTAATTACGACGCGATCGCCGGCACGCTGGTCGTGCATCCCAAAGATTGGGACGATGTCCCGCAGAATGCCGACCCCGACCCCAAGAACAAAACGCCCGAAGCCAGCATGTTTTACGTCGCCTATTTCAAGTCCGACAACAAAGGCGCGCCACGTCCAGTGACTTTTCTCTACAACGGTGGCCCCGGATCCTCGACCGTGTGGCTGCACATGGGCGCATTCGGGCCTAGACGCGTTGTCACCGCAGACGACACACACACGCCCGCTGCACCGTATTCCGTTGTCAACAACGAATACAGTCTGCTCGACGTCACCGATCTCGTCTTCGTCGACGCGCCCGGAACCGGCTTCAGCCGCCTTGGCGGAAAAGACAAAGAAAAAGCTTTTTACGGCGTCGACCAGGATGCCTGGGCGTTTTCCGATTTCATCGTGCAGTTCCTGTCGAAATATGGCCGCTGGAACTCGCCCAAATACTTGTTCGGCGAAAGCTACGGCACCACGCGATCGGCTGTGCTGAGCAATATTCTTGAGACCGAGCGCGACGTCGACTTCAACGGCGTTATTCTGCTGTCGCAGATCCTCAACTTCTCGCTCGATTCGGATTTCCCCGATGCCAATCCAGGCGTCGATATCGCCTATCAGCTCAATCTCCCGACTTACGCCGCAACCGCGTGGTACCACCACAAGCTTCCGGAGCAGCATCCCGACCTCACCTCGCTCCTCACTGAAGTCGAGCACTTCGCGATGAACGAATACGCGCTCGCGCTAGAGGCCGGTTCTTCTCTGTCAACAGACCAACGCAATGCCATCGCCGAGAAGCTCCATCAGTACACCGGCCTTCCGGTCGCATACATCTTGAAAGCTAACCTGCGCATCAACGGTGGAGAATTCGAGAAGAACCTGCAGGATGAAAACGACCTGACCACTGGCCGTCTCGACACGCGCTTCTCCGGACCAACGATCGATCCGCTCAGCAAGGAAGCCGACTACGATCCGCAATCGGCCGCGATTTCTTCTGCCTACGTTTCTGCGTTCAACGAATACGTGCGCAAAGATCTCAAGTACGGCGAAGACAAAGAATACAAGCCCGAGATCGAAGTCTTTCGCTGGTGGAGTTTTTCCCACAAGCTCCCAGGTTCTCCTTTTGCTTTCCCTGGATCGACCAATGTGATGCACGATCTCGCCGTCGCCATGAAGCAAAACCCACAGCTGAAGGTTCTTTTAAATGCCGGCTATTTCGATCTCGCCACTCCGTTCTACCAGGGCGTCTACGAAATGCAGCATCTGCCGATTCCTCAAACTCTGAACAAGAATATCGAGTTCCGTTTTTACGAATCCGGACACATGGTCTACGCACACGAAGCGTCATTGAAAGCGATTCACGACAACGTCGCTCAGTTCATTCGCGACAGCGACAATTTGAAAGGAAAGTGATCTTCCGCAGGGACGCGAAGGAAAAATCGAAGTAAAGAGTAGGGACAATCGAACGATCTCGTCCTGCGGCTTTACGAAAGATGAGCCGCCGACGCGCTACTGATAGTACGTCAGCTTTGCTTCTACGTGAATCGTCTTTGGACTAAGCAAGGAAAACTTGTTGTTGAAGACCAGGTAATACGTTCCGGGGCCCGAAGGCAAATTTGCGTCCATCCGATCCATGCTCACCCTGCCGCTGCTATAGAAGGGATCGGCATTCTGCTGCCTTTGCCAGCTTGCATATCCGTTCTCGGAAAATAGAAACGCCTCGATCATATTCCCCGCTCCTCCGCTCGCAGTGAAGTTGCCGTGAAATTCAACGCCGCTCGCCTTGGTCGGGACCTGGAACTTGTAATAGGAGTAACCGAGTTGATTGATCGTGAGCCCTTCGCTCGCAACCGGAATGCTGTGCGGTTTTTTCGTCAATCTGTCAAACGACCGGTCGAGAGTATCGATGGCGGAAGCCGCCTCGTGCATCTGACTGTTTCTGTAGAGGTAATAACCGAGAGCTGAAAGCAGAAGAACTCCGGCAAGCGCAAATAGGGCGCGCGACCAGTTAAGCCCCATGACGCCCGGCCGGTTTGGCGACACAAGAAAACTGTCCCCGCACATCTTGCAAAACCGCGAATCGTGGGGAATGTCGGCGCCGCAATTGTTACAAAACACGAAAAACTCCTTGGAGCACTAAAATCGCCGAATACTGAAATCCTGCGTAGCCTTAGCCATAGATTCTCGCGCCGGCTTGCCGCTAGCTTGCGGCTTCTCTAGGTGCTTTCTGTCGTGGCCGCAACGAAATCGATCAACTGCTGCACGCCCAGCCGCTCTTCTTTTGTATTCAACTTGAACGAGATTCCCATCCCGTATCCGGGATGCGAAGCGCGCACTTCCCCGCCCAGCCGCAGCTTGATATCGAACGTCCGCACGATTATCTCGACCGTGGTGCCTCGCGGAAAGGCGACCGGCATTTCCAGATAGCACCCGCCCGGGCTCAAATCGCTCAGGTGGCAATAATTCCGCACCGGACTTCCCTTCTGGTAAACCTCTGCTCCCAAACGGCAGGCGTAGCGCGTCTGCCCGCGACGGTTGCCGGGTTCGGAACGTAACCGCGCCACTGCTTCCCGGTCATGCTCTTTCGATTCCGGCTTTTCTCCCGCCCAGTCTGCCCGCACGATTTGCCCCTCCGGCTTGACCGGCGCTTCTGGTTTCACCGGCTCGGAAGGCGTTTCGGGCTTCGCAGGCTCATTGAGATTTCTTTCCAGCCATTCGCTTAAGAGTCGCCGCGAAGATGGCGGCACATCGGCAAACTGCACCCCCGCGCGGCCGCTCCAGTCCTGCCAGATCACCAGCCCGGACAGCCGGATTGTCTTGGCTTGCCCAGGCAATTGAAACTGAAAATACACTTTGCAAGTCGGCGGCAGATGCTGCCCGAAGTTCACCGCCATGCCGTCCTCCGCCACATCCACGAGTGTGGCTTTCGACTGTTGAGCGCCCGCATAATCGATGGTCGCCTGGGTATGCACATTGACCCGCGACTTGCGCCGCTTGTCCCGGTAGAGAACAGTTTGCGCAGCCTGCAGTGTGCTCAGCGCCCGCTCCCGTGTGATCGGCTTGTACACTACAAAGTTCACCCCGAGCGTGAACATCTCCCGGATTTTTTCCTGCCCGCTCACCACCACAATCGCAAGCGTCGCGCCCGATCCACGCGAAGAGTGGCTTTCGCTGAGCAGATTTTTCACATCGGATTGCTTTTCGCAGTCGGCTATTAACAGGTCAAAGTGATCCTGCGCCAGCCTCACGCCTGCGCGCACTGCGTCCGTGCAGGATTCCACTCGGATGCCCAGTTCCTCGAGAACTCCGCGCAGAACTTGCGCCGACGCTTCATCGGCGCAGACTAATAGCGATGAAAACTTCATACTTTCGCATCGTAGGGTCACCCCAGTTCGCCCTACAAGTTACCGGAGTCATCCCAATTCCCGTATTCGCCGGTAAGTTTTCTTCTAACTCCACTGTCCTCAACCGCGTGACCTGAGTCACCTCCGCCGTTACAAAGGACCAATGCTCTTGCGTTGCACCGTGGTGCTTTGACGCTCTCCCACACCCTCCCTACGATGGTCAGGAGTGCAGGATAAACGCCGGTTTCGCCTGCTGATGCGGGTGGCGTTCTGGCGTCGTCCCAATCCTGCAACGCACGTAAGGCACTCCCCTTAGAAGGACATATGGCAACCACGAAACAACGCGGCTTCTCTTTGCTGGAAACCTTGGCGGTGGTTTCGTTCTCGCTCATTCTGGCTGCGATTACCGATATTGCCTTTCAGTCGGCGATGAAGCAGGACCACGTAAATCAGGCCTATAACACCACCTTGCTGGCGTTGCGCCGCGCCCGCGATGCCGCGGCTGCAGACATGCGCATTTATGAAGTGACTTTCACGGGTCCCGTTGCGGGAGTCAATGGCGGCACGATTACCGTAACGCAGGATGTTCCCACGGCTCCGGTGCTTTTTACGGCGACTCTTCCTCCGGACGTTACCTTCAACAACACCGGGCTGCCTGCCGTTACCGCTCCCGACGGATTTGGAATAGAGGGGAATACGTTCGATTTTGATCAGATTACTGGCGGCGGCGGCAACACGATCTACTTTTACCCTGACGGATCGGCACAGGATGCCGGCCCCAACGGCGGAAACCCCAACAACGGCGTCGTCTACCTGGGCATGACGGGACACCTCCCCACGTACCGCGCCGTCACCTTGTGGGGTTACACGGGTCGTATTCGCGGTTGGCAGTTGAACAACGTTGGAGGCGCGTGGAGCTGGGGTCAGATATGAAGGCTAACTATTCAAAATTCGCGCGTCATGCGGAGCAGTCGGGCTTCTCGCTGATCGAAGTAATGATCTCCATGCTCGTCCTCACCGGCGGGCTGATGGCTCTGCTGGCCGCTCTCGGCATCAGCATGGCGGCCACCCAGACCTCGCAGCAAGACCTTATCGCCCGCCAGGTTGCATCCGAGGTGATGGAAAGCATTTTCAACGCCCGCAACACTTCGCAAATCGGCTTCTCGGCGATCGCAAATACGGGAACGCCTCCCGGCATTTTCCTCCCCAACGCTCTTCCCTTGCTGTGCGCCGGACCGGATGGCATTCTCGACACGGCCGACGATACTTCTTGCTTGACCGCTTCAGGAACGGTTTGCCCCAACGGCGGCGTTGAGTGCCTCACTGAGCCCGGCCCTGACGGCATCTTAGGTACCGCCGATGATGTGATCGTGTCGCTCAATAATTACACGCGCACCGTGGCCATCACTCCTCTGCTGGAGAACGGTAACACCGATCCCACGCTGGTTCAGGTCACCATCACCATCGCCTACACCGTCCCCAACGTCGGACACACCAAGACATACACGCTTGTCGACTACATCTCTGCCTATCACTAGAAAGGGAGCCATGCGACGCACATCCAATCCGAGTCGAGGTTTTACCTTCGTCGAGATGATGATCTCTGCGGCCATTGGATTGGCGCTGATCGCGGCTGCCGCACAGTTGTTCAGCAAGGCCCTGAACGTGAATCTGGTCACTTCGCAGAAGGCGCAGCTGCAGCAGGATTTCCGCGCAGCCGCCAACTTGATGCAACGGGATATCAGCATGGCCGGCGCCGGCGCTCTGGGTCAGCAGGGTCTTTCCACCAGCGCCGTCGGACTGCCTGCCAGCACCGGCACCTTGCCCGTTTATCCTTGCACGGCTTTGGCGACCTGCAATTACATTAATAACTTGCCCGTCGCCTACCCGGTGAATCCCACCGGATCGACGGTTCCGTTTCTTTACTCGATCATTCCCGGATACGACCTCGGCATTACCGTCAACGCAGCCCAAGGCGCTACGGACATTATCACCGTTATCGCCGCCGATCCGGCGCTCTCTTTGAACTGCTACTCGGGAACGATGAATTCCACCGGAACCGCGGTCACGTTCCAGTTGCCGACGCCGCTGCCTTCGACGTGCATTCTGCCCACAAATGTTGTCGCCCCCGCTGCCCTGAACGCAGCCGCTCCCGTAGGTTTGCAGATCGGCGACATGGTGCTGTTCGGCACCAATGCCGTCGGTGTGGTTACTGGGCCCGTCACCAGTTGCGCCCCGTCCAGCGTTGCCTACACCGCGTGCTATCTGGTTCCGTTTGCCGGACCGGGGGAAGATCCCGGACACATTAATCAGCCGGCCGCTGCCAGCGGCAGCCTTTCGCAGTATGACAGCGCCGCTACGCCTTCCGCCGTGCGTTTGCAGATGGTGACCTACTACCTCACCATCCCGGCGACAACCGGGCTTCCGACGCTGATGCGCATCCAGAACGGACAGGTGCCCGCGCCGGTGGCCGAGAACGTGGTCTATCTCAAATTCAGCTACGACGTGAATAACGCCGGAACCATAACCACCAACCAGGCCAGTCTCCCCGCCGGCACCACCCCCGCCATGATCACGAAGGTCAACATCCTTCACATGAGCATGCGCAGCCAGGCGCGCGACACATGGTCCAGAAGCTCGCTTTCGCTTTATGGCGGTTATGAAGGGCTCGATCTGCAGACGTCGATCGCGGCCCGCAACCTGACTTCGCAGCAGGAATATCCGATGTCGTGTTCTACGCCCCCGTGTTATTGATTTGCCTGTTTTACGAGATGAAAGAAAGCTCTGACTGAAGAATGAGGAGAAAAGAAATGCTTTCGGCCAAATTGAGTTCACGAGGCTTTACCCTGGTCGCCTCCCTGTTACTGACGGTGCTTTTATCGGGAGTCGCCATCGCTCTGCTCATGATGGTCACCACCGAGCAGCGCAGCGGCGGCACCGATCTCAGCAATAACTACACCTATCGGTCCGCTGAAGGCGCCATGGAGAAGATGACCTCCGACCTGGCCAACAGTTTCCAGAGCATTCAATCGCCAACGGCCGCCCAAATCTGCGCGTTGAGCGCGAACGCCCCCACTTGGGACCCAACCGTTAGCTATCCGACTTATAGCGTCGCTCCGAACGGCGCAACCAGCTCTAACCCTTGCCCGGCCCTGACCTATTACTACGGGCAGATCAATGCCGGCCCGGACACCGGTCTCTACGCCCAGATCATGCCGGTCACGCTTAACGTGATGGCGCAGCGCATCAATGGCCAGGAAACCGTCAGCATGACCCGCACGGCTGAAGTCGCCTTGATCCCGGTCTTCCAATTCGGCGTGTTTTCCGATTCTGATCTTTTCTACGGACAAAGCCCCAACCTGGGTTTCGCCGGCCGCGTTCACACCAATGCCGATCTTTATCTTGGCGTCGCGAACGGTGATTATCTGGTCTTCGGCGACAAACTCAGCGCCTTCGG
>JASHNX010000058.1 GCA_030041415.1 Candidatus Sulfotelmatobacter sp.
TTCCGAGGCGTTGGGTAGATTTTTCCGGTTGGCGGTAAGCCCGGAGCCCGAGCACAGATCGCGCGCGGCACCCCGCAAGGGAAGCTCCGTAGCAGGTCGGCAAGGGTCTAACGCGAGCTACTGGCCGAGACGAATGGACCCAACACCACCTCGGAACTCTTATTTTTTGGCTTCGCGCTCGACTCAGTCGCTCCAGCTCTTGCCGCAAACAAACCGGTTCGACGGCCTAGTCTCCCGTACCCTCCAAAGGAACAGACTGCGTACCCCGCAGAGCGTCGTCCTTTAAGGTAAGCGTTGCCGAGCGTCTGCCTTTCGCAATCGGGTGAAACTCAACCGCTACCGTGCAGGATTCTTCTACTTTGAGCCGAGCGCCACAGTTGTTCGTTTCCCCAAAATCAGCGGCGTCTGCACCGGAAATTACAATCGACTGAACGGCCAGAGAGGTCGTTCCCGGATTGCTCAACTCCAATGTGAGTGGCTTACTCGTGCTGCCGACTGCGGTTTCCAGGAAGCTCAGAGAATCGGGATACAAGGCGACGACTGCCTTGTTCAACATCACGGTTACGCTGCTCGTCGAATAAGTGGCATTGGTCACCGCCAAATCGGCGTTGCCATCTCGATCAAAATCAGCGGCCACAAAGCCGGAGGAGCCGGTTCCAGGATAATACTGAGCGGGAGACCCGAATCCGCCTTTACCGTCACCGGCTAGCAGGAAAACATTGGAGTTCAATGTCACCCCTTGCCCAAGTACCGCGAGGTCGGTGTTGTTCCCCCCGAAGAAGTCGGAGGCCAACAGGCCGGACGTCGAATTCGATCCCGCCAAATAACTTGTGTAATTCTGAAAGGTGCCATCGCCGTTGCCGAGCAGAATAGAGACGTAGTCATTGGTGAGCACGGCCAGATCGATGAAACCATCGTGATTGAAATCGGCTGCCACCACCGCAGATGGACCGCTGTATGCCACAGGGTAATTGACCGCTGTGTCAAACGACCCATTGCCATTCCCCAGCAGAACCGACACTGAATCTGAACCGTAGGAGCCCGAAACCGTGGCAAGATCCAAATTACCGTCGCCATTGAAATCGCCAATCGCAATTGAGTACGCACTCAGACCTGCACCGAAGGCCTGCGGAGAACTGAACCCTCCGCTGCCATTCCCAGCGAGAAATGAAAGGCCCGCTCCTGAATTACCCACTACCAAATCCATCTTTCCGTCATTATTGAAGTCTCCAGCCACGACCGAGATGGGAAACTGATTCGCAGAGTAGTCCCTGTATGCCCCAAAACTCCCGTTCTCCTGATTCAAGAGGACCGACACAGTTCCTGCGGCATAGTTCGTCGTGGCGATATCCGCAAAGCCGTCACCGTTGAAATCCGCGCCCACAATCGCTCCGGATGCGCCGCTTATTGGATAATTTACGGCCGTTGCGAATTGCCCTTTGCCAGTACCGAGCAGCACCGACACCGTGCTGTCACCAATATTCACAGTCGCTAAGTCAGGCTTACCGTCGTTGTTAAAATCGGCGCTGATTACGCCTACTGGATCATCGCCAGTGCCATAGCTTGCCACCTTCCCGAACGTTCCATCCCCATTGCCAAGCAGCGTCGAAATGTGGGTTGGCAGATTCCCGTTGAAATTTGTAATGACGAAATCGGTGACACCGTCGCGATTGAAATCGCCCGTCGCAAAACCTTCTGAGGTACCATCTGAGGCGTATTGAACACTCGGTTGGAAGGTACCATCGCCGTTCCCAAGAAAAATGGTGACGAACCCGTTGTCTACGGCCACGTCTAGCTTGCCGTCTCGATTAAAATCTCCAGCCAGAATGAACCCAGCCGCCGAGATCGAGGTTGTTAGCGGAGCCTGGAATGTACCATCGCCATTTCCGACCAGCACCGACATGTAGGCGCATCCGCAGTCAGGACCGTCCGTGACTACCAGGTCAAGTAGTCCGTCTCCCGTGAAGTCGCCCACCACTAACTGAACTGGGGTCTGGCCGGCCGGATAAGTCGTACCTGTCAGGAACGTGCCATCACCCTTACCTAACATCACGTAGACTCCGCTATAGGTCGAGGCTATAGCTAAATCGATCTTCCCGTCGCGGTTGAAATCTTCGGCCACGACGCCAAGGTTGTAGCTAGGCGTTGTGTAAGTAACGGGGGTCTCAAACGATCCGTCTCCATTGCCCAGTAGGATATAAACCGAATACGCGGAGTTGCTGGTTACTGCCAGATCAAGGTTGCCATCGCCGTTGAAATCAGCTGCAACCATGTCGCTGGCATAGTAAGGAACGTCCGTCTCAATCGGCGTCCCAAAGGTTCCGTCTCCTTTGCCCAGATATACCCAAACGCTGCTGCCATTCCAATTTGCCACGGCGATATCCAGGTTGCCGTCATGATTGAAATCCCCTGTCACAACAGAGCCCGCCCCATATCCGGCAGCATAAGTGGCGCGTTCCTTGAATTCACCGTTACTTTGTCCGAGAAGGATCGTTACGGTTTGCGCAAACGAGTCCGTCACCGCGATGTCAAGCCTGCCGTCCTTATTAAAGTCACCTACTGCGACTCCCCCCGGCTGTGTACCGAGTGCGAGATCGGATCGATTAAAGAGGAAAGCTTGCCCGAAGGCTGGCAGGACACTAATAATTGACAAAAGGATAAGTCTGAGTAAACGGATGCAAAGTGAAGCGGGCATACTTACTTTCTCCTATCCGAACGGGTAGGCAGTTTACACTAATTCGGGTTGCCTATTGGGAAAAAGTTAGTACTCAGAATCGCCCATCACCGAGGCGCACAAAAACTTCGACTGAATCAGGCCGACTTTACCTCACTCACCGTCCACGCCGCCCCGGTAGCCAGAAAAGTCAGAGCGAACTCCGACCAGTTGAAATGCGCCTCCGGGTGCGCGACCAGATGCGGAATCCAGACCAGCACGCCAAACAAGCCCAGCATAAGAGTCATCAGACGCGTCGCCTGCCGCGCCCGAAAATTGAGGAGAATAGCACCCGCCGCCAATCCAAACGCGACTGTCGTAGCGATCGCCCAAAACATCTGGCTGGGCGGAATCCACTTCGGAACCGCACCGGCTGTTTCACGCAGAAGCAGCGCCTGGCCTAGCATAAAAGAAATGGTACAAACTCCCAGGCCAACGCGCGCCACGCGTCCGAACGCTAACGCCCTCGCGGCGTCTGCTTCGCTCGCTGCATACAGCGCAATTGCGCCACAGAAGAAAGAAAAAAACATGAAGAAGCTGCAGCCATATTTGTCATAGACGTTCGTTGCCGCAATGATGTCCGGCACGCACGCCAGCGAGAAACACAAATAGACAACGCCGAGTATCACCGAGGCCGGACGCGCTGTGCGCGGATACACGATCCCAATCCCGCCCGCAATTTGCGCAGCCATCAGGCACTCGCCGATGACCTTGCCCAAAGGCAGGCTCCAGATATGCACCAGGTTTTGCCACGTCTCAGCGTCGTGCCACATCAGCGCAATGACGCCGAACAGCACCGCCGCCGCGCCAAACGCGATCCGCCCATACGAGGCGTTTTTCATGCGGAGAAGGTAACACATCCCGCGGCCGCAAACAGCGTATGCTTGAATCGATGCCCCGCTCCACGCATCCCACCTCATCGCGCCGCAACCAGTTGCTACGCCGTAGCCAAAAAAATTCCGATTCCAACTTTGGCCGTCTCGTTCTCCTCATCGGTCCCTCCTGCGTGGGCAAGACTCCGTTGTATAAAGCGCTCGCCAAGTTTTATCCCGAGCTACGAGGCCGGCTGCAGAAGCTGATTATGATCAACAGCCGCGCTCCTCGTCCCGGCGAACTCGATGGCGTCGATTATCACTTTCGCGCGCGCGCCCAGCTCGAGGCTCTGCGAACTGACCCGCGCTATGCCGTGCTCCCGGTTCACCACGATTTGCAGGCGCTCGATGTTCAGGAACTCGAGTCCCTTCTCGCCCGCGGCGACGCTTTCTATGAGGGAAATTCTTCGGTAGGACGCACTTTGCTCACGCATCCTCGCCTCGGAAATATTCACAAGCTGAGCGTCTTCCTCTCGCCACTCTGCAAAGAAGAAATTCTTTATTTCAAAGCACCCGGGCGAAACGTAAATCTCCCCGATCTACTTACCGATATTCAGCGGCGCAAGCTTCTCCGCCGCACCACGCGCCAGAAGACAAATTTATCTCTGAAGGATTTGGAAGATATCGAGAAGCGCGCCTCCGATGCCTATCCCGAATTGCAGGACGCCTGGCGTTTCGACCACGTGATTCCAAATCACGATGGCGAAGATAGCGACAACTGGGAAGCGTTTTATTATCCGATCGGCGACGCCCGCAAGACACTCGAATCATTCGCCGCCCTGCTTAAAGGCTCCGTTCCTGCCATCGCAGAAAAATGGAGCCCCAAACTCCTGCCCTGAAAAGACAACCGGCGATTACGGACCCACGGCCACGTGTAGCGGCCCCTGTGTCTGCAATTGCTGGCGGTAGAATGCCTTCCGCTTGGCGATTGCTCCTTCTACGCTCACATTCACCACATACGCTCCGTTCGGCAGCGTGTCTCCAAACGGCAGCGCCATCCCAATCGTTCCCTTTGTCAGCGGAAAATGCTGGTACCCGATTTCCGTTGCCCGCCCGTTGTCCGCGACCGCCTTCACGTCATACGTCAGATCCACATCGTCCAGCGTCGCGTTCGAAACCTCCACGCTGCCTTCAATCCGGTTCCCGTTCACGTGCGCCGGAACTTTCCACGCAACCGTGATTGCGTCGGCCACCTTGATTTCATATCCCCGCTGCACTGCCTGACGGGGCTGGCTTCCATCCTTCACTGCAATCACAAAATCGAACTCCCCCGCCCGTTGCGCTTCGCCCTGAAGCAGCCCATCGTCCGTGAGATTGATTCCGGGCGGCAGCTTTCCCTGCACCACGCTCCAGTGCAGCGTCGGTACGTAATTGCCTTTACCCTGAAGCTGCACGTGATACGGCCCGAGCGGATACGTCGGCGGCAACTTCGTAGGTTCGATCCGCAACCCGTTTTCATTCTGCGTGTCATCCTGCGAACTACCATTGTCTTGATCCGAGCCGATCTGCGAATCCTCCGCCGCAACGTTGTCGGCCATCGTCGTGGCATCGCCTGCCGCCGCGTCTTTCTGCGCGGCCAACAGCTGCGCCGCCCCCGCCACACCCACCGCAAGCATCGCGGCGAGCGCTATCCGGCATCGTATCGTCTGTGCAAATTCGGTCCTTCGCGATTTCATCCCCAGCCTCATTCTGTCTTCACCCTATCACCGACTCAACCATGGAATGTAAAGATGTGTATAACTTGCATCGTGGATTGCCGGGCGAACGGTTGTTCCGAGCAAGCCTCGCCTGCGAAGCGAGAGCCCGCCCTGAACACGCGACGCGCGTCGAAGGGAACCGGCGCGAGCCGCGCTGCCACGGAGCCTGCCCTGAGACAGCGCAAGCGGCCGAATGGGCGCGTTTGGCTCGCCTCCTCATAATGCTGCTCACTTGCAGCACTTTTTTCGCTTCTTTCCGCTACTTATTTTTGCCCTTCGGGTTTAATGCAGGTGAACTGATGTGCTAACCTCGGAGCTAACGGTGACCCGCTCCACAACGATGTCTTCCAGGGGGGAAGTTATGTCTGTGCGAAAAGTCTTCGTCCTTCTCATCGCTCTTTCGGCGTTTGCATTTCTCGTCGCCTGCGGAGGCGGCTCCGCCCCTGTCAATCCAACTCCGCCGCCCACTGGAGGCTTCAGCAATAGCAGCCTTAACGGCACGTACGTGTTTTCGAGTTCCGGGACCGATGTGAATGGCTTCTCCATCGCGCTCGCCGGCACCCTGACCGCAAACGGAAGCGGAACCATTACCGGTGGCTCCATCGATATGAACGACACCGAATTCACCGCGTCCGCGCCAAAACTCGCTATTGGCAGCAGTTCTTACAAAATCACCAGCGACGGTCGCGGCGAAACCCAGCTGAGCATCTCCAACAATCCTTTCGGCAGCAGTAGCCCCGTCACTCTCGACTTCGTCCTCCAGGATACCCAACACGGCTTGGTCACCGAATTCGATTCAAACGCAACCGGCAGTGGCACTATTGATCTGCAAAGCTCTGGCGTTACGCCGGCCGGTTCTTACTCTTACGCTCTTTCTGGTGGTCTCGTGATCAGCAGCACCGCCGTGAGCACGCTCGCTTCGGTCGGCAATTTCGCAGTCGCCAGCGGCACCATCAGCGGCACTGCCGATTTCAACTCCAGTGGAATCGCTTATCCCGATGAGGCCCTGTCGGGCTCAATAGTTCTCGGCCCATCCTCTACACCTTCGAGCACGTTCACCACTCTACAATTTGGAACCCAGACCTTCGATGTAATTGCCATCAACGCGAATCACCTGAAGCTCATCGAGATGGATACCGGCGCAACTCTTTCCGGTGATGCTTACTCCGAAACCAGCACGGCTTTGCCTACCAATACAGCTTTCACTGTGGTTGGAGAGGCCGGAGGCGTACCAATCGGGATAGGCGGACTCATGACCTTCACGGGTACCAGCATCAGCGGTAACGCGGACGTGAACGACAACAGCACGCTCTCTCCGTCGCCGGAATCATTCACCGGCACCGTTGCTACAACCGGTGCGCGTTCTGTACTCACGCTAACTACATTTCCTGTAGGTTCAACGTATGCGGCTTATCCCACCAGCAGCGGTCTGCTCCTGCTTGAAATCGACGACTCCGGAATGATGTCAGGTGCCGTCTATGACCAGAGCGCTTCGGCGGCTTTGGGCGTCCCGGAGGGCTTCGGGCTGAATCTCTCCGGCGAAAACAGTTCGACAGGACAATACACTGAAGTCGATGACATCGCCGAGTTCCAAACCGCAAGCGGCGGAACCTTTAGCTACGGCGCCATCGACGAAAACTCCGCAGTGCAGACCGTATATGGCGTCCCGTTCACGGGCACGTTCACCGCACCGTCCGACGGCCGCGGCACAATCAGTGCGACCGCCAGCAATAGCAGCGGCAGCAGCGCCACCCTGGAAGGCGGCCTCGATCTCATTTACTACACCGTCGATGGCACAACCTTCCCGTTCGTCGAAATGGATAACGGCCAGGTTGCTACCGGCGTCTTCATCCAACAAACCACCCCTTCGTCTTCTGCCGTAGCCGCGCCACACGCCATGTACGTGCCGCGTCCGCTCGTGTTTCATCCTCACGCGGCGAAGTCGAAAAAGAATTAAGACATCCACACAGAACATGAACAGGCGCGGCCTCGGCCGCGCCTCTTCTTATTTATGCTTACCCGGCCTTGTCCGCCAACTTCCGTCTTCCTTGTGACCTTAGTTACCTTTAAGAAATCACTCATCTTCCCGCACAATGACCCTCAAACACTGTTTGTTGGAGATTGCGTTGCTCGACCATCGTTTCGTGCGTGCATTTCTGTTCGTCGTCCTCGCTACGGCGCTCGCGCCGGCGCGTGATCTTGCGCTGGTCTCCAACAAAACCAATGCTGTTGGCTCGCATGACGGCGGAATCACCGTCGCCGATCTCGTTAAAGTTTGCAAGGCCCAAAGCAGCCACTGGCCCGATGGCAAGCCCGTCACCTTTGTGATGCGCCCGCCTTCCGCGCCTGAAATGAAGTTGGTATTGGAAAAGATTTATGGCATGTCCGAAAACGATGTGAACGGTCTCATCGTCACCTCGAATCGTGGTCGCTTCAACCACCCTGCCATCGTCATCGCCAATTCCGATGACGATCTCGTAAACAAGGTCGCTTCGATTCCCGGAGCCGTCGGCGTGGTCGATGTGTACTCGATCAACAGCAGTGTGTCCGTAATCAAGATCGCAGGCAAACTCCCGCTGCAACAGGGATATCTCCTGCATGGAAATTAGAGAGGCAGTCATCAGTTAATCGGTGGCCGGCAAGCAGGTCAACTGTGAACCTGGCGACTGGCCACTGACCACTAGCAACTGAGTTTATGGCTTCTCCCGGCAAGAAACTCGCGAACGGTAAACCGGCAACGCCGGGCAAGCACACTCGCCGATATCCCCGCTATGCCCTCGATTCCCGCATTCAAGTCCGCATGTTTCAGAACGGCGAATTCGCCGACTGCTGGGGACACTCCACCGAACTGGGCCAGGATGGTATCGGCGCAACGCTAACCGGCAAGCTCGAAACCGGCGAAATCGTCTCGCTCGAAATCCCGCTTCCCCTGAGTCCGTATCCATTGAAGGTCCGCGCGGTCGTCCGCTACACGGATGGCCTGCGCTATGGCTTCGAATTTCTCACTCTCACTGTAACCCAGCGCGACACCATCCGCCGCGTCTGCGAAATGCTCGCCAACAAGAGCTGAAACCAGCGCGACGCCTGACATTGTCATTCCGAACAAGCGTTTTTTGCGCAGTGAGGAATCTGGGGGAGCGACCGCGCCGCGGTGCCGTTCTGTGGCATCGCAACTAGCGACGCGACCTTCCTATTGGTCCACTAAAGTTCCTCATCGCCCGTGATTGGCTTCCTCTCATTACCTGAGTAACTTTCGAGTTAATCCCCATGCGTTCTACCATTTCCTGTCTGAGCTTCAGAGGGGGAGCTTCGGAAAATGGGGGAACGTGTCACCCGCTCGCGAGAGCTCGCGCGTGCCAAGACGTTGCGCAAAGCGCTCGATCATGGAGCGCCTCCCTCATTCGTTCCGCCGGAAACTTCCAATCCCGCCGCGCAGCCCTGCGAGCTTTCCTGGCGATGCCCGGAATTGAGCTCCCAATCGCACGAAAACAATTTCGCAACCCGGCGCATCTATCTCGAACAGATTTTCCAGAATTCGCCTGACCCCGTCATCGTCGTCGACCAGGAGTTTCGCGTCGAGTGCGTAAACCCCGCATTTGAGAGCATGTTCGGCTTCACTTCCGCCGACACCCACAATCGGTCAATCGATGAATTGGTTTTCCCTTCTGATCGCGCCGCCGAAGCCCAGTGGATTGCCCAGTGCCTGCAGCGCGGCGAGCGTCTGACGCTCGAAACCAAGCGCCGCCGCAAAGATGGCAGCCTGCTCGATGTCTCGGTTTCCTCGGCTCCTCTCATCATCGACGGCAAAATAAACGCTTTCTATGCCGTTTATCGCGACATCTCCGAGCGCAAGCGCGCCGAAGGCCTCAGTTCCGCCCTCTACCGTATCGCCGAAAAATCCACCGCGACTCAGGACTTGCAGCAGTTCTTCGCTGCCGTACACGGCATCGTCGATGAACTCGCATCAGCCCGCAATTTCTCGATCGCACTCCTCGATCCCGAATCCAACCTGCTCAGCTTTCCCTATTTCGTCGACGAGCAGGAGTCCACTCCCACCCCCCGCAAGCTCTCGCACGGCCTTATTGAATATGTCCTCCGGACCGGCGATTCTCTGCTCTGCACGCCGGAACTCGGCCGACAACTGCAACGACGCGGAGAAATCGAATACGACGGGACATTTCCCCAGCAATGGCTCGGCATTCCACTCAAGGTGAATCAGCGTATCTTCGGCGTGCTGATCCTCAAGAATCACAACGAGAATTTTCGCTTCGGCGAGCGCGACCTCGATGTCCTCACGCTTGTCTCTCAGCAATTGGCCGCTGCTATCGACCGCAAGCGCAACGAGCAGGCGCTGCGCCGCTCCGAAGTTTCCTATCGCTCCCTGATTCAAACCGCTGTTTACGGAATCTATCGCTCCAGCCTCGATGGCCGCTTCCTCGACGTGAATCCCGCTCTGATCGGCATGCTCGGCTACAGTTCCGCTCTCGAAGTTCTCGGCCTCGATCCGCAAAAACAGGTCTTCGCCGATCCTGCCGAATACACCCGCCTGATCGAGGAATTCCGCAGCACTGGCCGCATCGATGGCGTGGAAGTTCGCTGGAAGCGAAATGACGGCGGCTTGATCACCGTCCGCATCAGCGGCCGCGCCGTGGCCGCCGGCGACAAACCGGCCGACGTTGTTGAAGCTATTGCCGAAGACATCACCGCGCGCCGCGTCCTCGAAGATCAGTTCCGCCAGGCGCAAAAGATGGAAGCCGTTGGACGGCTGGCCGGCGGCATCGCCCACGACTTCAACAATCTGCTCATGGTCATCGGTGGCTACACCGAAGTCCTCCTCAACCAGCTCAGCCCCGATCACCCGTTATATTCGAAAGCCGATGCCATCCAGCAGGCTTCCGACCGCGCCACCACGCTCACCCGTCAGCTTCTCGCCTTCAGCCGCAAGCAGCTTCTCGAACTCAAAGTCGTCGACGTCAACGCCATCGTCTCCGACATGCAGCGTCTCTTGCGTCCCCTCATCGGCGAAGATATCGAGCTCACTACCCAGCTTTCTCCAGCCATTGGCTGCACCCGCGCCGATGCCGGCCAGCTCGAGCAGGTCATCATGAATCTCGTCGTGAATGCCAAAGACGCTCTGCCCAATGGCGGCAAAATCTCGCTTCGTACCTCCAGCGTTATCCTTGACGACTCCGAGCGGCCCGAACACTCCTACATCAAGAACGGTTCTTACGTCACGATTTCGGTTAGCGACAATGGCCACGGCATGGACCGTGAAACCCAGGCCCGCATCTTCGAACCGTTTTTCACCACCAAGGAAAAAGGCAAAGGCACCGGCCTCGGACTTTCCACCGTCTACGGCATCGTCAAGCAGAGCGGCGGATACGTTTTCGTGCAGAGCGAACTCGGTCGCGGCACCGCCTTCACCATTTATCTTCCCCGCGTCGACGAACCCTGCGACGCTCTTATTTCCAGTGCCGCGTCACCATCTTCCGCCGGCGGGTCGGAAACCATCCTCCTCGTCGAAGACGAGGAATCGGTTCGCCAGCTGGTTCGCGAAACCCTTGAATCCCGCGGCTATCGTGTTCTCGGAGCCGCCAACGGCGAGAGCGCACTCGCCGTCGCCGCCGCGCATAAAGAAGCTCTGCACCTTATCATCACCGACGTCGTCATGCCCGGCCTTAGCGGCCACGAGCTTACCCAGCAACTGCTCGCCGTACGCCCGACCGTGAAGGTCCTTTATTTATCCGGCTACGCCCAGGACGCGTTTCCAGCCAACGAATCGCACAAAGCCTTTCTGCAGAAGCCCTTTACTCTGCAAAGCCTTGCCCGCAAAGTCCGCGAAGTCCTCGGCTCTCCCGCTGCAAACGCCAAAGCAACCACCTCCTGACCGCGCTACCCCCCGGGTTCGTTGACGCGCGATTGCCGCGTCCGTAAGATTAGCCGACTCGCGATTCACGCCTGCGCCTTCGTCGCATGATCGGCCAAACCATCTCGCACTATCGCATCCTTGAAAAACTCGGCGGAGGAGGTATGGGTGTGGTTTACAAGGCCGAAGACACCCGTCTCAGCCGTTTCGTCGCGCTCAAGTTTCTCCCCGAAGAAGTCGCCCGCGACCCTCAGGCTCTGGAGCGGTTTCGGCGCGAGGCAAAAGCTGCGTCCGCACTGAATCATCCCGGGATCTGCACCATCTATGACATCGGCGATGAAAATGGCAAGGCGTTCATCGCCATGGAGTTTCTCGAAGGCGTCACCCTGAAGCACAAAATCTCAGGCAAGCCGCTCGAAACTGACGTGTTGCTCAGTCTGGCCCTTGAGATCGCCGACGCCCTCGACGCAGCTCACTCGAAAGGCATCGTTCACCGTGATATCAAGCCGGCCAACATTTTTGTTACCGAGCGCGGGCACGCCAAGATTCTCGATTTCGGGCTGGCGAAGGTCGCGCCCGCCGGCATTTCGGCCAGCCAGATCGCTTCGGCGAAGACAATGACCCAGGCCGTCGACGAGGCGCATCTGACGAGCGCTGGCGCTACCGTTGGCACCATCGCCTACATGTCGCCCGAGCAGGTTCGCGCCAAAGAACTCGACGCCCGAACTGATCTCTTCTCCTTCGGAGTTGTGCTCTATGAGATGGCCACAGGCGCGCTTCCCTTTCGCGGAGAAGCATCCGGTGTAGTTTTCGAGGCGATCCTGAACCGTGCGCCCGTGCCGCCCCTCCGCATTAATCCTGAAATTCCATCCAAGCTCGAGGAAGTCATACAGCGGGCGCTCGAAAAAGATCGCGAAGTTCGCTATCAGTCCGCCGCCGAGATGCGCGCGGAGCTCAAGCGCCTGAAACGGGACCTCGACAGCCAGAGTGTTGCAGGCGTTCCCTTCGAGACCAAACCTCGCAGGCCCTCATTCGCTCTCATCCTCGGTGGTTGCGCGGTCATCGTTCTGGCTTTGGCCTCGCTTCTCGCCTGGCGCTTTTTGTGGCCTCACGCGCCTGTCGGCACGAGCATCCATTCTCTCGCTGTGCTTCCCTTTGCCAACGCTGCCAAAGATCCCGAGATGGATTACCTCAGCGACGGCATCTCGGCAGAGATCACCAATTCGCTTTCGCGCCTTCCCAATCTTCAGGTGATGGCCAGCAGTACAGTTTCCCGTTACAAGTCGCGGCAGGATGATCCGCAAGGCGTCGGCCGCGATTTGCATGTTGATGCCGTGCTTACCGGCCGCGTAGCCGAACACGGCAATGAACTCGATGTCCAAGCCGAACTGGTGAACGTGACCACGGGAGCGCAACTCTGGGGCGAACATTACACTCGCAGCATCAACGACGCCTCCCAGTTGCAAGGCGCCATCACCAGCGAGCTAGCCGGCGTGTTACAACCCAAACTGAGCGGCGCCGACAAGCAGAGCGTTGCCAAGACCGGCACGCAAAATTCCGAAGCCTATCAGCTCTACCTCAAAGGCCGCTACCACATCGAGAAATACACGCGAGCCGACACCGATCTGGGCATCGGCGAATTTCGTCGGGCCATCCAATTGGATCCAAACTACGCGGCGGCCTATGCCGGGATCGCCTACTCCTACGTCATCGCCGACGATTTTTTTCTGTCGCCAAAAGACTCGATACCCCCGGCGAGAGAAGCTGCTCAGAAGGCCTTGCAGCTCGACGAATCGAATCCCGAAGCCCATATCGCCATGGCCTGGGTGAAGTGGACTTATGACTACGATTGGAAAGCTGGCGAGAAAGAGTTCCAGCGCGCCATCGAACTATCCCCGCGCAACAGCCAGGCGCATGCGTTCTATGGTTATTTTCTCGTTCTCGGAGGACGCGTTGAGCAGGGCATTGAAGAAGGCAGGCTTGGGGTTGAGCAGGAGCCTTCCGCTTTGGAAGCCAACGGTTTTCTCGGCGGGAGCCTTTACTACGCGCATCGCTACGACGAAGCGGAGAAGCAGCTTCGTAAAGCGCTTGATCTGGACCCGAATTATTGGATGCCCGAGATGATGCTGGGCACGAGCTATGAACAACAGGGAAATATTTCTGCCGCTCTGGATGGACTGCAAAAAGCCACCGAGTTTGAAACAGAAATACCCGTCCCGCTGGCAGAGTTAGGACACCTCTACGGCAAAATGGGCCGAAAGAATGACGCCGAAAGGATTCTCAAGCAGCTTACAAATCCACAAGCGAAAATCTATGTGCCTCCATACAATTTGGCCGAGGTGTACTTGGGCCTGGGCGAGAAAGATCAGGCGCTCGCTTCTCTGGAGAAGGCTTATTCCGATCGCTCGATCTTCCTGACGTTTGTCGACGCCGACCCCGAATTGGAGAGCCTGCATTCCGATCCCCGCTACAACGCGCTGATGGACAAAGTGCGGCCGCATTGGTGAAATTGTCATCCTGAACAAGCCTCTTTTGACGCAGTGAAGGATCTGGGTGAGCCGCGCGAAGCGGCGCGGTTTTTGCGCCGCAACAACTCGCGCGCTCGGCTCGCTTCCTTGCTAGAGTGGGATTCCCCCTTGAATCCCCACTTTTCCCGCCATCATCAGTACAATAAGAACTCTGGAGGAGAAAATCATGGCTTTTGAATTACCCCCTCTGCCTTATGACTACGCGGCGCTCGAGCCTACCATCGACAAGCAAACGATGACGCTGCATCACGACATGCATCACGGCGCCTACGTGAAGAATCTCAACGCCGCGATCGAGAAGCATCCCGAACTCGGCAAGAAATCCGCCGAAGAGATTCTCCGCGACCTCAACTCGGTTCCCGAGGATATTCGCGCCGCAGTCCGCAACAATGGCGGCGGCCACGTCAATCATTCCATGTACTGGAAGATCATGAAGCCCAAAGGCGGCGGCGATCCCACCGGTCCCATCGCCCAGGCGATCACAAAAACCTTTGGCAATTTCAAGGACTTTCAGGCCAAGTTCAATGATGCCGGCGCCAAGCAATTCGGCTCCGGATGGGTCTGGCTGGCCAGCAAAGGCGGCGACGATCTGCACATCATGTCCACTCCCAACCAGGATAGTCCCCTTTCGCAGGGTCACTACCCAATCTTCGGCAACGATGTCTGGGAGCATGCGTACTATCTCAAATACAACAACCGTCGCCCCGAATATCTTGCCGCCTGGTGGAACGTCGTTAACTGGGACGAGATCAACACCCGTTACGAGGCCTTCAAATCCGGCAAGACCGTGCTCGAGCCGGCCATGTCGCATCGCTAAGCTTCTTCGTTTCTCTCGTGAGGCGGGCCCTTGTGTCCGCCTCTTGTTTTTCCGGTTGTCTCACCCTTGCCTGCCCTGAGCCTCCCGAAGAGTCGCGTTCTTTGCACGGTGGGATTTCAACCCTTCCACATTTCCACTCAACCGCAAACGCCTCTCGCGCAATTTTCATTCTGCATTTCCTGTGTACCCTCTGTGGAGAATTTGCCGAGCCCTTTCTTAACCTATCCTCCCGCGAAGTTTCCGCGTGCGAATACGCTCCTGTTGATGAACCTTAGCGGTGCATGTTTGAAGGCTTTCTCCACGCGAGTTCCCTGGCAAATCTCGTTACCGCCATTTTCCTCAGTTGCACCAAAAATACTGAATTGACCCCGCGTCCATTCCCTCGTACATTCGGTCTCACCCTCGACGAAAATCTTTCACCTGTTCGGCAATGGCATTACTTACAGAACGGCATCATCAGCGTAAAAAAGAAAAACGACCGGCCATGAAAGCGCGAAATCCCTGGATCACTTATCGCACTCGCTTCCTCGTCAAAGCCAAACAGCTCACTGGCAGTTTCACCTTCACCGACGATCTCGGGCGTCAGCACTCCGGCCGCAAGGGCGATTACCTCGTCGAGTTTTCCGACGGCGTTCTCCGTATCGCTTCGCGGCAGATCTTCGAAGATATCTATGTGCCCATCGTCGCCGATCAATCTCAGATGCGAACCAACCCCGGCGTCTCGCCCGGAATTTCTCGTATCCCTCCAGCCCGCAATCAACCTTTACCGCCGACTCGGATCGCCATCGGCGGCTGAAACTTGTTAGCCCTCCACCCGATGCGTTTTCGGTTGGGTGGAGATTCGAAGAACGAAACACTAACACCGCCGCGAACGCCGGCTTTGCCGTGGAAGCGGCCCCTTGGTGCTGCGATATGCAGACCGAGACTTCGGATTGGACGTGGTATTGAGACGTCGGATCAAGACGTTGTATTGAGACGCGAGATCGAGACGTGGGATCGAAACGCAGGATCAAGACGTGGCATTGAGATGCGGGATCGAGACGTGGGATCGAAGCGCAGGATCAAAACGTGGTATTGAGATGCCGGGATTGAGACGCGGGATTGAGACGTGGGAGAGCGGCCCTTTAGGGCCGCGTAAACGGTCCATATCGAATGCCGGGGCTTTAGCCCCCGGGTTTTATGAATAACTCATGAATTTCCATTGTGGAAAACAAGGCTGCCAACCCGGCATCAAGCCCGTCATTGTTGAGGATACAACCTATTGTGTTTCCCTCTTGACAGCTACAATAAGGGGGAGTAACTTGGCAATCCCGTACCCCTTATTCCGGTCCCGCGGGAACGGGACAGGAACCAGGAACAAGGTCAGGAATAAATCGACGGAAGGGGCTCAGCAAGCAGTGACTGACCGCTCCCGTAAACCAATAACCGGAAACCGAATCCCTGGCGGGCGGGTGCGGTTTCCCCAAATCAAGCTGCGGTGACCGTTCCCCGAAACCTCCCCCCGGTGAACGAAAAAGCTTCAACCACAAATCGACGGATCAAGACGCAGAAAGATCGACGAACGGACATGGACAAAGATCGATGAATCGATCGGCGGTCATAGTTGGCCGCTGATCATAAAAACTGGAGCCCCTCGATGGAAGCATTAACCCGTCTCGTTTCGGATTCGCTGGCCCGTCACGGCCTCGATCGCCCGGTGGATCCGCGCCGCCTGCAATGGTCCCGCTGGTTCCGTTGCGATTCTCCGCACAGCCTGCTTGTGGTGCCCAGCAAGCCCGGCATCTTCGCCTTGGCCGAAGAGATCATGAATTTGGGCACCGAGGCGGTTTCGGGTGGCGCATCCCTTCAGCGCTGCGAATCGCAACGCCAAAAAGATCCGACTTTAGCCGCAGAAGTGCCATCCAAGCGTATGCTCGCCGTCGTCCAGTTCTCAGAAGACGACAACATGGCCTTTGTTCTGGATCGCATGTTCACTTATGTGAATCCCATGCGTGCTCGCCTCCATGCCGGCAACTGTTTCGTCCGCTTCGTTGTGGTCGAAGATGCCCATCAGCGCCGCAGCATCTGCACCGCTTTGAATCAGTGGATGCGCAACTCCGCTGGAAAAGCCTCCGGCGTCGCCTCCGACTTTTCTTCGTCGCTGGAACTCTCCTCGGAAAATGTGGCGCGGAACTCCTCACCCTCGCCCTGGCCTTGGGGTGCTAAGAACGCCGCGAAAGAGGATACGAAAGGCGAGGCGCGAATCGGCGCGGAACCGTTCGCCGTCGGTGCCGAAACCGAGCCCGCACCTGCCCGCTCCCATCTGCAGACCGGAGCCGGCAGCAATCTGCACTGTCCGCAGCCATTCCCCTCCGGCTTCTGAACCGAGCCAGGAGGTGGAACAGCGGCGCTTTAGCGCTGCGTCGAGCATGATTTGTATCGGGGCGCGGCTTTAGCCGTGCCGAGAGACATCGTTCTTTAAATTGCGCGGCTTTAGCCGCTAAGCAGCGGCGGAAGACTTGATCTTTAAAAGGCAGATCCAGGCGCATCCATTGCACGTTCTGCGCACCACCCGATCCCCCGAATCGGCCGATGTTGACTAGAATCTAATTATTGATGGAGAGAACAATGCCGGAGCTCAAAACCACCCCTGTTGAAACTACATCCGCTGCCCCGCAAGCGCCGTCTAAGAAGACCACCGGCCTTTCCTTCCGCCGCTTCTTCACCAAACCAGGCGTGTCTCCCTATGACGAACTCGAATGGGAACTCCGCACCGCCGCCATTACCGACGCTCACGGCAATGTCATCTTCGAGCAGAAGAATGTCGAAGTCCCCAAAGACTGGTCGATGACTGCGACCAACATCGTCGCCTCGAAATATCTGCACGGAAAGATCAACACGCCTGAGCGCGAAACCGGCGTCCGCCAGCTCGTGACCCGCGTCGCCGAAACCATCCGCGATTGGGGTATGGCGCAGGGCTATTTCAAGACGCCGGAAGACGGCGCAACTTTCCACGATGAGCTCGCGCACATCCTTCTGCGCCAGTACGCTGCCTTCAACTCGCCCGTCTGGTTCAACGTTGGATGCGACCGCATCGAGCCAAAGTCCGACGGCCAGAACTGGCACTGGAATCCGCAGACGCAGCAAGTCGAGTTCGGCGTCACCGGATACAAGCGGCCGCAGTGCTCCGCCTGCTTCATCAATTCGGTAAAAGATTCGCTGGATTCGATTCTGACTCTAGCCAAGACCGAAGGCATGCTCTTCAAGTGGGGATCGGGAACCGGGACGAATCTTTCTCCCCTGCGCGGATCCACCGAAACTCTTTCCGGCGGTGGCACTGCCAGCGGACCGCTCAGTTTCATGAAAGGATTCGACGCCTTCGCTGGCGTCATCAAGTCCGGCGGCAAAACTCGCCGCGCCGCGAAGATGGTCATCCTCAATGTCGACCACCCCGACATTGTTGACTTCATCGAGTGCAAGCAGAAAGAAGAAGCCAAAGCCCATGCGCTCGTCGCCATGGGATACGACGGCTCGCATCCCGACTCCGACGCGTATTCGTCGATCTTCTTCCAGAATGCCAACAACTCTGTCCGCGTCACCGATGACTTCATGTACGCCGTCGTCCGCGACACCGATTTCTCTACCAAGTCGATCACCGACGGCAGCGTCATGAAGACCTACAAAGCCAAAGACCTGCTGCACAAAATTTCCGAAGCTACCTGGCATTGCGGCGATCCCGGCATGCAATACGACACGACCGTCAATCGCTGGCACACGTCGAAGAACACTGCGCGCATCAACGCATCGAATCCGTGCAGCGAATACATGTTCCTCGATGATTCCGCCTGCAATCTGGCAAGTCTCAATCTTCTGAAGTTTGCGCCCAACGGCACGTTCGATGTGGAAGCCTATCGCCACGCCGTCGACATTCTGATTACCGCGCAGGAAATCCTCGTCGACAACGCCGGCTACCCGACTGAAATGATCATGCGCAACTCGCATGACTATCGTCCGCTCGGCCTCGGCTACGCCAATCTCGGCGCGCTGCTGATGGCCGCCGGTCTCCCTTACGATTCAGACGCCGGCCGCGACTACGCCGCCTGCGTCACGGCTATCATGTGCGGCGAAGCTTATTTGCAATCTTCGCGCATCGCCGAACTGTGCTCTCCACTCGCCCCCGCAACCGAGACCGTCGCAACTCGCCTCGGCGTTCACGACGCCGCTAAGATGCCCGGCACGGCCTGCCCCGGCTGGTACATCAACCGCGAGCCGTTCCTTGACGTCATTCGCATGCATCGTGCGTCCGTCAACAACATTAATAAGAACAATGTCCCCACCGCGCTCTACGAATCGAGCAAAGCCTGCTGGGACGAAGCTCTCGCCCACGGCGAAAAATTCGGCTATCGCAACAGCCAAGTCACCGTGCTCGCCCCCACCGGCACCATCGGCTTCATGATGGACTGCGATACTACCGGGGTGGAGCCGGACCTCGCGCTGGTGAAATACAAGAAGCTCGTTGGCGGAGGGATGATAAAGATCGTCAATCAGACGGTGCCGTCGGCGCTGTTCAAGCTCGGGTACACGCACGAGCAGGCGGACGCGATCGTTTCGTACATCGATGCGACGGGAACGATTGAGGGCGCTCCGAATATTAAAGACGAGCATCTGGCGGTGTTCGATTGCTCGTTCAAGCCGGCGAAGGGAACACGGTCGATCGCGTACATGGGACACCTGCGGATGATGGCGGCGACGCAGCCATTCATCTCCGGAGCGATCTCGAAGACGGTGAATCTGCCGAATGGCGCAACCGTGGAAGACATCATGGAAACGTATCTCCAGGCATGGAAGCTGGGGATCAAGGCCGTGGCGATCTATCGTGACGGATGCAAGCAATCGCAGCCGCTTTCGGCGGCTGGGACGAAGACGGCCTCTGCCGGCAACCAAGCGGCCGAGGGCGGCCGCTCCACACAAATGCAGGAAGAAGAAAACCTGAACGCTCCGCCGCGTGCGGTGCGGCACAAGCTGCAGGAAGAGCGCGCGTCGATCACGCACAAGTTCAATATCGGCGGGCATGAGGGATACATCACAGTCGGGCTTTATCCGAATGGAGAGCCGGGCGAGTTGTTCATCACGATGGCAAAAGAAGGATCGACGGTCAGCGGGCTGATGGACAGCTTTGCGTTGACCGCATCGATTGCTCTGCAGCATGGCGTGCCCTTGCGGCTGCTGTGCGAAAAGTTTGCGCATACGCGGTTTGAGCCGAGCGGATGGAGCGGCAATCCGGATATTGGATTTGCCAAGTCGATCATGGACTACATCTTCCGCTGGCTGCAGTTGCGGTTTTTGACCGGGCAGCAGCAGATGCTGTTTGAGAATCTGCGGCTGAAGCCGTCGGTTGTCGGTCCTCAGTCGTCGGAGATCGCCGACCCCGAAGGCGTGTCGGGTTCGCGGCCGACGACCGAAGACCGAAGACTTGGGTCTGGTTCCATCCATGCGGCGGACGCGCTGGCGGGGATTGTGGATTTGGGAGATGCTCCGACGTGCAGCTTCTGCGGCAGCATCATGACTCGGAATGGGAGCTGCTACCGGTGCAGCAGTTGCGGAAGCACGAGCGGGTGCTCGTAGATACGAAATACCGATTCGCTGGAGTGGGCGGCGGCTGCAGACGCTCACTCCTTTTTTTCGCCGCACCGGCATAACCGATGCAATCGCCCGCGCAATCACTAACGATAATCAATCCCAAGCGTAAGCGGACTCGCCCTCAAGGCCGACAGGACTGGTACTCGTTTTACGCTAGTTTTTCTCTGCCCTTCGCTCGAGAGATTATCGCGTCTGCACAGCTCCGACCAGCCGCGCTCGTGGTAGATCCTTGGAATGGCACTGGAACGAGTACTCTAGCTGTCGCCCTAAATGGCAGGCGAGGAATTGGTTTCGACTTGAACCCCGCTATGGTAGTGGTGGGGCAGGCGAAGCTGGTAGACCATGGTGACTTAGCTGCTATTGAAACGATCCTCCGCAGTTCATCAAAATGGAGGCGACGTATCGCTGCGTTAGAGAAAGATGACCCGCTGTTGGTTTGGTTCTCGGATGATGCCGTCTCCGAGATAAGGGCTGTCGAGAAGTGCTTTTGCGATCTATCCAGCTACAGTCGTAACGAGGGGCGCAACGGCCACAAAGCGTGGTTCATGCATGCGCAGGTTGCCTTCTTTTATCTTTCGCTCTTCCGCGTCGTGCGGACGATGATTGCGCCGTTCCTATCGTCGAATCCGACCTGGGTTAGGGATGCAAAGAGGGACAAGCAGCGCATTCGCGTTAGACAAGGAACCGTGGGTACGATGTTCCGGACGATTTGCCAGAGGATGGCATCGTCGGCATCAATTGAACAAGTGGATGGCAGGGCCCGAAGGGCACGGGTAGATCTCGCCGCCGCAGAGTCTTTGCCCCTGGGGGATGGTTCTGTCGATTTTGTTTTGGCTTCGCCGCCGTACTGTACCCGCATTGATTATGCGATAGCGACGAAACCGGAGTTGGCCGTCCTCGGCTTCGGTGGAGAGCGTCTTCGGAACCTTCGGCACGCTTTAACGGGGACTTTAACGGTAAATGGGTCCGTACGTTCTCCCTCGAAGGAGTGGGGACCGACATGTCTGCGATTTCTCGATATCTTACGCAATCATCCCTCGAAGGCGTCCGAGACCTATTACTTGCGGACACATCTGCAGTATTTTTCCTCAATCGCTCAATCTGTGTCCGAAATAGGACGGGTTATGCGGGCGGGCGGAAGGTGCGTTCTTGTCGTTCAAGACTCCTACTACAAGAACATCCGCAATGACTTGGCCTCGATCTTTGGAGAAATCGCCCAACTGAGCGGCCTCAATCTAGATCGCAGACAAGATTTCGAGCTTTCCCGTACAATGGCCCGGATTAACCCACGGACTAAGAAATATCGTTGTCAGCACACTGCGGTTGAATCCGTCTTGTGCTTCTCGAAGAGCTAAGTCGGAGGCAAGAAGTAATGCCAAGGGAAGCCGAACCAAATGTTGTCGCGTTATTGAGCGCGATCGACGACACGTTAGTAAAGGTTCACACCCAGAGTCTCGATCTGTCTTTTAACGAGCTTCTGGATATGTACAAAGATCAGGAGCTCGACATTAGTCCGGACTATCAGCGGTTGTTCCAATGGCCAGAGGGGGCCAGATCGAGATTTATCGAATCTCTTCTTCTCGAAATGCCAGTACCCCCGATCTACGTCGTGGAGCAAGAGGAGGGAAGGTATTTGTTGATCGACGGCTTACAGCGCATCTCGTCGTACCTGCACCTCAGAGGCGAGCTGTCAGCGCCGCATCTGGACCCGCCCGTTGAGAAAGGCGAGAAGCTGACCCTAATAGATTGCGACATTGTGCCGGAGCTCAACGGGCGAACATATGACGATTTGGGCACTGCGCTTCAGATTCGGTTAAAGCGAGCGTTCGTGCGTGTCGAGGTAGTGCGGAAAGGCAGCGATCCCCGCTTTAAGTACTTTATGTTCAAAAGGCTCAATACCGGTGGTCAGGCTCTTACGCCGCAACAGGTGCGCAATTGCACCATTCGCCTGCTCGACCCAACGTTTAACGATTTCATAATCGAACTAAGCAAGACCGAAGACTTCGCGCGATGCACGGATAGTTTGACTCAGAGTGCGAAACTTGGCGCTTTTGATCAGGAGCTTGTTCTCCGCTTTTTTGCGTTCAAGAACTACCGAGATAATTTCAGTCATGACGTAGAAGATTTTCTTACAGAGTACATGGAGAAAATCTCCGACCCTGCGATTCGTCTGCCTTTCAACTACGACTTGGAGAGGGAGGTCTTCATAAAAACGTTTGCCGTTCTCGACAGGACGCTGGCGGAACATTCCTTCTCATACGCGAACAAGAAGCGTGACGGGCTGGTCAGCGGATTCAGTGTGTATCACTTTGAGGCTATCACCGTCGGGCTCCAATCCGTGCTAGGAAAACTAGACCCGAACGATAATGCGCAAATGCTGGTGCTGAGAGACCTTCTTCGGGCCATCAAGCTCGACCCAGAATTCATCAAAATTACGACCGGCGGAGGGAGAAACTCATCCGGGCCTCTTCGCGAGCGGATCGACTTCGTAGGAGGCCACCTTCAGGCGGGTCTATGAATATTGCGAGCCTGAGGGCCGAACTCGAGGCCGAGCGTCTCTGGAGAGACGACGAGGTTCGGGCCCTCCAGAACCTTGGCGAGGGCCTCAAAGCCCCAGAGGAGAAGGACCAGTACCGACGCTCGTTAGTCTTAATGCTTTACGCCCATTTCGAGGGATTTTGCAAATTTGCGTTATCGCTCTACTGCACCGCAATCAACCGTGCGCAGGTCCAGTGCGATGAGGCAGATTATGCTCTCGTGGCAGCCTCACTCTCCGTCGCATTTCGGGATCTTCGTAGCCCGAACAAGAAATCTGATATTTTTCGACGTCAACTTCCTGACGATGCCAAACTCCACAATTTTGCGAGAGAGAAGGAGTTCATTGAACGATCCGCCGAGCTCCTAAGGCGGGCGGTCGAGATTCCTGATGGAGCGGTTGACATGGAGTCGAATCTTACTCCCTTGGTGCTGAGCAAAAACTTGTTCCGTTTGGGCTTCAATCACAACGCATGCGAGCAATGGCACGGGGGACATAAACAAGCTCCTTGAGTTCAGGAATAAAATTGGACACGGCGAGATGCGATCAGGCATAGGTGAGGGAACATATGCCGACCTGCGCCGCTCCGTCGACAGGGTCATGACCGCGGTTACGCTCGTAGTGATTCGCTCACTCGAGGAGAAAGATTATCTTCGCGCTGAAAGCCTTTACTGAAAAGCGGCCGATGGCTCATTCAAGTCCGATTTTGGCTTGGGTGGGGCCGTTCCCAGCGTGTGGGATGCGGGGTACACGCTTGGGTTTCCGAAAAACGCATCGAAGAGATCATGCGCGGGCTGCGACGGATAGCACAGGGGCTGAAGCCCTGTTCATTTATCTTTGCGCTTAACGCGGGCCTGAAGGCCCGCTCTTCCGCCCCACTCACACCTTACGCGGGCCTAAAGGCCCGCTCTTCCACCACCCTCACGCGTGACGCGGCGCTAAAGCGCCGCTCTTCCACGGTGGCGCATGAATCTGGGTCCTCTATCGACATGTTGATTGAGGGAACCGCTCTTCCGCGGCGGTGCGTACATCCAGTTCACGCGCAAACGTTCGGTTTAGCGGCGAACGTCCGATTTGTCCGCAGCGGGTTAGGTATCGATTTTCTTGGATGCGTCTCGGTTTGTACCGGTCATCTCGAAGATGCTGTTTGCGGTCACGTGGAAGATCGGCCCTTCAGGGCCGCGTTCGTTGCTGCGCAGAGCCTGGGCTTCAGCCCCTGTGATGGTTTTCCCATCCTGAGATCGAATTTCCCGCAGCGTGACGAATGTCACAATCGAATCTTCTGTTTCGACACTACGATCGGGGCATGGATGAATCGCAACGGACATTTTTCATCACCACGGTTACGTGGCAACGGATGCCGATTTTTCGCGTGGAGGCTCGGGCCCGGCTTCTGATTGACGTTCTGTCCGACTATCGCGATCAAGGGAAGTATTTGCTGCACGAGTTTGTCGTGATGCCGGACCATCTGCATTTGTTGCTGACGCCAGCGCCTGAGATTTCGCTGGAGCGGGCGGTGCAGTTCATCAAGGGCGGATATTCGTATCGCCTGGGAAAGATAGACAAGATTCAGGTGTGGCAGCCGAGTTTTACGAATCACCGGATTCGTGACGCGGAGGATTATCAGCGGCATTGCGAGTATGTACGATTGAATCCGGTGCGGGCGAAGGTGGCGAGGGATGCGGCGGGGTATCCGTATTCTTCGACGGGTGCGGGGTTGCAGCTGGATGAAGTGCCACAGGGGCTGAAGCCCGCCTTTCTTCGGAGCGCTTGACGCGGCGCTGAAGCGCCGCTCTTCCACGGTTGTGCATGCATTTGTGATTGACGCCGCAGGGGCCGGAGTGTGCGCTCCGGGGCTAAAGCTTCTCCGTTGTAGTTCATAGATTCGCTTAATGCGGGCCTGAAGGCCGCTCTTCCACAATTTTCCCTTACACTATCTGCCATGAGTCAAACCGATTGGAAGACGCATGGAGTGAAAGTAGTGCGGGCGGGGGAGATGGACACGAACACTCCGCAGACGGCGGGGATGACGCGGGCGGCGGCGATCACGCATGCGCGGACGGGAGCGAATCAGCTGTGGGCCGGGACGGTGGTGGTGCAGCCGGAGGCGAAGACCGGTCCACATCATCATGGAGAGCTGGAGACGGTGCTCTATGTGGTGCGCGGTCGCGTGCGGATGCGTTGGGGCGACAGCCTGGAATTTGCGGAAGAGGCGGCGCCCGGGGATTTTATTTATGTGCCGCCGTATGTTCCGCATCAGGAGATCAATGCGGGCGACGATGAGTGCGAGTGCGTGGTCGTGCGAAATGGGCGCGAGCCGATTGTAGTGAATCTTCCTATGGAGAGCCCGGAGCCAGCGAGCGCGGGACACTCAAGGAATGAAGCCGCAGGAATGCCGTTTCATCCGAAGCGGTAGGGGCGGGAATCTGGGCGCGGCCTTCGAACGGATACCGGGTTCGCCGACATTCGGTAAACAGCAGATTCCCTTGGTATCCATAGCAGCACGGATTGGCAGATTTCGGACCTGGCTTCCGCCGTCTTGCCGCGCAGGCATTGCCCGCGTATCATGCAGCGTTTGCCTTTTTTCGCGATGAACAAGCCTCCGCGCGGTTCACTTCTCGGCATCGAGCACATGGCTTCCGAGGAAATCTTGGACCTGTTGAAGCTCGCCCGCCGTATGAATCCGCTGAAAGCACGGCCGCTGCTGCGCAACCGGCGAATTGTGTTGTTATTTTATGAAGCGTCCACGCGCACGCGTTCTTCTTTCGAGATCGCCGCGAAGTCACTTGGAGCTATCACCACTTTGGTGCAGTCCTCAGGATCGAGCATCGAGAAAGGCGAGTCTTTACTCGATACCGGCTACACCCTGCGCGCCGTGGGCGCCGATGTGATTGTGATCCGGCACCCCTCTGCCGGGGCCCCTCACCTCATGGCCAGCCATCTCGATATCCCAGTCATTAATGCCGGTGACGGAATGCATGAGCATCCCTCTCAGGCCCTGCTCGATGCCTTCACCATTCTCAAATACAAACGATCGTTCAAAGACTTGCATGTTGCGATCATCGGCGACATTTATCACAGCCGGGTAACTCGTTCGAATTGTCATCTACTGACCCGATTCGGAGCGAAGATCACACTTTGCGGCCCCCCCGAGTTCGTTCCTGAGATTGCCTCGACGTTGGTGCCGGGTCTACGCATCACCCGCCACATCGAGGAAGCGTTGCGCGGGGTTGACGTGATTATGTTGCTGCGTCTGCAGAAAGAACGCCTGGCCGGGCAGAAGATTCGTTTGCAGGATTACATCGCACACTATCAGATGACTGCGGCTCGCCTGCAGCTGGCAAAACGCGATGCGATCGTCATGCATCCCGGGCCGATCATTCGTGGTCTCGAGCTGACCGCCGAAGTGGCCGACGGTGCGCAGTCGGTCATAGTGGATGAGGTTCACAACGGTGTTCCCACACGAATGGCGATACTGGCGCGTGCGCTGGGAAAAGCAAAATGAGGAAGTCTCGACGAGCGTGGAACACGTTTGTCATCCTGAGCGACGCGAAGGATTTATGCATTTGCTTTCTAGACATGGCGCTAAGTGCCGAGCGAGAACATAAAGAGCGGCGATTGCTGGATGCCAACTAAAGCCACAACCCGCGCTCCTAGCCTGCTGATCAAGGGCGGGCACCTAATCGATCCGGCGGCAAAGATCAATGCGGCTATGGACATTCTGCTGCGCGACGGCCGTGTCGCCGAAGTTGCTCCCCCGAACAAGATTCGAGCCGGAGCGGAAGAAAAATTCGACGCCCGCGGGTTGATCGTAGCTCCGGGTTTTATCGATCTGCACGTTCACTTGCGCGAGCCCGGGCAGAGTTACAAAGAAACCATTGCCAGCGGTACGGCCGCTGCAGCGGCCGGAGGATTCACCGCTGTTTGCACCATGCCGAATACCGTACCCGTCGTCGATACCGAAGACTGGGTCGTATGGCTGCGTAGTCCTGAACGTAGTGCCCTGGTAAATGTTTTTCCGATCGCGGCGGCTACCCGCGGCTCGCGCGGCTCGGCGCTCACCGACTTTGTCACCCTGCAGCATGCCGGTGCAGTCGCTGTGACCGACGATGGCAAACCCATCCTGGATGACGAAATTATGCGGGCGGCACTGCGCCTGGGCGCCGAGTTGAACCTGCCGGTGGTGCAGCATGCCGAAGACACTCGGCTTACCGAGAATTGTTCGATGCACGAAGGCCCAACCAGTTTCCGCCTCGGCTTGCGTGGCATGACGTCTGCGGCCGAAGCTAGCATTGTTGATCGCGATGTGACACTTGCGCAGCAGATTCGTGAGTCGCGCCTGCACGTCGCTCACTTATCGACCGCCGATGCGCTCAAGGCAGTGCGCCGCGGCAAGCGGGCGAAGGCGCGCGTGACGTGCGAAGTAACACCTCATCATTTCACGCTGCTGGATGAGAACGTGGGCGAATACGACACGAATTTCAAGATGAATCCTCCGCTGCGTTCGGCGAGCGATCGGGAAGCAATTCTCGTCGCGTTGGCCGATGGGACGGTCGATGCAATTGCCACCGACCACGCTCCGCATGCCGCGCACGAAAAGCAGGTCGAGTTCGAGCGTGCCGCATTTGGAATTACTGGTCTGGAGACGGCTTTGGCTTTGGCGATTACAAAACTGCATCGTGACCATAAAATTCCTCTCACCCGGATCGTTGAATTATTCACCTCCGGTCCGGCGCGGGTATTCGACCTGCGCGGGCGAGGATCGCTGGTAAAAGGCAATTTTGCCGACGCGACGATTTTCGATCCCAAGAAGCGCTGGACGTTCGAGGTGGCCAAATCGCGCTCCCTCTCGCGAAACACTCCGTTCGATGGCTGGCAGTTTACGGGGAAAGTTGTGGCGACGGTAGTGGGCGGGAAGATTGCTTACCGCTCGAATTGATGCGTACTCCTTTATGTCGGAACAGCGGCCGGCCTCGGCTGCACAGCCGAGGAAGCGCGGCGTTTTGTTGAAGGATCTGACACCCGCCGTCTGCGCGTCACCCTGCTAGAATCCTCATCCGTTTTCCCACCCTCCCCAGCACCTCCAACGCCTGCTCTAATTCATCTTTTGTGTGCGTGGCCGTCATGATCGTACGAATACGCGCCTTGCCTTCCGGCACAGTTGGAAACGCAATTCCGGTACCAAGCACGCCTTCTTTGAACAGCTCACGGGAAAAGTCCATGGTGAGTTTGCCATCGCCGATGATGATGGGTGTAATCGGAGTCTGGCTCGCGGGAGTTGTGCGGCCGCCGATATCGAATCCCAGCAGCCCGAGTTCTTTTTTCCAGAAGCGCGTGTTCTCCCAGAGTCTTTCCATGCGCTCAGGCTCTTGCTCGAGAACATCGAAAGCTGCGATGCACGTCGCCGCGACAGATGGCGGATGCGACGTCGAGAACAAAAATGGCCGCGCGCGGTGATAGAGAAAGTCGATCAGATCGCGCGTGCCGCACACATACCCGCCAAGTGCGCCGATGGCTTTCGATAAAGTTCCTACCTGAATATCGACGCGACCGTGTTGATTGAAATGGTCGATAGTACCGCGTCCGTTGCGGCCGAGCACGCCTGAGGCGTGGGCGTCGTCGACCATCATGACCGCGCCGTATTTTTCGGCAAGATCGCAGAGCGCGGGCAGCGGACCGATGTCGCCATCCATGGAAAACACGCCGTCGGTGATCAGCAGTTTCTTGCCGGACTCGTTTTTTACGCTTGCCAGTTTTTCTTCTGCTTGCGCAATATTCTTATGCTCGAAAACCAGGATCTTCGCCCGAGAAAGCCGTGCGCCATCGATGATCGACGCGTGATTCAAAGCATCGGAGATGATGAAGTCCTCTTTGCCCAGCACTGCGGAGACTGTTCCCGCGTTCGCGGCGAAGCCGGATTGAAAAACTACGCAAGCTTCGACGTTCTTAAAGCGAGCGATCTTTTCTTCCAGCTCCATGTGAATCCGCATGGTGCCGGCGATGGTGCGCACCGCCCCCGATCCCACGCCATATTTGCGCGTGGCTTCGAGCGCGGCTTCGCGCAGCTTGGGATGCGTGGTCAGCCCCAAATAATTGTTCGATGCCAGGTTGATGACTTTCTTGCCATCGAATGTGCAAACCGGCGCCTGCTCGTCTTCCAGCACTCGCAACTTGAAGTGCGTGCCTTTGGCTTTGAGTTCATCGAGTTGATCGGTGAGATAGGAGAGCGGATTAATGCGGGTTGCAGTAGTCATGAATACCTCGCCGGACTGGGCTGACTTCAAACTCCCCACGACTCTAATATGAGCGCAGAGTCGTGTTTCTATAGCGCTGTGCTCTGCTGGGGACGGTATTCGAGCAGCATGAGCCGGGAGTCGAGAACTTTCGTGGCGATAAGTTCGAGCGCCGTCCGTGAATAGTCACTGAAAATCGCTTCGCGTCCGGCATCGCCCAGAATTACGGGAAAAACCATCAGTCGAAGCCGGTCGACAAGTCCCGAGCGAATCATGCTCCTTACTAAACTAACACTGCCAATCGACCGAAGCGGATCGCCCGGCTCGTCCTTGAGGGATCGGATCTCCTCGGCGAGCGGGCCATTGGCGACGCGTGCGTTCTTCCAGCCCAGAGGCCCGTTCAGCGTCTTGGAAAAAACCAGCTTGGGAAGCTCACTCATGCGTCTGCTAGTCTCATCGGTCCCTGCGGGCGAAAACTGTGACAACGCCTGATAGGTGACCCTGCCCATGATCAACAGTTGCGGCTTGCGAAGATTTTCACCGATCCATTTCCCCAGTTCCAGGCCGAAATAACCGAAGAACGCAGCCTCGCTGGCGCCGGAAGCGAAGCCGTCAAGCGAGACGAATAGGTCTGCAATAAGCTCTCTCAATTTGTCTCTTCTCGGAGAATTCCCGGAAATCCGCGCTGCCTAGGCTGAACCTGGGCGCCTGAAATTTACCTGACACCATTCGGATACACCAGAATCTTGCTCGCTTCGCCCGTCTTCAGGCGCTCCATCGCCTTGCCGAAATCTTTCATGGAAATGCGATCCGTGATCACAGGATGCAAGTCGAGCTTGCCGGCTTTGAGCAACGCGGTCATCTGATACCACGTCTGGTACATGCGGCGGCCGTTGATTCCCTGAACAGTGATGCCTTTGAAAATAATGTCTTCGGAAAAATTCAGCGAGATGGGCTTAGAGGTGAGACCGAGCAGGGAAATTCTTCCGCCGCGACGAACAATATCGAAAGCTGTCCGAATGGCATCGGGATGGCCGGCCATTTCGAGCACAACATCGACTCCGAGCCCGGCGGTTTTTTCCATCACCACCGCGGTGGCATTCTCTTTCGAAGGATCGATGACAAAATCCGCCTTCATTTCGCGGGCAAGCTTGCGGCGGTGCTCGTTCACTTCAATCGCGAAAACGGTAGTCGCACCGCACGCTCTGGCAACAGCTATGGAAAACAGTCCGATTGGACCGCATCCCGTGATGGCGACGGTCTTAGCTGCGATCTCGCCGGCGAGGACAGTATGAACGGCGTTACCGAGCGGATCGAGAATCGACGCATATTCCTGCGGAATCGCTGGGTCGAGCTTCCAGATATTCGATTCCGGAATGACAACGTATTGGGCGAAGGCGCCGTCGGTATCGACACCGATAATTTTCACGTTCTGGCAAATGTGTGCTTCGCCGGTGCGGCATTGCAGGCATTTGCCGCAGGCGACATGCATCTCAGCAGAAACAAAATCGCCTTCCTTGACGCTGGTAACTTCATCGCCGAAGGCGACAACCTCGCCGCAGAATTCGTGCCCAGGGACCAGCGGGGGATGAATGCGATTCTGCGCCCATCGGTCCCAGTTATAAATGTGCAGATCGGTTCCGCAAATCGATGCGACCTTGACCTTTACCAGAACGTCGCGCCGTCCAAAGGAAGGAACTTTGACCTCGCGGATATCCGCGCCGGGCGCGGCTTCCGGCTTCACCACTGCAAGCATCGAAGATGGCATGGGGAACACCTATAGGAATTCAGGCCGTACGAGCAAACGCATGATTCTAGCACCGCGGCCGTTCCCGTGTACCGATCGGCCGGCAAGAGCAGACCCTGACGGCCACCTCTATTTTGGCAACCCTCGTTCGAACTGCTCGGAGGCTCTCTCGATCGTCGGCTTTTTCATTTTAAATTCTTCCGACTTCCCTCGTGGAATGCTCAGCGTCTTCCACTCGTTCGACCGCAGATGTTTGGCAAGAAAAACGATCTGCCCGACGTGCTGCGCATAGTGCGCAATCTGCCGGTTGATGGCTTGCAGCGCGGTATGCGTCTCGCCGCGAATGCTGACCGTGCGCATCACATCGTCCGGATTAAGCGCTGCGAGTGCTCTCACCACGCAGCTCCAACCCTCTTCCCACCATTTCATAACTTCGGCGCGCGTGGTGCCCGAAGTGATTTCGAACTCGCGGTCGCGAAAGCGGTCCGGCTTTTCGCCATCGCTTGTGAGGAAATCGGTAAAACGTGAACGCATGTTTCCAGCCAGATGCTTGACCAGAACGGCAATCGAGTTCGATTCGGGATCAATCGTGACAAAGAAATCCTCGTCTCTAAGCTGCGCCATCGCAGCTTCTCCCATGCGTTTGTGCCCGCGCATCTGCTTGCCGGCTTCTTCCAAATAATGAGCTGCAATGTCCACCATACAGCCTCCCACAACTAGTATGAAGAACTGAGATTTGGATTCGCCGGCGGCACAATCGGATACGGCGCCGATAGTGTGTCGGGTTTTTCCTCCAATTCCAATTCGAAACCCCCGACCAATTTTGCAAAAAGATTGTACAGACCGCCTCCAATCGCTCCCATCAGAAATCCCATGAGTCCGTAGAAAATGGGCATGAGCAAGGCAAAGATAATCCCCAATGCCCCCGCGAATGGAGTTC
>JASHNX010000059.1 GCA_030041415.1 Candidatus Sulfotelmatobacter sp.
CATCATCGCGCCGCTTACCGCCATGGGCGCAAGAATCGAATCGCGGGATGGTAAGCCGCCACTCCGCATCGTCGGCGCGCAGCTAAAAGGCATTCACTATGCTATGCCGGTGGCGAGCGCTCAGGTGAAGACATCACTTTTGTTCGCGGGGTTGTTGGCTCACGGCGAAACCACTATCGAGGAACCGCTGCGTACGCGCGATCACGGCGAGTTAGCGCTGCGGGCATTCGGCGCAACCATCGACCGCAATGGCAATGCGGTCCGCATTCGCGGCGGCCAGCGTCTGCACGGCATCCAAGCACGCATTCCCGGAGACATTTCCAGCGCCGCATTTTTTCTTTGTGCCGCCGCCCTTTTCGCCGAATCGCAACTGACGATCACAAATCTGCTGATGAATCCGACTCGCGCCCGCCTGCTCGATATTTTAATGCAACTCGGACTGCGAATTTCTGTTACTCAGCTGGAAGAAGCTCACGGCGAACTCGTCGGCACCGTGCAGGCCGAAGGTGGCAGCCTGAAAGGAGCCACCATCGCTGGCGCTGATACGGCAGCCCTCATCGATGAGATTCCGGTGCTGGCTGCGATCGCTCCGTTCACCGAGCAGGGAATCGAGGTGCGTGACGCGAAAGAGTTGCGCGTGAAGGAATCCGACCGCATCGCTTCAATCGCTGCCAATCTTCGCGCTATGGGAGCACAGGTCGAAGAGCGCGAAGATGGACTGAGAATTCCTGGTGGCCAGAAGCTTCATGGCGCCGAACTTGAATCCTTCGGCGATCACCGTATTGCCATGGCCTTTAGCATCGCGGCGTTGCGGGCTGAAGGAGAAACACTCATCCGCGGTAGCGAATGCGCTGGAGTTTCCTATCCAGCTTTCTTTGCAACGTTGCTAAACCTGGTCGAGTACTGATCTACCTGATCCAAAAACCCCGATATTCCGCATTTCCGGGCGGATTGTCGCCTCTTCCGCGAACTACGTTACCTCCGTCCGATGACCGAGGTCATCTAACGCAGCCGTCGAGGATCGGCAACAATGCGTTCATGCGTTCGAACTCGCTCATTCTCGCATCGATCCTTATTGCGGCCGGCGCCTCGGCTCAGGATCACAAGGCTTATTTCGTTGGCAAATTGCTCGAGATGAACTCGGTCGAATGCGGCTCGAACAAGCCGGCCTCAAACCCGACGCAAAACAGCGGAAGCGTCCAGCAAAACCCCTCATCTCTTTGCCAGGAGTACGTTCTCGAAACCGACGAAGTGACATATCGAATCGTTTCCGGGAAAACAAAACACCCAGAGCTTCTCCCCGTCGGAGAAGATGTCCGTTTCCGGTTGCAAAACGGCAAGATGCATTTGCTTGTGCCAGCTCTCGACAGCCCCGCTCTTAACAGTAAAGAACGGGAGTACATGGTTCTCTCAATGACTCCGCGTGGCGAACGCGCAGCCGATGCAGCGCCGATCCATCTGAATCATCTGCAATAGTTGCATCTGCGGTAAACCCCTTATTCAATCTGCAATTTCCCTGCATCGCCTCAGGCTTGAGCCTCGATGCGGCAAACCCGCACACCTAGCTCTCATCTTAGCGTTACGTTCTGCGCGCCTTCGCCCGAGTCCTCCGCTTGTTGATCCGCGCGGGAGTGTATGTAACGCCGATCCCTGAAAGGGATCGCGAAACGGATTAAAAATAGCCAGGAGCCTAACTTAAATGATGAAGCGCTTTATTCAGCTCGGAATCGTAACTTTGTTGTTCGCCGCGCCGGCATTATGGGCACAAGCCAGCGAAGATCACTTCGAGGTCGGAGCTTTCGCCGAATATTACCGTTACGCCTACGCAAATCCCGTGGAAAATTTTGTTGGCCTCGGTGGACGCGCGGCGTTCAATATGAGCGAATGGGCTCAGATTGAGGCCGAAATGGCCTACGATTTCCAGCGCAATTACACCTCGACGTTTTCGAACGGCGTCACCAGCACGTCGGTGCCTTCTCACCTGCGGACGCTGCACGCGTACTTCGGTCCGAAATTCCAAACAGGTTCCGGACCTGTCCGCATTTTCATAACCGGCAAGGTGGGGTTCGATAACTTCAGCGTGACCAATTCCGGCCCCGTGACCGGTTTCACCAACTCCGTTGGCATCACCAGCGGGACAACGGCATTGGCAGTCTACCCAGGCGGAGGAATCGAGGCTTTCGCCGGACCCTTCGGAATTCGCCTGGAAGCTGGCGACGACATCTTTTTTATCAACGGCGGCGCCCACAACAACCTGAGGGTCAGCCTCGGACCGCAATTTCGGTTTTAGCGCGCGAAAGTGAGCAACCGGCGAGCCTTGCGCCGCCGGTTCCTTCCATCAAAGACAGGTCCCTTGCCACGAAAAGCGCCTTTTTCCCCGCCAGGTTATTGCCGTAAAATCTTCCAAGTGGGGCTTTCAGACTCTGTGATAAAGTAGTGCCGCTTGTGGAGCGGCCAGTGCCAATCGCAGAACTGGCCCTGTTCACTCAAGGAGCTCCCCCAATGAACACTCTCCGTGACCTGGTGAAAGACCGCCGCACTTACTCTGTCGATGCCGGAACTACTGTTCTCGAGGCGGCACGTTTCATGACTGAGCACAACATCGGTGCACTGCCCGTCTTACGCAATGGCCAGTTGGCTGGCATCTTTTCTGAGCGCGACATTATGACTCGCGTCGTCGCCGCCGGGCGAACGCCCGGTCACACCACCGTCGCCGAAGTCATGACTCCTAATCCGCGCGCGGTTCAGGTGGATGAGAGCGTTGAGGAGTGTCTGTTCATCATGCACGAATTCGGGTTCCGCCATTTGCCGATTATCGACGGCCAGGAGCTAAAAGGATTGGTATCGCTGCGCGATGTTGTCATGCACCAGGCTGCCGAGCTGGAGCGCAGGACCCGCCGCGCGGCCTCGTAAGAGGAGCCTGATTCTTTGCTTTGCATTGAATTCGGTCGACGTCTTACGGCCGCTTGCGGAGCAATAATTCTCCAGGCGCGGGCGGAAGCTTGAACGGGAATTCGAAGGTCTTTTCGCCCAGCCGGACGTGCAGCACAAATTCCTCCTGCGGCTTCCAGCTTCCAATCCATTTGTTGTCGGTGCTGAAGAAGACCCACCCGCTTGCGTCCGGCGTCGCGCGGTCCAGGTGCACAGTCCGCAGGCTTTTGCTGTTGAGGAACTCGATGAGCTCGTTGGCCGACTTTTCATATTCCTGTAGTCCCGCGATACGCACCTGCTTCTCCTCCGGATGCTTTCTGATGGCGCGCCTGGTCTCGTCGTCCATCGCGTCGGCGTCGGCCTGAATTTTCTGGCTGTAAGAGTCAGGATCGAGCGCCGGTTGCACAACCTCGAAGTGTTTGACGAACTCCAAAGTGATGCCGTTCGCCGTTGCATCCAGGTTGGCGTTTCCCCGGTAGTGAAGCGTGAGCAGCACAGCCAGGACCGGTTCGATCCGGTGGCGGAGCAACTGCAGTTCGCGGGCATCGACCGCGACAACCACCCCGATATCTCCCATCCACAATCCATAACTATATTTTCCGTCCTCGTCGCGCGAAAACGTGCATCCCGGCACGCTTTCCTTCCAGCGGACTATGTCCGGATGGGGCCCATCTTTGGAATCGCCTTGCGCTTGATCGGTTGTCGCGCCTACGACTGCAGGCAGACCTGCGTTCCCCGCGAAAATTGGCTGAACCAGGGGCGGCAGAAATATGAGCGGCGGCAGAAATATAACCGATGTAACCGCTGATAGGAGCAAGTGCGAGCCAGGCACGCGACCAACCGCATCCTGCGTATTGCAGGGCGCCGTTCTGTGCCCCGGCTTGCGCATACGCTTACTTCGGCGTGGTGACTGTCAGCGTGACCATCGCTTCGCTGGTGCTGCTCGGACCCAGGCCTTTCAGGTCCGATCCCGTCAAGGTGAACGTGTAGGTATTATTCGGCGTTATCTGATTCGCGGCGCTGTTGCTGTTGTTGCTGCCGCAGGAGGGCAACAGAAACAAGCCGCCGGCAATCGTGACCAGCAGAAAGATTCCCAAAAGCTTTCTGTTGCGCTTCCCGCACGCCCCCAGCCCGACGAAAGCCAGCGACGGAATGCCCAGCCACAGTGCGTAAGACATTCGATGCGATCGAATCAGAGAAGAACTCGGCGGATTATTTACCGTCGTGAATGTGGTCAGCGTCAGCGTCGTGTTCGGCGGCGTGCCGCCGGTTACTTTCAAGGTCGCAGTTGGCGTAAACGAGCAGACTGGCGCTCCGGTGACTACCGGAGTCACAGACAGGCACGACAGCGTAACCGTTCCCGTATAACCGCC
>JASHNX010000060.1 GCA_030041415.1 Candidatus Sulfotelmatobacter sp.
AGACAACGACACGTATTACCAGCACATTCTTGCGGCGATCGATCACAAGCCGCACATCACCATGGACGATGGCGCCGATCTGGTGAGCATTCTGCACACCAAGCGCACCGACGTGCTCGAAGGCGTGATCGGCGGAACGGAAGAGACGACCACGGGCGTGATTCGTCTGCGCGCCATGGCGAAAGAAGGCGTGCTGCGCTATCCGATTATTGCGGTGAACGACGCCGACACCAAGCACCTGTTCGACAACCGCTACGGCACCGGGCAGTCGACGATTGATGGCATTATCCGCGCGACCAATTTCCTGCTCGCCGGATCGAAGTTTGTCGTCGCCGGCTACGGCTGGTGCGGCCGCGGGCTCGCAAGCCGCGCGCGCGGCGCGGGAGCGGAAGTCATCGTAACGGAAGTCGATCCGACAAAGGCGCTCGAAGCCGTGATGGATGGCTTCCGCGTGATGTCGATGCACGAGGCGGCGAAAATCGGCGACGTGTTCTGCACCGTGACCGGCAACAAGAGCGTGCTGACGAAGGAACATTTCGATCTGATGAAAGACGGCGCGATCATTTCGAACTCCGGCCACTTTAACGTGGAAATCGATATTCCCGCGCTCGAGAAAATGGCTTCGTCGAAGCGCGCGACGCGCAACTTCGTCGATGAGTATTCGATGAAAGACGGGCGCAAGATCAATCTGCTCGGCGAAGGCCGGCTGATTAATCTGGCGTCGGCCGAGGGGCATCCCGCGTCGGTAATGGATATGAGCTTTGCCGATCAGGCGCTCTCGGTCGAGTTCATGGTCAAGAATTTCAAGACGCTGGAAAAGCGCGTGTACAAAGTTCCGGATGAACTCGATAAGCGCGTAGCCAAGCTGAAACTTGAATCGATGGCCATCAAGATCGACAAGCTGACGCCCGAGCAGGAAGAGTATCTGGCAGGGTGGAGCGAGGGAACATAGGACAGCAGCAGTGGAAGGGCGGCGCTTTAGCGCCGCGTAAAATACTCAAGTGACAAACAACCGGGGCGGCGCAAGCCGCCCCGATGTTTTTATGCTCGCAAGCGCTTCGCGGATAGGGATCTTTCGACTACGCTCAAGATTACAGTGCGGGGTCAGATTCTTTTTTTGCGATCATGTTTAATATTGTTTTACAATGTTTAGCATGAAGGGTGCACGCACGCTATCCATTACCTTGCCGCCGGAGATGCTGAAGCGGGCGCAGTCGATTGCCAAGCGCGAGAGCCGCACGATGAGCGAACTGGTTCGCGAGGCGCTGCGCCGATATGAACGGCAAGCGTGGTGGGACGAAGTCAACGCCTACGGCCGCCGCCGGGCGGAAGAACTCGGAATCCGCGAGAGCGATGTTGACCGCATAGTTCAAGAGACCCGCCGCACAAAACCGAACGGACGAAAATAAATGAGGATTGTCGTAGACACGAATGTGATCGTGTCTGCGCTGGTTTTCGGCGGGCTACCTCGGCGAGTTTTTGAGGCAGTCGAAGAAGACATCTGCGAGTGGTTTTATTCGGCGGAGATTGAGACTGAAACCCGGCGTGTCTTGCGCGACAAATTCGATTGGAATAATCAGCGGCTAGACACGTACCTCGCGCGGTTGTGGTCCCTGGGCTCGCGAGTGGTTCCGGGTCGCCCTGTAAATGCGGTTCCAGAGGATCCCTCCGACAATCGCATACTCGAGTGCGCGACCGAAGCGGCTGCACAAGTCATAGTCACCGGCGATACACATTTGCTGAGGTTACGTGAGTACGAAGGCATCGCAATTCTTACTCCGCGACAGTTTCTTGGCACTCGTCCATAGTGGTGGGTAGGGATCCCTTTTAATGTGCCGCCTCGGGGCAAGGATTCAGCATTTTCGCTTCTTCGCGCGGATTTCCGACTCCCGCTCATGCACGTCACGGCGGGCCAGCCGTTCGCGTTCGCTCTCACGCATGTTCACTTCCAATTCTTGTCTAACCCGGGCAGCTTTTCCCCCTTGGCGCGCGATCAACAGGGAGAAGCCGAAATCTCGATTTGGCGCGGCCGAATCCCGGCATCCGCTATCGCCCGCTTTCGCGTCCCACCGGGACGAGCGTCGGTCTTGGAGAGATTCGACGGCCACGCGCGCTTGTGTCTCGATCGAATTCTGCAGTACTTGTTGCGTAACGTTGCGGCTGAGCTCCGTGCTGTACGCCGCAGAATACGCCGCAAGCCGGTCGAGCGTGCGTTCCAGGGCGCGCGCATCTGACTGGATATTCTCTGCAATGAATAAGACTCTATCCTCCGGCAGCGCTACTTTTGCCTGCTCCGCGGTCTTTCGCAAAACAGCGACGATTGCTTCCAGTTGGGTGGGATGAAGGAGGTTGGGGACAGTCTCATCCACTGCGTGGTTCCTTTTCGCTTGCTGAAGATTGTAACCCGCGTCGTTGCAGCGCTCAAGATCATAGGTGGGCTGATCCGATCTGGCTTCAGGCTCCCACTTCTAGCAAAAACGGCGAGAAGTGGGGCACCCCGCATGAGCCCCCTTCGCCAAAAAGCGGGCGAAGGGGTGGGGCGACCTGCCTACCCCGCGAGTGCTAGCGAATTGGCACCATCGGCTCATTGAACTCGCCGACCGCAAGCGTATAGTCGCGTGGTGTTTTGAACGGTTCGCTTGAGTTCAAAAGGGTTGCGGCCTACCGCGAGGAAAACAGATGAAACTCAGATCGTCACTCTCCGCATTGGTAGTGTTGCTCGCGACAGTTTTTCCAGCTGTCGCGGCAACATCGGTAGCCAGTCTGAAGGGGACGTATAACTTTCAGATCACGAACGTCAACAGTCCAAACCTCTCCGTGGGCACTATAGAATTCGACGGGACAGGCAAGGAAGTGGTGTTCAAAAGCTTCACCGAGTATAACGGCAGTGGTGGCCCGGTGGTCGGCCAGAACTACGGACCATACGTAGTGTCCGGTTTTACCGCCAGCTTTACAATCACTGGCATCGAGATCAATGGCGTGTTATGCGGTGGCTCGACTGAGCCCTGCCCAGTCTTCACGATGTCGCTTGGGAACTTCAATTCCTCGAACGTGGCGACGACGGTGCTGATCCTACTTGACGATACTGGTGACACCGTGCCGCCGTCGGGCGTCGCAAGCTTGCAATAGATGCATGCCGGCGTCTTCGATGCGAACCGTTTTCAGCAGTTGGGGGTCGGCCTTCGGTTTGCCCGTCACTGATTCTTGGTATGATGTTGGCCCTAAGTTGTCCGGATGAAAACTCTGAACGAATCAGGGGGAATCATGTTCAAAGTCAGTGTGCTTGCTTTCGCAGTTCTTGTAGCCGGCTTTTTATGCGTTGCGCCGCCGGTGGCGCAGGCTCAGGTTTCGGTCGGCGTAGACATCGGGCTGGCTCCCATCTGCCCTTACGGGTACTTCGACTATGCCCCGTACGACTGTGCTCCTTACGGTTATTACGGGCCCGATTGGTTTGTTGGCGGGGTTTTTATTGGAGCCGGTCCCTGGTTCCACGGACCTCACGGTTTTTACGGCCATGTCGACAACCGCTTCGATCCCCATCACGGTTATAACGGACCATTGCCGCCCCGTGGAGCGGAGCGCTTCAACCACTTCCAGGCAAACGAGGCACGGGATGGTCGGGGTAACGTAGGTCCCGCTCCCCACGAAGGCGGCGGTGAGCACGCGCTTCCCGGATACCGGGGCGGCGCGCATGGCGGCGGACATCGCTAAAATCGCGATCCGGTTCAAACGAGAGACGAGATAATTCGGGCCCAGACTCACAAGAGGAGCCTGGGCGTTTTCATTCCCGGGACTTGTGCGAACTCGCCGAGATCGCCACGCCGCTATGCGGCTGCGATCATGTGCCGCTTCGCCAGGGCCTCAATTTCCGGCTCGGTCACCGCCGACAGGTCTGAGCTTTCCGTAGCGATAACCCGTCGAGAAATCTCTGGATGATGAGTCTCCAAGTATGCTTTCAAGAAATCGCCGGCGTTACTTTTTCCGGTGGCGTGACCGATGATCACGATCTCAGTCGCGGGAATGAGATCTTTCGCCACCTCCTCATAAAATGAGTGGTCTTCGGGCACGCGCTCGCCCTGGTAGTGAGCTTCCTTGCGATGAATCAGATGATGGTGGAAATGGAAGGGATCGTAAGGCGCCGCCTTGTGTTCATCTACCGGACGGCTTCCACCATTGTCTTGATACACATGCGCGGTATGGTGGTCGATGACGACAATCATGCGGGGCGATTTACCCGGCTGTTCGATAGGCGTGACCGGACCGGCTTCTTTCAAGAGCTTACGCAGCCGGGAAACTTCCTCCACACGTAGATCGTGAGAACTCGGCCGCTTGAAAAACATTTGCTGGTCACCGACGCGGAACACAAACTCATCGTTTCCGTGCGGTTGGACCTCACCCAAGTCTTCGACTATGTCGACGGCCTCGCTCCAACTCAGGTTCTGCGGCAGCTTGCCGCTGACTAGATTCCGGTACATCGATTCCAGGTGTTTTTTCATTTCTTCAGTATAGTATTGGGCCGCGTAGAGCGGAATGTATTCCAGTTGGGTAGTGGGTCTTTGGACGGTGGCCACTCAAGGGCGCTGGCCCACGTAAACGGAATCATTTCTAACTCTGAAGGGTGCCCCGTCCAAGCCCTGCTCGTTTCAACGATCAGGCTTTCTTCAGTATCCGGGTGATCCAGACCAAAATCACCGCGCCAATAAATGCCACAATGATGGAGCCGATCATCCCTCCTCCGGGCCAGATTCCCAACGTTCCGAAAATCCAGCCCCCCAAAAGCCCGCCGAGGATGCCGAGAATGATGTCTACAATTACGCCGTAGCCGCCACCCTTCATGACCCTACCAGCAAGCCAACCTGCAATGAGTCCAACCACAATCCATGCTAGAAATCCCATGAGGATTCCTCCTTGGTTCGCCTGAAACAGACGAACGGAAATGTGCGCACTTGGGTCGCGCTATTCGAGCCGCATGTTTGCGCGGCGCTCAGAAAAACAAAGTCCGCCAGTCGGTCATCGGGCGGCAACCAAGGCGATATAGGCCAGGCCCGCTACCGAAACGGCAACGAACAGGTAAGGCCACAGTTCTAAAACATCTCTCAACCCCGATGAGGTTGAAGATATTTGCGTTATGGGACTCCGCATGATGACCTCGTGGGAGAATTGGTGGCCGACGCTACTTGCGCTCGTCACCACCAGCGATCACTGGATGAAACCGCCAGCAAAAATGTGGCGCAGCAACAACCAGTGAGAGATGGAAGGTCTGCGCCAAGTCAACCAATCTGATCTACAGCTCAACATCGGGAGGAACCCGTGGAAACTGTCAAGATTGACAGTCCCAGGAGTGATTAGTAGTGTTGTTGGCGAAAAATCCTGATTGTTTCACTCATTGAGGGTCAATGAGCGCTTGCCCCTGTTTAACATCAATCGAGAATAATCAGCGACTGAACTCGGTTATAGACCGCTGAAAGGCGATAGCGATTATCTCTACGATCTCACGCATTATTTATGATGCGACAGATTTGTCTAAGGGGCGGAGCGGAAACGAACGTCTCGGTAGAAAATAGCAAATTGCTGCGACGAACCAGGGGAAGATAATTCCATCCAACCAATGGAACCAATAAAAATAAAAGCTCGGATTCCAGGGGTAGTCGGCGTGGGCACGGCGATCCAGTAAGTACAAGGACACCGTGGAGATCGAATATATGATCGCGATGCCTAGGGCGAACCATCGAACCAACCTGATTCCACGTTCGTTGTCCGGGAATAGAAAGAAGAACAGCACTAAAGCCCCCCACCACAAATTGCCGACATGGGAAAATCCACGTTGATACAGAGCCGGTACTAAGAAAGCAGTGGACAGTAAAGAATCCACCAACAGCAGGAGTACAAGCACTTTGAAAGGCCATGGAGCCTTTTTGAGCCTTGCAAGCCAGTTCATGCGGCTCTCCACAGGGGGCAAGTCATGTTTGACACTGTAGAACTTCCAAACGCTCGATGGAATATGACTATGGTCACTGCTCACCGTTCTGTTGTAATAGCGGCACCGGGATTTTGAATGCAATCGCCCCTTCATAGCACTCACGCCTCCCGGCCCTGTTAAACTCTCCCGCATGTCGACCTTTGTTCTGGTACACGGCGCGTGGCAGTCTACGGGGACGTGGGGTACTTAATTGGCGAAAAATCCCACACAAACGGAATCATTTCTAACTCTGGAGGGTGCCCCGTCCAAAGCCTGCTTGGGCGGGGATTTCTGTTTGTGTCCTCAACTCAGCGCGCCCAGCTAGCAACAGTCCCTTCAGAGCGGCGGCGGCGAACATCCCCTTACACTTTTCTCACCGCTGAATATGTCCTGATTGGATCGGAGCGACGATCATTTCTTGAGATAGCGATAAAAGCGGGCCTGTCCGCGTTCGATCCAGTATGCGGACTGATAGTTGTCGGTTCCCGGCCCCTTGCTCAGAAAACTGAAAAATACGTGCCGCGAAGGTCGCACCACAATTCCTACATGACCATGCCACACAACCAAATCGCCAGTCTGGGGATGAGAAACGCGGCGAAAGGCATCGACGCCGTCATACAGATCGGCGGCATCCGCGTATTCGTAGGGGAAGCCCGCGCGCTGATAAATCGCGTGCACAAGGTGGGAACAGTCGCGGTTTGAGGCGAAGTGTCGTTGCCCATCGAGCGCTGCAGAAATTACGGCCAGCCCATCATCTGGAGTGAGCAGGCGGCTAGTCCTCACTCCGTGTTGTACGGACTTGGCTCGAGCCACGCCGTCCGTTCCCGATTGTTGGCCAAGGGCCGGCAAAACAGGCCCACATAGCACTGCCGCCATAACCACGGATTTAACCCGCTTTCGCATTGTTCCATTTTTGATGCTACGACAGTCCCCTGACGAGATCACAGTTGTTCACTTAGAGTCTACGCACGAAGGAGAGGGGGTGGCCCACATAAGCGGGATCATTCTAGCTCTCAAGGGTGGGGGGGTGGCCCACATAAACGGGATCATTCTAGCTCTCGAGGGTGCCCCGTCCAAGCTCCCCTTGGGCGGGCCGCCCACTCTTCGAGCTGCAGACCGAAGGCCGGGTCACCCACCCAGGTTTTTTGGATGGCTGAAGAAAAATTAATGGTTTGGCAATAACCTAGCCTTATAAGCACGACGGTATACTTCTGACCCATGACCTCGCGAGGCAAAATTTCGATTCTGCTTTTTGTCTTTCTGATAGTTCTCCCCTGCACAGCCAAGAGCACCCCCAACACGACTCCCGCGACGACTGCGGGCAAGCCAGCCGCTACTGTAGACCCTTCGGCGGTCGTACTGGTCGGTGCGGGCGACATTTCCAGCTGTGACGATCTAGCAGGCGCGGAGGCAACTGCGAAACTCATCGACAACATTCCGGGCACGGTGTTCGCCGCCGGAGACCTCGCGTACCCGGACGGCTCCGATGAGCAATTTGCCAAGTGCTACGGGCCGACGTGGGGCAGATTCAAAGACCGTACTCGCCCCGCACCCGGCAATCACGAATATCACAGCGATGGCGCGTCAGGATATGTTCGCTACTTCGGTGCCGTGGCGGGCGACCCGAAGAAAGCGTATTACAGTTACGACCTTGGGGCGTGGCACATCATTGTTCTGAATAGCGAATGCAAGGATGTTGGAGGTTGCGGAGCGGGCTCACGGCAAGAACAGTGGTTGCGGCAAGACTTGAATGCTCATCCGGCGAAATGCACGCTGGCGTATTGGCACAAACCTCTGTTCAGTTCCGGCGCCGCCCACGGCAATGATCCTGAAATCAAACCGCTCTGGGATGCGCTTTATGAGGCGAACGCTGATGTCGTGCTGAATGGACACGACCACGATTACGAACGGTTTTCCCCGCAAGACCCATCAGGAAAGTCTGACCCACAGCGAGGTATCCGCGAGTTTGTAGTCGGAACCGGAGGCAAGAACTCACATCGAAGTTTCGCAAGCCCAAAACCCAACAGCGAAGTTCGGCAAGCGGACACATTCGGAGTGCTGAAACTGACGCTGCACGCCGCGGGTTACGATTGGGAATTCGTCCCGGAGGCCGGCAAGACTTTCACAGATCTCGGAACCGGAACGTGCCACTGACAAGACGGACGGTTCGCTGAAACGAAAAGTGGGATTGGGGTAGCCTGGGCCAGCCCCCGTGTCCAGCACTGGACATGTGCCCTTTCTCGGACGCTTCTTCGGTCTTCCCGCAATGCACCTGACACTGAGGCCACAGCATTTGCCTGAAAAACGCCTGCAAACAAAATCACCCGTCGCTGGTGACTTCACGCACGTTCTGTTTGCAATGGTTCCCGCTTAGGAATCAACGCGAATACGGCGTAAACAGTTGTAATCGTAGCAATACCAAGCGGGAGCGCGAGCGACCACCGCAGCAGGAAAGCACCAGCCACAGCTCCTGCAAACATACAGAGAATCGCCGACAACCGTCTTTGCCATCGTGGATTTCCGCCCCCGGCGAATGACGAATCGGCAGCGAGTCCTGTAATGGTTAACGTCAAGACCGTGGTCGTCAAATCCTGCAGTCCAAGCTTCCGGACGGTGGCGTTCCTCACGCCCATCGCCAGCGCAGTAAGAATAATTACCGCATACAGAGGGATCGAATCGGCTGTAAACGAACGGTGACCAACCGCTGCCAGCGTCGCCCCTAACAGGAACACCGCCTCGGTTGCGACTGCGGTTATTCTCCAACGTACAATCGAAAGCGGCACAAGCGTTGTCGCAAGACGCCCTCCGATCAAGGCACCCACTGAGAAGGAGGCCAGTGCCGTCAGCGAGCGCCATACGGAAACACCTGACGCCCCTGCGGCGGCAAAGCCAAGAAAGACGATGTTGCCCGTCATGTTGGCGGTGAAGATGTGCCCGAGACCCACAAAACTGATCGAGTCCACCAACCCTGTGACCGCTGTGAACGCGTACAGAAGCACCGGCAGGGCGCGTTCCTGCGGGGTTTCCTCGGCCATCGCCAAATCCTTCAACGTAGGCAACATTTCTCCCGTGGCCACGCAGCACCCGGTCCGCGCCTCACGTCCGTCGCCCCTTCAATCTCTTCTCGCACATCTGCTGCACCCACCATGCCATTCCCGCGCTTAAGCCGGAAGCAATCAGGACTGCACTATGGTCTGTCCATTGAATCCATGCATGCGTGCCCATAGGCGGTCACGAGTGTCGCTCTGAGGACGTGACCTCGCCCACGCATGCGGAACAGGACGTTGATTTCGAAGTCTTCGCTTTGGCAAAGCGATTGCGCCACTAGCGTAGGTTATGGAGAACCAACATACCCAAAAGCCCAGAGGTTCGGGAGGAAAGTTATGGCCCGTTACTATCAAGTGATTTTTGTCGTCTCACGCATTTTCTTGAGCGTCATTTTTCTTATGAACGGTTTTGGGATCATCAATCAAACGGTTGCAGCCCGAGAACTGATTCAACATGGCGCACCAGCGGCGATCGTGCCATTTGCCATGACGTGCGGGCGCGCGTTGGAGATCATCGGTGGCATAGGGCTTGCCTTAGGCATATTCCCGCAATGGTCAGCTCTGGCGCTGGTCGTGTTCCTGGTGCCCGCAACCTTGGTCTCTCATTCTTTTTGGCTTGCCGCGGGCACCCCCGCTTTTCAGCCGCTGCTCCTCCAATTTAGTAAAAACCTGGCAATGTTTGGAGGGCTGTTGTTAGTCGCATGCTCCCCGAGTCAGCCCACATTGGTCCCAAGACGCGTCGTTATTCATTCTGCGGAGCAGTTCACCGCTCGTGCGGCATGAGCACCGTAGTCTGACGGTACTCAAAACCGACGCAAGAAAGTCCACCTCCTTGGAGTGATTCTGTCCTTACGGTGCGAGGTCGACGAGTTTTGTCCGCACTCGGTCTCCGGCCTGCGCACTGGTTAGCATTGCCAGGAATTTCTTTGTGAAGTCCTGCTGCAGATGAAAATCCTGCGCGGCTTGCGACTTGTAAATCTCGTAGAAGACGAGCGTGTTGGGATCGTCTTTTCGCGATGTTACGTAGAATCCCTCTACGCCCGGCTCTGCCCTTACCAACGGGACGTATTGGCCTATTGCCTCGATAAGCGCCGCGCGCTTTTCCGGCTGAATTTTTGCTTCGATCAGCATGACCACCTTTTCGTTCGTCATCTCGGATTGCTCCTCTTGATTTGAATTCCTCGGTGCGTTCCCCGTCTGCTCTGCCCAAAGCAGGTGTAGCGTCCAAGTGCTCCCAGCCGTCAGCATTGCCATCATCACGAATCGGGCTGTTTTCATAATGTAATTCCTTCGGTTAAATGCCAGTCGTGGTAACTCTTCCGACCTTGGGCCCAGGGGCGACGTGCGAACCGGATTCCCAAGAAGTGATTTTAGGTTGCCCAACTCGATGCTGCTCCAGTCTTAGCTGGATCTTGGATTGAACTGGGAACACAGCGCGAAAGTCCTCTCTAGATGTTGGATGAAAATTCCTACTTTGGGGGCTGGCCAACATAAGGGGGGCGGCCCACATAAACGGAATCATTTCCGCTTGCCTGGGCCAGCCCCCGAAGAAAGTTCTGAATTCTTCCAGCCGGTCCATCTCTTGCTCCTTCTGAGATCTGTTGCCCTTCCTTGTCTCTATTCTCGTGTTCTGCCCCCGAATCCGCCGCACATCATCCGAACCCAACTTTCAAGCCAAGAACTGTAACCTTTAACCTGCATCTCCGTTGTGTACTCGAACGGGTACGTAAAACCGATGGACTTTCACGCTGTCTTTGAGCGCTATGCACCGCACGTGCGGCGGTTTGCGCTGTTTCTGTGCGGGAATCACGCACTCGCGGACGACATAACCGCAGAGACCTTCGTTCGCGCCTGGGTCGCGCAGGGGAAAATCGGTCAGGAAACCGTAAAGGCATACCTGTTTGCTATCGCGCGCAACCTGTACCACGACGCCCTGCGGCACTCGAAGCGCCTCGTTCCTCTCGGAGACGCACCGGTTCAGACGCGATCCAGCGTGGAAAGAGATTACGAAATCAGGACCGAGTTGTCTTCGGTTATGGCTGCCATTCAAGGTCTGCCCGAGGTCGAGCGAGCTGTGCTGTTTATGCGCGCATTGGATGGAATGCCTTACGAGGAGATTTCACAAGTAATAAACATGTCCGTGAGCAATGTGAAAGTCAGAGTCCATCGCGCGCGGCTCAAGTTGATGGAGGCCAGAGCAACGCCAGGCCATACCCGCGAGGCAGGAGACAAAATATGAACGCCACCCGCAACGTCATCAATGACTTGCTACCAGCATACTTCGCCGGTGAGGCCAGTGATGATACTCGGCGATTTGTAGAGGACTACTTCCGCCAAGACCCGGAGTTCGAGCGCATGTCCCGTGAAAGCGCACAGCGTCTGGAACCGCTGGCGCACATCATTCCGCTTTCGCCCGCTCTGGCCGAGGAGAAATCTGCACTGAATCGCGTGCGGCAATTGATCCGTAACCAACGACGGTTGTTTGGAGTTGCCTTGTCCCTGACGCTGAACGCGATCCTCATTGGTTTCACTTTCGATATCAGTTCGGGTAAAGCGGGCGTGGTCACACGCGTCCACTGGCTCCTTTTGCCCTTCCAGAGAGATCTGGTCCTGGTTTTAGCCACGATCGCGGCGGTGCTTTGGGCCGTGTATTTTATTCGCGCTCCGCGTGCGCGAACGTAAGCTTCAATTTCACATCTAAGGAGAATTTATGGCCACGACAATCGCACATCCTACCGGGCAGGCCCGTTCGCGCACTCTGATCGCCCCGGTTTGGCACACGATCGTGCTGGTCGCCTTCTTATGCATACCTCTGATTTCAGGCTTCATTGTTCAACACCAAGAGACGCCCAACAACCAGATATTCGCAAGCCATTCTGTGGTGATGATGCGTTTCTATATTCCCGTCCTTATCTATGAATGGTTCTTGGTTCTTCTTGTATGGTTGGGCATTCGCGGCCGCGGAATGACAGTTGGCAAACTGATAGGTGGACGTTGGTCAAATGCTAAAGACGTCGCTGTTGATATTGGTCTTGGGTTGCTGATGGTAATTACCATGCTGATAGTTGGTGGAGCTTTGGGACGGGTTCTTGGACCCGGGCACGCCAAGGCCACGACCGTAATCCTTCCGCAGGGAGGGATCGAACTGGCAGTTTGGCTACTGGTTTCCTTTACCGCCGGGGTGGTTGAGGAATTCGTGTGCCGCGGCTATCTTCAGACTCAACTTGCCGGTATGGGGCTTCCCGCAACGGCTGCCATATTTGCCCAAGCTGTGATTTTTTCCATCGGGCACATCTACGAAGGCATAAACGCGGTAATCGTCATCACAGTATATGCCGTGCTGTTCGGCCTCCTGGCATGGTGGCGAAAAAGCCTGCGTCCAGGAATGATCGGCCATTTCTGCTTCGATTTCCTGGCGGCCTTCTTGTCCCGTGGCTGAATCGCTGCCCACACGG
>JASHNX010000006.1 GCA_030041415.1 Candidatus Sulfotelmatobacter sp.
AGCTCGTGTTTCTGCTGCTTCAATTGCTGGATCACCGTGTTGTAAAGATGCAGCGGCAGAGTTTGCAGCGTAGGTGAAGCGGCCGCGTCGAAATCGCTTTCATCGGAGATGCTTTTGCGCAAGGCGCGCATGCTCCAGATCGCGAGTACAAAGCCAATTCCCGCCGCGAACAGTACCATCGCGCAGCGCAACACCAGAGGGTTAGTCAGGACTTTTACCACCAGAATCTCCCGTACCAGTTCAAGAACTGATTGCCGAAGAACAGAGCCGCCAGTGCCGTGGAACCCAAAAAAACTCCGAAAGGCATCTGGTAATGGCGATACATCATTTGTGCCGACCGCCAGGCTCTTTGGTGTGGCGAAAGATCGACCTGGCGCCCTGCTTCCTGCAACTTTGCCCGGCGAAGCCGAAAACGCTGTACGCGCTTGATCCAGACCACCAGTATCGAAGCCAGTCCAAATAGCGAACCTGCCAATGAAGCGGCAAAAATCGTAAGAATCGTCAGCTTCATTCCCAGAAACGCGCCAACCATCGCCATCAGCTTGACGTCGCCAAAACCCATGCCTTCAGTTCCGCGCCAGCGTAGATAAGCCGCGCCTGCCCCGTAAATAAACGAAGCCCCAACGGCCGCGCCCAGCAAGGAATCGGCGAATGAAAACAGATGCGCGGCAAGCTCGTCGCTGAACGGCAAATTCACCACGCCAGGTAAAAATTGCGAAGCCACATCCCGCACCGGAACCACAAAGCTAAATAGCACCCCTAGGGCAAGCCCGGGCAAGGTCAGCTTGTCGGGTAGCAGCTTGGTTTCGGCGTCGGTGAAAATCAGGCCCAGCAGTAAAAATCCGAAAGCGCAATATTTCAGCGTGGCTGGCGTAAATCCGAAGTAGGCATAACACCCGAGAAACAAGAACGCAGTCAGCAGCTCGATGGCTAAATAGCGCGGCGAAATCCCCGCCTTGCAATGGCGGCACTGACCGCGCAGAACTAGCCAGCTAATCACCGGAACGTTGTCATAAAAAGCGATGGGGCGCTTGCATTGAGGGCACGCCGAACGCGGCGAGACCACCGACAAGCCCAAAGGCAGCCGATAGATACACACATTCAGAAAGCTGCCGAAAGCCAGCCCCAGGACAAAAATCGAGGTTGCGTAGACCGGATCCACGGATAATTGGGCGTTCCAGAATGCCTGGCGCTGATCGAGCCAGCCCTTCTGGGAACGCAGGTTTTGCTGGTTCTTGAGGCGATTATAAGATGTTGATTCGCGGGATACTAAGGTACTGAAGTCACTGTCCGAAGGGACAGTGCGGGAGAGCGTGTCTCGGCGCGAGGGTTCTTTGGCGGACTGCCTTTCGGGCGAAGGCTGGCCATCGCGCGGTCTTGAGCACCCACACTTGTGGGGCTTCGGCTGTTAAAAGGATTGGCCACCCGCCCGCTTAAAACGTGGGAACACCCCAGGTGAAACAATCGTACGTCCCACGTAGAGAAATTTTGTAAAGGAGGAATCACGAGTGAGGACCAGCCCAGCGGGGAGGTTGCTTGTTGCCATCATCGGCTGCATAAGCGTGATTCCGACTTTCGCACAGGAGAGGACAAGCGCCAACGCGCAGACACTTCTTGAAAAGACAGATGGACGCGCCGAGATTGATGCTCACGCCACGGAATGGCTACGAGATAGTGACGTGCCGAGCCTGGCAGTGGCGTACATCGAAAGTGGAAAAGTGGCTTGGACAGCCGTCTACGGAGAGCAGAGCCCCGGAGTCGCCGCGACTGAAAGGACCCTCTACAATATGGCGTCTCTAACGAAGCCGATCACGGCGGAGACAGTTCTGCGACTCGCATCCGCAGGGAAACTCTCGCTGGACGAATCGATGTCGCCCTTCTGGCTCGATCCCGATATAAGAGACGACCCTTGGAGCAAATTGCTGACGCCACGGCTGTGCTTGTCACACCAGACAGGGTTCGCAAACTGGCGGAGAATGACGGGCGGAGTTTTGAAAATCAGATGGAAGCCGGGAACTCAAACCGGATATTCCGGCGAGGGATACAACTACGTCGGCCGGTTTACCGAAGAGAAATTGAAAAGGCCATTCGATGCGCTTGCACAGGAAATGGTATTCGACCCGATCGGCATGAACGAGACCTCCTATACATCGAAAGTTTGGTATACAGGACGGCTGGCGGTACCCCGCGGGCCGAAGGGAGAAAAACCTGTCGACCCGATTGCCACAACGTGGAACGGCGCAGACCTCCTGCGGACCACAATCGGCGACTATGCCAAATTCGTGGTGAGCGTGATGCACGACGAGGCCTTGACCAAGGGAATTGCCACGGAAAGGGCGACTATGACACGCGATACGGTAAAACCGCAAGATTTGGAAAAAGCGTGTCGCGAAGCTGGCGATGACGGTCACTGCACCGTGACCGCCGGCATGGGTTTGGGATGGGAAGTAGAGACCGTGAATGGAGTAAAAATTCTGGATCATGACGGCTCTGACTGGGGAGTGAGAACTCTGGCGATGTTTGTTCCATCGCAGGGTGTCGGAGTAGTTGTGTTTACCAATGGAGACAATGGAATGCAGGTCATCCGAAGAGTGGTAGGGGCGCTTTACCCCAACCGTCTATATGTCGCTACGATGTGAGCAGAACAGGTCGGCCACCCCTCTTTCAAGGTAGGCATAAATAGTCCAAGCCGCTAAGGTACAACGAAATGGAATCGGGTTTCCCTCATTTCGAGGGCACATTCGATCATCCGCTGCGCTTTGTCGCTCATCTCCTTGGCAAGCGCTGCCTGTCGCTCCGACCTCTTCAGTAACTCGTCATAGTTCATAGGGGAAATGACCGTCGGGTGTTCTATTTCCTTTGGGGACAGGTTCGTGGAGCTCGCCATAACCGCCTCCTGTGCGAGATTTCATCAATTGCACAAGAGACCGACGCCCAATCGGGCACGGCGGAGAGGTGTGGAGTTGACGGAGTCAGAATACGCTGCAAACTGCAGAGACAGCAAATATCCCGATCACACGAATGATATACACGAAAGGGGGAGTGAGCAGCCGCCGAAAAGGGGCCCTATTTCATTCCGTCATGCTGTTGTCCGTATGCCGCCTTGCCGGAGTTCTCGCCATCCCAAACATAATCCCGGTTTCCACCTCGACCGGCTTCCCGTCCTTCTGATACGGCCTGAATCGCCACTGCGCTAAAGCATCGCCGATCACCTTCGCCTGATCTGGAAATGCGCTCAGATAATGAACGTGCTTAATTTTTCCTTCTTTGTCGATGATGATTCGCACCGGTACCGAGTTGAACCGATGCCCCGTGAAAACCGGGTCAACGTGCGCAAGCACGTTGTCGCCCTCTGCATAGTCCTTGACGCAAACCGGAAACTCGCCGCCGCCGTTACCCTCCGTAGGGCTCGCTCCGTCCGGCAATTTCATCTTGTTCAAATCGAGGGTCAGGTTTTCGAGAAGTTTTGTGTCGCGGCTGCTAAGCACGATCTCGATCGCGTGGCAACGAATTTCTGTGTTCAAAACGTACCAGTGCAACTGCGCCACGGGCGACCAGTAGGCAAAAAAAGTAAATGGCCGCCCGCCAATCTTGGTAAACGTAGGCGCCATTTCCACCTGATAATCTGCTTGCAAATGCTTCCTTGAGAAATTCACCAGTTCCAGTGCATTCTTCGCCGGCAGCGGAGTGAGGAACATATCCTGCGCAGTCATGAGTATCGTCCCACGCGCCGGACCTTTGAACGCTTCCGTTGGGCTGAGCTGCGCCAGCACATAGAGTCCGCTTTCCGAAGGCGGAGGGCCCTCATACTTCTCCGTCCAGTTCGGCGGCAAAGCATAGGAAATTCCAAAATACTGATTCGTTAAAACGCCGTTGGTGATCGCTCCACCCTCCGGCAGGGGAGTGACAGAATCGCTTGCGCTCGCCCACGCCCCTTTGACAAGAATCACGCCGCTGGGAACTTTCTTGAGCACTTTAGGATCGCTGGCGAAATCGCCTCCGTTCTTAGGAGGGGATTGCGGCACGGTCGACTGCGCTGCCGCCGCGATCACCGAAGCAAGAACGGCTACTGCCCATACCAATCGTGAAAACATAGGATTTCCATCCTCTCTGTCATTCCGCGCGAAGCGAGGAATCTTTATTTATCGGGAACGCAAACGGGCGCACAGATGAAAGCCGGCGAGGCGCTTTCGCGCCTCGCCAAAGGAATCGGCTATAGAGATCGCAGGAAGTCCAAGATCTCCTGTTGTTGGGTCGTGTTGAGGTTGAAGAACTCCTCTTCCACGTTGGTCGCTTCGCTATTGTGACTCGCGTGATCCTGAATGGCAGTGATCAAGTTCGTCGTGCGACCGTCGTGCAGCAGAAAGATTCGCTGTCCTAGTCCCCACAGGGGCGCCGTGCGGAACTGATCGCCGCCAGCGGTACCTTGCGAAACGTTGTCGGCGAGTTCGGTGCCCATGTTATGGATTTCAAGATCCGAATACGCAGGCACCGGGACTTGGCTCAAGGACGAAGTGAAGTTCGACACCTGAGTATTCCCAGCGCTGGGATTGTGGCAGGTTGCGCATCCGATGGAACTGAACAGGGAAGCTCCTGCCGCAATAGTTGTCGAGGACACCTGCTGTCCGTTTAGCACGACGCTTCCAGTCGGCGGAGGAGCCAGAAAGCGCATGAAGTTAGCGAACGCCGAAACATCATCGAGTACCGCCGAGTTTGGCGTGGCCGCCGGATTCGACGTGTCCTCTGGATATCCCGTGCCGCTCAGGTTAAGGCAGCCCGGAGTCAACCCCAGACCTTGCTGATCTTCGCCCGGCAGCGGTCGATCCTGCGGAAACAGTTCGTTGCTGATGCCCATCTCCACGTTGTAAGCCTCGCCCGCGAAGATGTGCAGCGACTTGTTCTGCGCCTTCCAGCCGAAGCGGCTGATCGTGCCGTCATTGCCGTTGTGGTTGAAGGTACCGGCAATGCCGAAGTGATTGTTGAGATTGTTGACTTGATTGTCGAGCAGCGTCGAGTCGTCGAGGTTCTCAATCAATCCCCCGCCATATGTCGGTGTGGGAATACGGTAAATGACGTTATTCTCCGCGACCGCTATCGCGAAGCTCGGCTGCGGCAGTGCGTTGGGATTGTTGCAGGAGCCAGCATCCGAGCGGCCGGTGACCGTAAACAGATCCTCGACCCCTCCGTTGGGAGAATTGAAATTTACGCTGCCGTTGCTGTTGAAGAAAAACGGAAATCGGGCCTCACGCGTAGGACCGGTCGCCGTAATAAAAGACGGCAGGGTATTTCCCGGAGCAACTCCGTTGCTGGTGAATTCGAACTGAGGGTTGGTGGCCGCGCCACTTCCACCGACCGCGGGTTGTGCGTGGCAGGAACTGCATTGATTCGAGTTGAAACGCGGACCCAGACCGTTGTTGGTTCCTCCCGAAACCACCTCAACTTCCTGGAAGCGAGCCTGCCCATCGGTGAAAAACGCGAGTATTCCCGATGGACTATTAGCCTGCACCGAGGAGAGCGCCGCGCCTGTGCCGCGGCTACCGCTTTGAACTCCAGGGTCGACCGCCTGAGGGAACGCGGTGCCTGCGAAGAACAGCGTGACTGCGGCCAAAACCGAGGCTGTGCCGACCACTCTTCCGCGCAACACTGGCTTGTTTTCGATACTGCGGTTGAGATTTTCGGGAAACTGAATCCCGGGGAAGAAGCGGGGGAAATGCTGTCTAGCCTCCCCCGCCGGGGGAGTGCATTGCACTAAGCGGAGCATTTGCTTCTCCTTTTCGGATTTGTTCTTGCGGCCAGAATTCGAAGCGGCAGGGCCAGGACACCGCAATGGCGCGGATGCGAATTGAATTTGGAGAGCCTAGGCGCGATGGCTTCCGAAATCGAGTGTCAGGAGTTCTAATCCAAAGCGCTGGAATAGAGGGAAAAAACCGTAAGGCGTTACGGAGTCAGAACAAAAGAGCAATTTCAGTAGAGACATATATGCTTGTTATTCTTAGAGATACACACAATTCCAATGTATCTCTTGAAGTCCGAAAGAAAGCTTTGTAATTCAAATCTTCTGTTCGGAAAGCCGAAACTCAGTAGGACATGATGGCAGTGAGCTGCAGTTTTCGGGTCTTCTTGTCCGCAGGCGCGGCCAAAGCGATGCAGGAGAGAGATGTGCGGTTTTGATTAAGCTAGGCGGTCTTTCCTCAGCGCACAAACTTGTAATCCACAATGGAAGCCGCAAGCGGACCTTGCCCGTCGTCAGTTCTTTCAGGTGCGGCATCCTGTTCTTCTTTTTCTTTCGCCTTCGCACCTTTCGAGCGGATCACCCGCCCCTGGGCCAGAACGTTCCGGTTTTTCTGCCCGGAAATTTCCTCTGGCATTTCGAAAACCATCTCGATCAGCGCATTCACCGGCAACGGCTGCGGCCCATGAAACAACAACCCCGTCTGGCTCAGATTGTCGATCGTGCCTTCGTACCACGAGCTGGTGTTATACACGCGGTAACGAAGTGGAGAATCCAGCTTCAAACGCCGTGCCCTGGGAGTCCACGACGGCCGTTTTTCCCGCGCATGCGAGCGCCGTACACTGGTTTCCGGCTTGGTCCGTTCAAGACGCTGGGTGCGCCGCATCGTCGCCCAGTCATACTTGTACTCAGCTGCGCACAGCAAGCAGACCTGGTAATACTCTCCGTCAGCACCGCGCCTTGGCCAGGAGAACTCGTGGGAGCATCGCCCAAGCATAAGAACATCCATGATTTTTTGCGGCATGATGGTTACTTCCGGACCTTGGGAGCGCCGGAAGGCTCATCATCTCCCGAACCGGAGTTCTTGGGAAGGTTACTTTCGTGTCGGCTTGGACCACGCGTTCCAAGGAAATTCTGCTTCCTTAGTAAGTTACGCTATGGAAGGCTTCCACCTCGCGTCCACATTCCAGCCATGCCTCCGTGTATCATCGCGCTATGAGAATTGCTTCCGCTGGCGAAGTAACCGCCTTCGTTCTCGCCGGCGGAAGAAGCACGCGCATGGGATCGGACAAGGCGTTCCTCGAATTCGAGGGTCGCACGCTGCTGGGTCGTGCCCTCGAATTGGCACGGTCAGTTGCCGCCCATGTGAACATCGTTGGCAGCGTCGAGAAATTCGAAGGAAAGCTCAATGTTCAGCTCGGGCGGGTCGACCAGTTTGTAGAAGATATTTTTCCGGACAGCGGGCCTCTAGGTGGAATCCATGCGGCTTTGCGGAGTTCGCAAACCGACCTGAACCTGATGCTCGCCGTCGACTTGCCCTTTATCCCCGCGGCCTTCTTGCAATACTTGATCGGTGAGGCGCGAAAGGCGCCAGAGGCGCTGGTTGTCTTTCCTGAAGCCGGTGGCCAAAAAGAACCGCTGTGTGCCGTCTATCGACGCGGCTTCGCTGATACAGCGGAGAAAGCTTTGCGCGCCGGAAAGAATCGTATCGACGCTCTCTTTGCCACCATCCCCGTTCGCATGATTAGCGAAGAGCAATTGCGCGCCGGCGGATTTTCTCCGTCAATTTTTCGTAATCTCAACACTCCCGCCGATCTGGAAACGGCAAAGCTGGGTTTCTCCATGGCGGAGCCCGTTGCGGGCGGAGGATCTCTATCGCCGGTCGTGTCGAGCAATCCCCCGAATCAGTCAACTGTCGCGCAATCGCCGAAGATCCAACCTGCTGAAGATCCGCAGCGTGCTTACATCGAATTCCGCCAGGTGTCGAAAGCTTTCGGCGACAAAGTTATACTCGACCGCGTCAGCTTCAACGTGATGCCCGGCGAAACCGTTTGTATTCTTGGCCGCAGCGGCGTTGGCAAATCGGTCTCACTGCAGATCTTAATGGGTTTTCTCCATGCCGATTCCGGCCAGGTCATCGTCGCCGATGAAGACATCACCAACTTTTCCGAAGAACAAATGGAAGCGATTCGCAAGAAAGTCACCATGGTTTTTCAAAATGGAGCGCTGTTCGATTCGCTTACGGTCGGCGAGAATGTCGCATTTCCACTGCGCGAAGCCGGAGAGATGTCCGAAGAGCAAATCTACGAAGTCGTCGATGGGCTGCTAAAAATGGTAGGCGTTGAACCGATGCGCGATCTGCTGCCTTCCGATCTCTCAACTGGCATGAAGCGCTCGGTGGCGATCGCTCGGGCTCTGGCGGCGCGACCCGAGTGCATTCTCTACGATGAGCCGACCACCATGGTCGACCCGCTCATGGCCCAATTGCTAGGCGACCTGATCAAACGCCTCAAGATTCAGCTCAATCTCACCAGCATCGTTGTGACCCACGACATGCGCTTGGCTGAGAAGCTCGCCAACCGAGTGGTTTTCCTCCACGAAGCCCACGCTGTCTTCTTTGGAACTTATGCGGAGATGGAAAAATCAACCGAGCCCATCATCAAAGAATTTCTGGAATTAGACGAGTTGAAGATCGAAACCTGTTAGGACGACTTGAATCACTCGATCCGCGCGAACTTCACGCAAACCGGCTGCGAAATCTCTAGGACTTGTCCCGTGGGCGTGAGCCGCCCGGAATGCCGGTCAATGTGGAACAAAACGACATTATCCGATTTTTCATTAGCGGCAAAAAGCATGGACTCTCCCGGCGCAATTTCGAAGCTGCGCGGGCTCTCGCCTTTGGTCGGTACGTATTCGACAAGCGTAAGCTTTCCGGTCGATGGATTGATCGCGAACACGGCAATGCTGTCATGACCACGGTTGGAGGCATACAGAAACTTGCCGGAAGGCGCGACTTCAATTTCAGCCGATTCATCAAGCTTTGTGAACGTCTTTGGAATAGAAGAAATCGTTTGTAACGGCGTCAACGTGCCTTTCGCTGTGTCGAACGAATATGCGGTGATCGTGGATGACATCTCATGAAGCACGTAGCCAAATTGTCCATTAGGAGCAAATGCGAAATGTCTCGGTCCTGCGCCTGGATCGGCCTTGGCGATTCTCGCGTCGCTAACTGCAAGCGATCCATTCGAGCTATCGAACGGATAGACAATTGTTTCGTCGAGGCCAAGATCGTCGACAATGGCGAACCGGTTGTCGGCCGACATATCGACCGAGTGCGCATGCGGCCCCTCCTGCCTCTGCGGATTGGTGCCATGCCCGGTGTGCTGCACAACGGCGGACGCTTCGCCTAAACTGCCATCCCCGCGAATCGGAAACACCGTAACGCTGCCGCTCGTGTAATTCGCCACTAGAACATATTTCCCAGTTTTGTCGATTGTGATGTAGCAGGGATCGGTTCCGTGTGACGCAACTTGATTGAGAAAAGTCAGCTTGCCGTTTGCGTGGTCAATGGCAAAGGCGCTGACTGCTCCACTTTTCTCGCCCTGATAGTTGCTGATTTCATTCACGGCGTAGAGAAACTGCTGATTCGGATGCAGCGCTAAAAAAGACGGGTTGATTGTCTTCGCGGCCAGGCCAATCGGCGTGAGCTTTTGCGTGGCGGAGTCAAACCGATAAGCGTAGATGCCTTTACTGTTGCCGCCTTGATCCGTGTAGGTGCCGATGTAAGCGAAATATTCCGCGTGCGACTTGGCGGCCGCTGCGTGGCTGAGAGTTGCGATCAAAAGGAAAAAGAGTGCGAGTGAGAGCGATCGACGAAGAACGGAGGTGGTCATTTTCTTGGAATTAAAACTGGGTTCCCCGGAAGTAGTTTCTAAAATTAAAGTCCAGTAAAGCCTGTCGCGCCTCAGCGTGTCAACGTGATCGGCACCGGCTGGTCATATGGCTGAACGACTACGCTCACCGATTTCCGCTGGTTGAAGGCATCGAGCGTCACCGGAAAACTCACCATAATCGTGCGCCTGATCTCTTCGCCGGGTTGCAACTTATCCTCAGGAGAAAGCGCGCTCAGCGAATTCTCCTTCAGCGCCGGAAAAGCCTGGTAATAGCGGTCGAAATCGATGGCTGAAACTGCGTCGCCGGTCATTGTGCCGCTTGCCGTCACCAGGCTTCCTTGAACGTCATGCACCCAGAGCGACTTCTTGCCGGTGTTGCGCAGCGTGAAGGTCAATGCAACCAGGACCGAATTTTGCCCGGAAAGGTCTGCCGCGGCCACGGTGTCAAGCGATCCCCCGCCTTGCGGTTTTGCGCGTTCGAAAAACGCGGTGATGCCAAATGCAATCAGCACGCCCGCGATGGCGATTAGTAGAATCTTCGCCGGAGGCAAATTGCGCTTCGCTGTGCCAAATTCATCGGCAATACGAATCGTATGAGCCGGTTTGGTGGTTGAAGCATCCGGAGCTCCCGCTGTCGGCACCGTCGCGCTTTTCGGCGCAGAAGCGCCGCTCGTGGAGTCTGAAGCAGCAGAATCAGGTGTCGGATTGGTGGCCGGATCTGGCATCCTTTTCGCTTTTCGATTTTACTCCCGATCTCCTTCAGATTTAGAGGTTCTCGGAAAACAACTTAACCGCTCTGAGTCTTTGCCGCAGAAACCTCAGTTCCATTCATGCTTCATCGCCTTCGAAAATTGTGCTGGCGAAAGAGTATTCAAAACATCTGCCTTTGTTAGCCATGCGCGACGGGCTTGCAGAACTCCGTAGCGAATTTTCTCCAAATGCGACGTATGGTGCGAGTCGGTATTGATCACAATCTTCACGCCACTTTGTCTCGCCTGCCGTAGGTGAACATCATTAAGATCGAGCCGATCGGGGTATGAATTCAACTCCATGGCAACCTTATTTTTCGCAGCGGCCATAAGAACCGCATTCATGTCGAAGCCATACGCTTCCCGCCGCAGTTGAATGCGTCCTGTCGGATGGCCAATTACGGAAACATTACGATTTGCGATGGCTTTCAGGAGGCGGTCGGTCATCTTCGCCGGCTCCTGGTTGAATACCGAATGCACGCTGGCGATAACGATGTCCATCTGCGCCAGAACATCGTCGGAAAGATCAAGATCGCCATCGGCGAGAATATCGACCTCGATCCCTGCAAAGATTTTGATACCGTCGATTTTCTTGTTTGCCTCGCGAATCTTCTGAATGTGCGCGACGGCGCGGGCGTCATCCAGGCCATTGGCGAAGGCCAGATTTTTCGAGTGATCGGTGATCGCCATGTATTGATATCCGCGTTCTTTCGCGGCCTGGGCCATTTCCTCGATCGTATTCTTTCCGTCAGTTTCCACCGTATGCATATGCACATCGCCCAGAAGATCAGCCAAGGTGATGAGCTGCGGCAGTGTGTGTTTTTCGGCAGCATCAATCTCACCAAGGTTCTCGCGCAACTCCGGAGGGATATAGTCGAGCTTCAGCTTGGCGTAGATTTCTTCCTCGGTTTTGCCGGCAACGGGCTTTCCGGTTTTCAAATCGGCGAGACTGTACTCGTTCAGGGTGTAGCCCATCTTCAGCGCACGCTGGCGCAAGGAAACATTGTGGGCCTTCGATCCTGTGAAATATTGCATCGCCGCCCCGAAGGAATCAGGTGGAAGCAGGCGCACATCCACCTGCATCCCGCTACGCAGCTGGAAGCTGATTTTGTTGTCTCCCTGGGCAATGACGCTCATCAACGGTGGATACTTCGCCACATGCTCGACCGCCTTCTGGCGCTTTTCGCCGCTGCAGCAGGCAGGCCCGGTCACCAGAATGTCAAGATCGCCCACTGTCTCGCGGCCGCGGCGCAACGATCCCGCAGGCGTGATACGGTCAAATCCAGGGAATTTCCGCAGATACTGGGTGAGCTTCTCCGCTTCTGCCTCCGCGGCATCGATGAGAAATCTTCCTGAAATCCGGCGATAATCCTCAATCGCCTTGAGAAGCTTCTGCTCATGCTTCTCGCCCATGCGGGGCAATTCGCGAATTCTTCCCTCGCGGGCAAGTTTCTCTACGCCATCGATATCCGAAACCTGATACGCGCTCCAGATCAACGCAATGGTTTTCGGACCCAATCCCTGAATTTTGAGCAACTGCAACATCGAGGGGTGGTATTTCTTGAGAAGATCCGCTTGTACCTTGAGATTGCCCTCGGCAAGCAGTTCTTGCAGATTCAGCAGCATTCCTTTGCCGATGCCGGGAATCGCCAGCACTTTCTTGGGTTCGCCGATAATGTCTTTAATCTGTTCGCTGTGATTTTCAATCGCCTGTGCGGCATTGCGGTAAGAGCGGATGCGGAAGGAATCGGCCGCGTCGATCTCCAGCAGATCGGCGGTTTCGTAGAGAATGTTGGCAATCGCCTTGTTGTCCACGCATAAAGATTAAACAAGATTGCCCTGCGGAGCTAGCAGGAGGGAACTCGGTGAAACTCAGGGCGGAGAAACACCCGCTCGAAAAAATAAAATCTCGCAGCCGTCCACGGTGTCTGCCAAGTCGCCGTGCGGATTGCTGAACCCCAGATAAAGATAGGTCAGGCGGTTTTAGTTACGTTCGCAGCCTGCGGTCCTTTTTGTCCTTCGGTTATTTCAAATTCGACCGAATCGCCCTCCTGCAAGCTTTTGTATCCCTCAGAAGTAATTGCGCTGTAATGCACAAAAACATCGGGACCGTCCGTACGCCCGATAAAACCGTACCCCTTCGCGTTATTGAACCACTTTACTGTACCTTTCAAACGTTCCACGCTTAACTCCCCCTTTGTCTTTTGCACGTCCTTTCCCGGGGGACCAGAGACGTGCTCCCACAGCAATTAGGATGCATTTTGTTGCCAAGAGGATGGGGTGTCAAGCGGGAAAGACTGTAGGCGGATAGACCCTGTGCACTTTTCTTTAGACCGCACTAAGACTTCGGGCGACCCCAGAACTCCCGTCTGGAGCAACTACTTCGTCGCTTAACTGCGCCTGGGCGCGAAGTTCACGCCGCGGCCGTTCGCAAGTCGATAATTCAGCCACAGAATTGAAGATATCGTCTTCGCGTCGCGAATGGTCCCGTTTAAGACCATGCGCAGGGCCGAAGCAACGGGCAGCATGCGCGTCTCTATGTTCTCGTCTTCCTCCGGATGCGCTTTGCCCATTCGCAATCCCGTGGCAAGGTAGATCGACATGGTTTCAGCAACAAATCCGGGGCTGGCATAGAACTTGAAAATCCGCCGCCAATGCGATGCCGTATACCCCGTTTCTTCCAGCAACTCGCGCTTCGCGGCTGGCAGCTCTTTTTCGCCGGGATCGATTCTCCCCGCCGGCAGTTCCCACAGGAAACTCCCCGCCGCGTGCCGATATTGCCGCTCGAGCAAAACGCGCGGGTTTTTCCCCGAATCATCAACCGCTAGAATTACCACCGACCCAGTGTGATGAACAATGTCGCGGCGGACTCGCACTCCTCCCGGTTCGATCACGTGATCGGTGCTCACCCAGAATGCTGGTCCGCGATAGACCTCCCGCGATGAGATAAGTCGCGCTTTCGATGTCGAATTCTTCTTTGCCTTCATTTTGGAGCTGGCTCCGGACGCCGTTCGCCCATCTTGGGCCACACAAAGAATATAAAGCACGCCGGCGAGCCGGATGTTTCCGCGACGTCATGCGCCTTGCGCATAAGAGAAAAACCTGATTCTGTTATGCTGCCGGACATGCCGGCGAGACCATCCCCGAAACCTCGCATCACGCTTGTCGGAGCGGGAAACCTGGCAAGCGCGCTGGCGGCGGAATTGCGCGCGGCAGATTACGCGATAGATGAAATCGTCTCGCGCTCAAATCCAAAATCGATAAGGAAAGCGCAAGCATTGGCTGGGGAAGTACAGGCCTCGACGGCGGCGACTGATCGCGCCAAGCTTCGTGCCGACATCATCTGGTTCTGCGTTCCCGATCGAGAAATCTCCCGCGCTGCGCAGTCGCTTCGCGATGCTACCGACTGGAAAGGCAAGGTTGCCTTCCATTCCAGCGGTGCGCTGGCCAGCGACGCTCTCGACATTTTGCGAAAGCGGAAAGCGTCCGTTGCCTCAGTTCATCCTCTCATGACGTTCGTCCGCGGCTCGCGGCCTTCGCTTGAAGGTGTGCCCTTCGCGATCGAGGGAGATTCCAAGGGTGTGCGCGCCGCGCGCTCACTGACTCGCCAACTCGGCGGAAAGCCATTTGAAATTCGCAAACAGCACAAGAAGGCTTATCACGCCTGGGGAATGTTTGCTTCTCCGTTATTGATAGCGCTGCTCGCGGTGACCGAGCAGGTTGCTGGCGCAGCCGGCATCAGCCGGAAGGAAGCGAGGAAGAAGATGCTGCCGATTCTTCATCAAACTCTTGCTAACTACGAGCGTATGGGAGGGCCACCGTCATTCAGCGGCCCGATTGCGCGTGGTGATGTTGAAACAGTGAAAAAGCATCTGAAAATTCTGCGTGCCATTCCGGAAGCGCGCGACGCTTACACTGCACTGGCCCGCGCCGCATTGCGCGATTTGCCTGTGAAGAATCGTGCCGAATTGGCGGTTCTGCTGAAAGCGGGCAATAGGTAGTCGCTTCGCGCATTGGCCCCGCGACGATAATCATCTGCAAGACGATCTCGACCCATGGAACCATCACGAATTGAAAATGTGCCCGAGCTTTTCCTTTTTCGTTCTTAAATACTCCTCTGCGTGCGGGCTGGGTTCGACTTCGCATGGTACACGCTCAATGACTTCAATTCCTGCCTTCGCGAGCGCTTCAACTTTTTCCGGATTGTTCGAGAGCAGCCGCACTTTTTTCACTCCCAGGGCTTTGAGAATCTCGCCGGGCAAGGCGAAATCCCGCTCATCGGCCTTAAAGCCCAGCCGCTCATTGGCTTCAACCGTATCGAGGCCCGCATCCTGCAGCTCATACGCCTGCAGTTTCGCCATCAACCCGATGCCTCGGCCCTCCTGCTGCTCATAAATCAGAATGCCCGCGCCCTCATCGCGAATCATGCTCAGCGCCATCTCCAGTTGTTGGCGGCAATCGCAGCGCAGCGAATGAAAGACATCTCCCGTCAGGCATTGCGAGTGCACCCTCACCAGTGGAGGCGAAGCCTTAACATCGCCCATTACCAGCGCAACCGCTTCCTCGACGTGGCGATTGCCGTCGCTGCCAAACTCCGCGCGAAAACCGTAAATACGGAACTTCCCCCAGCGAGTAGGAAAATCGGCCGAAGCGACTGGTTGAATCTTTGTGGAGGTCACATGCTCATTATAGCGGGGTGCGGGGCCGCGTTCAGACCGCGCCAGTCGGCGCTCACCCCTCGCGGTTTGAAAGGAAAAATCGCATCCTGTTTGGACGCGATGGGCGCTCCGTTTTTTGTCGCCGGCTGAAAACGCCATTTTTCGAGCGCAGCCAGGCATTTGTTATCGATCTCCGATCCCATGCTCTGCAGCACGGTCTCGCGCGTGATCTCGCCTTTTTCGTTGATCGTGATTTCGATCACCACTTTGCCTTCCGCATCCGGCCGTTCCCACGGATAGATCACCGGGTCGGATGTTTCCACCGGCAGAGCCGGGCGAATCTCATCGCCATAAATCGGCCCTCCTGGCAGCGAACCGTACCGCGGTCCAGCCGTGCTGCCATGGCCGAGTTTCGAAAGCATCGCGGTTTCGGCCTTGTCCTCGCCCGATGGAGGAGCCATCACACTCTGCGGCGCCCTCAACTTCGCCTCCGCCGCCGTGGGTTTCCAGGTCAGCTTCTTGTGCCCCACATGCTGATGCCGGTATTTTTGCATCGCCCGATCTGACGAGCTAGTCGTGCTGTCGTCAGGATTTTGCGAAGGGAAGTAAACCCGGCTTACAACGAGGCCATCGCGTCCTAGGGCGACTGAGGTCGGTTGCAGCAACAGAGCCCCGGGGCTGTATAGCAGCCACGCGAATACCGCCGCATGCAGCGCAAGCGAAGCCCCCAGATAATTGCGCTGCGCCGCCGATCCGCGATTCAGTTGCACGAACATCGAAAAACCCCAGTGTGGGCGAAAAGCTGATTTCCAGCTTGGATGACTTCTAGGTTAGACGAGCGGGAAGGGGATTGGTCAATCCCTTTTTCGCTTGTCACGAACCTCGGTACACTCCGGGTTCGACTTGAGATGCCCGCCTCTTCGCGCATCGTTGCGCGCCTCGTGTGAGAACCGGCGAAAGGCTGATAAAATGATCCCGCAACATTCCATCCAGTACGGGGCTATAGCTCAGCTGGGAGAGCGCATCGTTCGCAACGATGAGGTCGTCGGTTCGATCCCGACTAGCTCCACCATATTTTCAATCAGTTGCGGAAGCTGCGCTGTCGTTTCAGGCGATTTTGTGTCGTTCTTTGTGTCGTAACCCCCCTCTGCACGCCCTGAAATCGCGCTCTCCAGCCGTCCCGTCGATAGGGCATCAAGAGCCTTGCGCTTCGCGTCAATTCTCACGTGCGAGTAGTGGGCCAGCATCTTCAGTGACACATGACCCGCAATGCTCATGATCGTGGACTCGCTGGCCTGTGACTCGGCCAGTTCGGTGATGGCGTGGTGGCGTAGGTCGTGGAACCGCAGCCCAGCGAGGGGGCTTTTCACTTTCCGCAGTTCC
>JASHNX010000061.1 GCA_030041415.1 Candidatus Sulfotelmatobacter sp.
TAGTTTTTCCGTCAAGGGGTGTGGCTGCCGTAGTAATAGCCGCTGCGGCAGTGGAAGCGCAGGTTGAGGTTGTGCTTGGGAAGAATGCGTAGCGAGTGAAATCCGGATGTCATGTCGGGCGGTGCGTAAGTTACCACCCACGATGACCGCATGTCTTCGAATATCTGAGGCAAGACCGCGGGTGCCTTTTGGACCGATGAAAAGTAGCGACCGCCGCTCGCTTCGGCCATCGCCCGGAGAAGGGCACTACCAGACGATCCTCTGGAGCCGTCCATATCGATCGCATATAGCAATACACCGCTATCGGTGAGCGACTGAAATGCATCGGAGGCGGGGATTCGGCTGATGGTATCGTCGCCATCCGAAAACAAAATGAGAACCGGCCGGACCCCAGATGCATGGCGCGACAGCAGAGACGCGCTGTATGCAATCGCATCGAACAATGGGGTTGTTCCGGAAGCGGTGGCGGACAGCAGTTTCTGGATGGCAGTCGACGTTCTGCAGTTCCCGTCGCAGAGCAAAACCGGCTGTGAGCCGGAGAATGAAACCGCGGAAACGGACTCACAGGCGAACAGGCATTGCGAAACCATGCGATTAACTTCCTGCATCGTGGCCGGCAGCCGCGCTGCGACCGACTGGCTGGAATCGATCAGAATGACCTCACGGATCGCGGTTTCTTCCGAGCGAGCCAGGCTGCGAAACTGGCGGATGACAAGATCGCCATCGACGATCGCAAAGTCGTCCCTGTTGATGGTACTGACAGCATGATTGGCCTCGTCGGTTGCGAAGAAGATGACGCGAACTTCCGCAACGGTGCTGTGATAGGTGGTAAGCGCGCTGTCATACGGGCTTGCGCCATGTGCGGCGGACCGTAGAACGAAGAACAAGACGAAGGCTGAGAAACCCCTATGTTGACCAGAACGCACGGCGTTCAGATCGGTCGTCTTCCAAGGAGACTTTAGGCATTTGCGGGATTGTACCGGAGTCGACCATCAGGCGCGCAAACACTCAACTTGATTAACGACAGGTCCGATTGGAAGCGCCTCAATCGACCGCGAGTTACCTTGCACGCCGAGTTTCGAAATCCCGTTCCACGATCAGTTCAGGATGCATGCGGCGGAAGGTTTCGACTACGTGGCAGTTCCAGCAGATGGGCCAGTGCGTAGCAAAGACCTCGGGAAGTTGCTGAGGCGGGACGTCTTTCCATTCGACGGTTTTGTGATCCGGCGCGAGTAACGCGGGAGCGTGATCGAGGTGATGAAGGGGCGCAAAGGGTTTGCGGCACAAGACGCAGATCTTCCCTGCATACCACTTTGAAACGATATCCCAAACTAGGCATTTTTCAGGATCGGCTTCGATCTGCTGCAGGCAATCCTGGCCGCAGTCTTGCCGCTCGGGCCAGCGTGAGCAGCGGTTAAGGTGCACCGTCGGTTCGGACAGAAAGGCTCCGATGGCGGCTTCTTTCGTATCAACATCGACGGCTTCGGTTTTGCGCGTTTCCGGGCAGACGACCAGGCGTTTGCCGCGATAGCGGAACAGAGAACGCAGGGCTGGAATCGTTCGAGATATAAAAAGGCCCGCTGCCAGGGCCAGGACGAGAAGCGCAGTAAGCACTGTGATCGACATAGATCACCCCTGGCGGGCGTGCTCTGTCAAGTAGTCCCGGCGGCGCTGCCACGCCACATGCAACTTAAGCGTCGCGCAATTGTGCGCTCCGCGCGATGGCGCTCATCACAAGAAAATGTGCGGCAGGTCACGGAGAGAAGACTCTGCCCCATAAGAAAAACCCCCGAAGCATACTGCTCGGGGGTCGCGGTCGTTACTTGGCGCGATCAGGCCGCTAACGTCTCCATAAAGCGCTCGCAAACGGTTGTCTCCAGATGATAATTCTCCACGTTGACTGGCGAAGTGAGGAACGGTTTGAGAATTTCGTGAACCTTTGGATAAACCTCTCTCTCATAGCGCTCGGCATCCGATGGAGTTGCCCAAAGACTAATGGCGCATACCTTCTCCGCTTTCATCTTCTCGGGAAAGAACGGCAGAATTTCCAGGAAGCCGTTCTGTCTCTTGAGAATCGGCACGATCTGATTCTTGAGAACCCTTACCAGGTCCTCCCGCTTTTCAGGTTTTGCTTCGAAGTTAAGGATACGTGCAAACATAGGGAGTTCTCCTTCCATGTGGGGTATAAACCGGGGGTTTTCAAGCAGGGGTCTCGTAACAAGGCTCACCTCGTTCCGATGCCGGGAGCTCACGCCGAGTGGAAGCCTACGCCGACAAATGGAAATATAATGTGATGGGTGAGCGCCTTCTAGGTGTAAACCGTCACCCGTCGAAGCTCACAGTGCTGGAGCGCGGCTTTACAGGCAAATGAACCTGAAATAAAATCCCCGCTAGCCCGGCAGTCTTATGCCCAAACGTTCCGCCGATCAGGATGTTGCTCCACCGGCAATTGCAGCGAGCACAGTAGCCGACATTCTCCTCTCTGGCGATTTTCTTGAAACGCTTCCCGATGCCGTTGCAGCCGTGGACGGCAAGGGCACGATTCTCCAAGTGAACTCGCAAGTGGAAGAGCTGTTCGGTTACAACCGGAGTGAGCTAATCGGCAAGAAAATTGAAGTTCTGGTTCCGGAGCGTTTTCGCGGCGAGCATACTGCGCATCGCGATGGTTTTGCAGCCCACCCCAAGACTCGGCGCATGGGAGCCAACCTGGAGCTCTATGGCAGACGCCGCAACGGGTCGGAGTTTCCAGTGGAAATCAGCCTGAGTCCGGTTTCTGTCGACGGCGGAATGATCGTTCTCAGCGCCATCCGGGACGTCACGGACCGAAAGCGAATCGAGCACGAGTTGCGGAGGGCGCATGAAGAGCTTACCCGGAGGACAGCCGAGCAAATTGGCGAATACCGGGCAAGATTGGCGTCGATTATCGACTCCTCCGAGGATGCAATCCTGGCCAAGGGTCTCGACGGAACGATTACGAACTGGAATCGGGGCGCAGAGCGCATTTATGGCTACCTGGCGGAAGAGGTGATCGGGAAGAACGTCCGGATGCTTGTGCCTGACGACCGTCCCGACGAGATCCCGGAAATCTTGAGAAAAATTGCCCGAGGCGAAGGCGTCGAGCACTATGAATCCGTGCGTCTGACCAAGGACGGCCGACGATTGAACGTCTCTATCAGCGTTTCTCCCTTGCGGGATACAAATGGTGAAATTGTCGGCGCCTCAGCCATTGCCCGCGACATCACCGAGCAACGCAAGGCCGAAGATCAGTTGCGCCAGGCCCAGAAGATGGAAGCCATCGGACGGCTGGCGGGAGGGGTCGCGCACGACTTCAATAACGTCCTCGGAATCATCAACGCCTGTGCGGAGTTCCTGCGTGATCGTATCGATTCGGCCAGCGAATCTGCGACCTACGTCGAAAATATCAAAAAAGCAACGGATCGTGCAGCCTCACTCACTCGTCAACTCCTGGCGTTCAGCCGAAAGCAGGTGGTCAAGCCGACCATTCTCGATCTCAACGACCGGCTGAAAGATATCACTAAGCTTTTGCGCCCGCTGATGGGAGATGACGTGGAGATTCTGGTTGTGCCACGCTCGGACTCGGCCATCGTGGAAGCCGATCCCGGCCAGCTCGATCAGATCGTGATGAATCTTGCAGTGAACGCGCGAGACGCCATGCCCAAGGGTGGACGGTTCATTCTGGAAACCGACACGATCGAATTCGATCAGGACTTCGCCGAGCAGCACGGGCCGTTGAAACCGGGGAAATATGTGATGCTCGCGGTGAGCGACAGCGGTATCGGCATGGACAAGGCAACACTCTCGCGCATCTTCGAACCGTTCTTCACCACCAAGGCGCCGGGAAAAGGAACCGGCCTCGGCTTATCCACCGTCTACGGCATTGCTCAACAGAGCGGCGGTCACATCTGGGTTTATAGCGAGCCGGCACGGGGAACGACCTTCAAGGTTTACTTACCTTCGGCGGCGCATAAGCTCACTTCCCCATCCTCGGTGGAAACGGAAGCGGTTGCCCCCCAGCGGGCCGCGAGAATCCTGTTGGTGGAAGATGACGAGATTATGCGTAGTCTTACGCGCAAAATGCTGCAGGAACAGGGATACAGCGTGGTCGAGGCCAACCACGGAAAATCTGCGCTGGAGTGGGCCGAGGCGAATCCCGGCCAAGTCGACTTGCTGCTGACCGACGTGGTAATGCCCGCTGTGAGCGGCCCCGAATTGGCGGAGCGGCTGTCGCACTCCCATCCCGGGCTGAAAGTGGTTTACATGTCAGGGTATACCGGGGAGCTGATGGAAGCGAGCGAACGCCTCAAACATGGGATCCTGCTCGAAAAGCCCTTTACTAGAACAGCGCTGCTGAACACGCTTCATCAAACGCTTGGCAGATCATAAAGCTCCTCCGGCAGTCATCCTGAGTCACATACCTGAAGTGATGGCGATCACTCAGCCGTCGTGCGTGAAATCACCCACATGACGCCCACACCGGATGTCTCCGCGCCAACTTCCTCCCGACGACAATCTATCTAAGATGTTTATTTTCTTATCATTACATAAGATAGCCAGATTCTAATCGATGTCGCAAAGAATTGGCATGGAAGCTGCCGATATACAGCCATCAGCCCGGAGGGGAATATGGCTACGAACGTCGTCGATAGACTTCATAAAGATCTGGACAAAACGATTGGCAATCTGCCTCCCGCCATTGCCGAAGCGGTTGAGCAGGCAGCCCTGACCACCACGTATCCCACCGGAGCCGTGCTTTTTGCCGAGGCACAGATTCAGCGGGGAGTTTTCATTGTGCGCCGTGGGCGGGTAAAGCTCTCTGTTTGCGGGAGCGATGGCAAGACCCTGATTCTGCGGATGGTCGAACTAGGTGGCATGCTGGGAGTGGCCTCGGCCATTTCGGGAAGGCCTTACGAAGCTACTGCCGAAACGCAGGAACCTTCCGAGATCAGCTTTCTGCGGCAGAACGATCTGCTGCGCCTGATGCGCCAGCATGGCGAGATCGCACTGTGGGTCACCCAGCAGGTCAGCCGGGATTACAGCTGGACCTGCCGCGAGATTCGCGATCTGATGCTCTCGGATTCCGCCAGCGAGAAACTAGCGCGGCTGCTGGTGGGATGGCTCGACAACAACGCCGAATCGAGGCAGACCGGCCACCTGAAGATGGCCCTGACCCACGAAGAGATCGGACAGATGATCGGCACTTCGCGTGAGACGGTGAGTCGGCTTTTCGCCGGATTCAAGAAGCAAAACCTGATTCAGCAGAACGGTGCGACCCTGGTGATTTCCAACCGCGTTGCTTTGGAGTCCCTGATTACCGCATAGTTCGCCCTTTCGCATAAAGGGCAAAACGGGGAGGATCTCGAACCTGAGATTCTCCCCACCTCCTCGTTCAAACTAATAATCGATTAAGCAGACAATCGAGCAAGCCCGACACAGCGGGCGGTCACTGAATCTTGCACCCGGTGGCCGCGCCTGCCAGTTTCCTACTGTTTCAAAGCTGGCTCTTCTTCCACCTTGTGGGCTGTGCTTTCCTCTTTTTCCTTCTGTTCGGCCGCTTTCGCGATCGCCCCGGCATGCTCCGCCTGCACCAGAGCCCTCAGGTACCCTGGCCGCGAATGGCGATAGTGATCGGCGGGAACTTTGCCGTCGATCCACGCAGTATCCATCGGGTAGACCATGGGATCGAAGATCACCATGTACCAGTGCCAGATCAAGATGGAGAACGTGGCCAGAATCGCCTCGTAATAGTGAACCGCGGTAGCGGCGTCGGTGATCCATTTGGGGAAATGCCGCAAGCTGAAGTTGTTGAACCAGAGTAGGGCGCCGGAGACAGTCATAACGACCGTGCCCCACATGAAGGCCCAATATTCCATTTTCTCGGCATAGTTGAATTTGGCGAAAGTCGGCTCTGTCTTGCTGAGGCCGAGATTGTACGCAAAGACCTGGACCAGGTCGGTCGCGTCTTTCAAGTTTGGAATCATGCCTCGCAGGAACTGGCTGCGATCACGCTTGACCATCGCCAGATGAATGAGGTGATAAAGCGTTGCTGCGACCAGGATCACCGCCGCAGATCGGTGAACCGCTCCGCGGAATGCAAAATGCCGCTCCCATAGCAGGATTGGGCGTGCCCACCACGCCTCCGGATATTTCAGAGCGAACCCGGTGAAGACCAACGTCGGAAAGCTGAGAATTACTCCCGCATGCGCGATGCGGAAGTTGCGGTTCATGCGCGTCACCAAGCCGCTGCCCTGGTGGGACGACGGGCCGCGCCTCAGTTTCGCGATGAAGTCGATCAGGTTATGCAAGATCATGAATCCCAAAGTCATGGGAATCAGGACGAGGTAGGTCCAGCGAATCCACTTGACGACGGGATGGGCGGAGGCCGCGGCCATTTGCACGTGCACCGGGCCGATAGCGAAGTGCTGGCCCGCTCCAGAGTGGCAAGCTCCGCAAGTTTTGGAAAGATTGGCCGCATTTACCGTTGAGCGCGCATCAGACGACGGGAAAATATTGTGCACACCGTGGCAAGAGGCGCAGTTTGCAACGCTCTGCGATCCGCCCCGCATGGCCAGACCGTGATAGCTATCGGCATAGGAAGGAACACGATCGGCGGGCAAGTTGTAGCTGACCGCCAGGCGCTCGTCGCTGTGGCAGCGTCCGCAGGTGACGGTGGAAACGCGAGAGGCGTTGACCAGCGATTTTGCCTGTTGGGGCTCGAGGATCAAATGTTCGCCATGGCAGTCTACGCAGACCGGAGCATCGGTCACTCCGTTGGTCATGGCTTGCCCGTGGACGCTTTCCAGGTAAGTCTTGGCGACCTGCGAGTGGCATTGCGCGCAGGTGGCGGCCACGTTCCAGTGATTGATTTTCGACTGTGCATCACGCGCGGGGAGAATATTGTGGCTGCCGTGGCAATCCGAACAGGTTGCCGCGGCTTCGTTGCCGCTGGCCACAGCGCGGCCATGCACGCTTTGCCGGTAAAGCTCGACCGGATGCGCAATGGGAATCTTATGGCGCGAGACAAACTGTTGGTTGCCGTGACAGGAAGCGCAGGTATCCGGCAAGTTTTTCTTGGCAACGGTTGAAGTCGCGTCGCTTGAGGTCTGGATTTGATGGACCGGACCGTGACACGACATGCACTTGGGAGCGTCCGGATCGCCCGCCGCCGCCGCATGCCCGTGAATGCTCTGCTTGAAATCCTTCACTTCGTCGGCATGGCATTGGGCGCACTTTAGAGGCGCTAGATCGGCCGCTGTCGTGACTTCATGCACATTGCCGTGGCATGACTGGCAAGCTTCCTCTCCCAGGGCCGCGTGAACACTCTTCGCTATGTGGGAAGTTTCATCGTCATGGCAAGTCGAACATTGAACCTTAGCGACTTTGGCAGGGTGTGGAAAGTCTTTAATCGTCGCATGGCAATCGGTGCAGGCTAAAACGCTATGTGCGCTCGCCGAGTGTTTACCCGGATCGATGGAAATGCTCTTGCCAGCATCGGATTTCATCCCGGCTTGGCCGTGACAGGCTAGGCAAGCGTCGTCTGGTTTAGAAGATTGAGGCTGTTTCGATTGGGCTGCAAGCGGACTAAGTATAAAAATAAGAACGATAACGAAAAATATTAAGAGAACCGAATTCAACCGCTTGCCGGCGCCCGTTGCAACTTGCATTTTGTTGGGCACGGTCGTACTCCTTACTGCTGCTTCACTGCTACTTCATTCCAAGATCGCTTAGAACCTTGGGATGTTCTTCGGCTGTTGCCAGAAATTCATGACAGGCAGAACAGTCGTTGGTGATCGTCTGGCCATCGGCGCTGGTATGACTACCGTCATGACAGCGGAAACAGCCAGGTGAATCGTTATGACCTAAATTGTTGGGGTGTGTTCCCCAGGTCAGCCGCATTTGTGGAAAGATGTTGCGCAGGTAAATTCCTGCCACTTCATCCGCCGCTTGCTGGACGATGGCGCGCTTGGTCTGATAAATGTCCGGATAATTCGCGCGATAGAACTGGTCGATTTCGGCAATGATGCGCTGCTTGCCGATGTCGCGCGCGGGATAGTCGACCTTCAAAATCTCAACCGCTTTTTTCTTGATGTAAGGCAGATCCGAACTGATATGGCCGAGTTGCATTTCCCTATCGACCGCGTTGTCTGGAAGATCGAACGCGTGCGTCGGCCGGTTGTGGCAGTCGACGCAATCCATCACGCGGTGGTCGCCCTTATCCAGTTGCTCCTGAGTGGGCTTATTGTCGGTCGAGATGAACTCGGTGGTTTTTCCGGAATCGTCTGTGTAGTAGACAGCAGGGATCGTCTGCCGCTCCGGATCGGTAGAAATGTAGCGAATGCGGGCGCTGTCGGCCAGGTGATGCCCGTGAATTCCCACCGAACCCTCCCATGTCCGGCCACCAACTTTCATCAGGAAGACATCGGTTTGCTGCGTGTTTTTTTCGTCATCCTTGTAACTGGTGACGACTTTGAGCTTGTCGCCCGTGAATCGTTGTGGCCAATGGCATTGCTCGCAGGTTTCGCGCGCCGGCCGCAGATACTTCACGGGCGAGGGGATCGGCCGCGAATAGGTGTGAAATGTGACCGCGAATACCTGGCGCAATCCGGAAAGCTTTGACCGCACGAACCATGGCGCTCCCGGTCCGATGTGGCACTCAACACATGCGACGCGCGCATGGGGCGAATTCTGATATGCGGTGTACTCCGGTGCCATCACCGTGTGGCAAGTCAGGCCACAGAAATTGGTGCTGTCCATGTACTCGACGCCGCGGTAAGAAGCCGTGCCAATGATGAGAAGATTGGCGACGGTTGCCAGCGCGACGTACTCGGAAGTTTGCCGCACGGCCGGCACACGAAGATCGATATCCGGATACCTGTCCGGGAGTTCTCCCGTGCTTCGCAGAAGGCGCCTGCGCAACCAGATGCCGAGTGGAATCAACAACAGCCCAAACACAAAAATTCCCGGCAGGATCAGAAAGATCAGAATTCCCACATAGGGGTGAGGAGGGCCGGGCAGGAAAACGTCATAGAACCAGAAAGCAATCATGGTGAGCGCGGAGCTGGTGGTCAGCACCGCACCCGTAAGCGAGACGGGATTCTGGCCGAGATAGTAGATCGGTCGCAACCAGTCGTGAACCCTTGCTTTCAAGCTCATCTCGATCTCCGGCCTCCTCGTGGCGCCCTTTCACTCACAGACACACTTCAAGTTTGGTCGCGCAATTTTCGCAACGTTCACTGCAGCTTTTACTTCTCGCCCCCTACTTCTTCAAACTGCGGATATAACCGACCAGCCCCTTCACCTGGTCGGCGGAAAGCGACTTGTAAGCGGGCATTTTTGCTTTGCCGTTGGTGATAATGTCGGAGAGTTCGGCGTCTGACAGTTTCTGCACGTCAGCCGAAGTAAAATCCTGCGCGCCCATCTTCTTGCCCATTGGCGAGCCGGTGCCGTCCGCAGCGTGGCAGGCCGCGCACTTCGATTTGTAAAGCGATGCCGCATCTTGTGCGCGCGTCGCTGACGGGACCACCAGCATTATCACGAATGCGGCAAGAAGCATCGGGACACTGAATCTCTTTATCATCTGTACGCTCCATTCACCAGAAAGTATTGCCGGCCATTCTTTGCAAACCCCACTCATGCCGACGGTTTGAGTGTATGGGCAGGAGTCTAATGAAACAATGCCGATTGTCACAACAAAAAGTGACTGTCATCACCGGACAATCGGTTGTAATTCCCCCGAAGCAATTTGGGTCAGTTTCTGCCTCGGGTGCGAGACAGATTAAGGAACCCTTAACATCGCTACCACGAACCGAAGAGAGGAATGCTCGGTCGAAGGGGTTTGAAACACACTTAAGATGAGTTAATGATACTTGAGAAGCGTCGTCCCATTGGCGATTAGGCTCGCCGCTTTGTAGTTTCCTGAGCCTTTGCGGCTTCCAGCCGCTTGATCGTCGTCCTTAGCCACGCGCCCAGCACATCTTCAATTTCCTGCTGCGTGCCCGTACGGTACAGCGATTCCAGCGTATCTCCGGCAAGCGTAAGCGGAATGTGATCGCAAGGAACATTTTCCTCGCGCGCGCTCTCCGGGATCAGCGGAGCGAGCGCGCAATCGTCGCAGGCAACTTGCTCGCGCGAATTGAAGTTAGGGCAGGTCGGCGAGTCTTCGAAGATGAGGCGTGAGCGCCACGCCTCACGCGGTAGCCTTCCGTAACCACCTTGCTCAAGAAACTCCAGCTCGAACTTCAGCACCTCAAGGAGATCCCGCTTATCATTTGACATACTGACCTCACCCGTCCAGCTTTCAGTTTGCGCCAAGTTCAGAAACTGCTCTGTGATCTCCATCACTGGAGGCAGTGAACAGGGTCACCGCAAGACAGGCAGCGTAGCCTTCCTGTAAAATCGAACTTCACCATATTAAAGGAGAGAGTCCCGAATGGCGGTAGGCCCTAAGATTGCAAAAACGGCGGATCGCAAGAAAGTCATGGATACGAGCAAGAGCACGAATTGCCCTAAGTGCGGCAAGGAAACTCGCATTGTGAAGCGGGTGAAGGACCGCGAGCGCGGCATTCCGGGTGGGATTTACATTTCGTGCTCGGCGTGCGAGTTTTTCGAGAAGCTGTAGGATCGCAAGTTTGCTATTCAGGCCGGAGTACAGGGATGCAATCCCCGCTGCGGCCTTTCGATTTTTGGGCGTCGGGAGCCCGGGAGATCTGTCAAGCGCAGAGGCCACCGCGCCGGAGACAACGAAACTCTTTCCGTGATCTTCGATTGTCTCGCAGGTGGTTCGGGCGATCTTTACACCGCAACGGTGACCGATGTCTCTGTTCTCGTGACCGGCCGGTATAGCGTGTCTCTCTCAATCGGCACGCGGCCGGCGGCGCGGATCAATCGCTCTAGCTCTTCCCGCCGCATTCCCTGAGGCGTAGTCGCGCCAGCGTCGTGATAAATTTTCTCTTCGATCACGGTTCCATCCATGTCATCGGCGCCGAACCGGAGCGAGATCTGGGCGATCTTTGCCGTCATCATCTGCCAATACGATTTGATGTGCGGGAAGTTGTCGAGCACCAGCCGGCTCACCGCGATCTGCTTGATGTCGAGCATACCGGTGGTCTTTGGCAAATGCTGCAACGGCGTGTTATCGGGGTGAAATGCCAGCGGAATGAAAGTTTGGAAGCCGCCGGTTTCATCCTGCAGAGCGCGCAGTTTGAGGAGATGATCGACGCGGTCTTCATGATTTTCTACATGACCGTAAAGCATAGTTGCGTTGGATTTCAGTCCGATCTGGTGCGCCAGCTTGGCGGTCTCGAGCCATTGATCGCCATCAATCTTGTGGTCGCAGATGATGTGGCGAATCCGGTCGGCGAAAATCTCCGCACCACCGCCAGGGAGCGAATCCACGCCGGAAGCCTTCAGTTGCTCAAGCGTCTCGCGAATTGAAAGCTTGGCCCGCTTCGATAAATACGCAACCTCGACCATGGTGAATGCTTTGAGATGCACCTGCGGAAACCGCTGCTTCAATCCTGCGCAGAG
>JASHNX010000062.1 GCA_030041415.1 Candidatus Sulfotelmatobacter sp.
CGCGCAATCCACGGCCGAAGCGCCCGCAACGGCCGTGCCCTCGTAAACGTGAACTGCAGCGCCATCTCGGCTGGTCTGGTGGAGAGCGAACTCTTTGGCCATATGAAAGGGGCTTTCACAGGGGCTCTGGAGCGACGCGTAGGCCGCTTCGAGCTCGCTCACGGTGGAACGATCTTCCTGGACGAGATCGGGGAGCTGCCCCTGGAGACTCAAGTGAAGCTGCTTCGCGTTTTGCAAGAACACGAGTTTGAGCCGGTAGGGAGCAGCCGCTCTTTGCATGTGGACGTGCGGGTGATTGCCGCCACAAACCGCAACCTCCATGAAGCAGTCCAGGCGGGTCGCTTCCGCTCAGACCTCTTCTACCGCCTCAACGTATTTCCCATTGAGCTTCCCCCTTTGCGACAACGCCGATCCGACATTCCCCAGCTGGTGGCTTTCTTCATATCCCGCTTCTCGAAGCGGCTAGGGAAGAAGATCGAGGGCGTTTCCCGAGAATCGATGGAGAACTTGGTGAACTATCCATGGCCCGGGAACATTCGCGAGCTCCAGAACATCATGGAGCGCGCAGTCGTTTTGTCGGTGGATCCGACCATCCGGCTGGACCGCGACCTCATGCCGGTTACCGCCTCTACGAAAGGCATGGAGACACATGAGACGGATGGTCTGTGTCGGCAGACTGACGTCGATTCTCCAAAACTACTCCTAACGCTCGACGAGGTAGACCGAAACCATATCGTCGCCGCCCTTCAACATACCGGGGGGGTGGTGGACGGTCCAAAAGGTGCGGCAAGGATCTTGAACCTCCATCCAAACACGCTTCGCCATCGGATGGATAAGCTAGGCATCAAGGGACCTCGTCACCGCCCATCGTAGTTCCTCTTATACCAACTGCGCGTGACCACCGTATGTGGTGCTTCCACCGCTCCGTCCAGCGCCCCCTGAAGAATCCGCCACTAAGGGTGGAAAGCCAACAGATCGTGGCAAGCCTTCGCAACTTATTGATTCTGGAAAACTTCCGGCCTGTGTAATCGCGGTTGGTCCCGCAGGCCTCTCGGACCTGGTCGGGTTTTGTGAAGGGCATATCAGTTGCTTTATCCAGCCAAGAGGAGATCAGGTGAACCGCTATGCTGAGGGTCACGGTTGTCGAATCGTCAAGAAGCGCCGTAACCCTTCGAGTAGAAGGCCGGATAACAGGTTCCTCGGTCGAGGAGCTACGCAAAGCATGCGATGTGCATACTTTCGCTGATGAGGTTCAATTGTCTCTCGAGCTGGAGGACGTTTCATTTGCCGATGGCGCAGGTATCGTCCTTCTCAAGGAGCTGCGTAGTCGAGGTGTCGGCCTGATTCGCACAAACCCGTTTATGACCGAACAACTCAAAGATGGACCGTTAGGACGATTCTAGAGTCGGTTAAGGAGCTCGTGCCGACGCCGAAAGAAGGGGTCCTCCTCTGTGAACTTCGGCCAGTCGGGAATGGATGGGGGCTTTAATGCTGAAACAGTCAGTGTCTAGGCGAGTTCTATTGCCAGCTGGATCTTTGCGGAGCAGACAAGGGAACCTCCCAATCCTGGAGGTGCTTTCCCAAGGCGATCCACCGTTCGCAGGGTTCGAAGAATTAGCCGTGCCCCTGTTCGATTCCCTTTACAACTTCGCGAGTTGGCTCGTGCACAACAGGAGCAACGCCGAGGATCTCGTACAAGAGACGTACCTGAAGGCTTTGCGCAGTTTCGCTTCGTTTCAGCCGGGCACCAATTTTCGGGCGTGGATGTTTCGAATTCTGAAGAACACGTTTCTGAGTTCGTGCTCAACACTGGAGCGGCGCCTAGATGATGCGATCGTTTCAGAGGAAAACGGACATCAACTGGCGGTTGTTACGGAAACTCCCGAAGCGATTTTAATGAATCAAGCGGATTCCCAATTGGTGCAGCGCGCCATGGACGCTCTGCCGGTGCATTACCGGGAAGCTCTACTTCTTTGTGAAGTGGAGGAGATGTCGTATCGGGAGATCGCGGAAGTACTGACGATCCCGATAGGAACTGTGATGTCACGCTTAGCAAGAGCACGGCAGGCGGTGCGCAAGTCGCTCCTTAGTGCAACCGGCGCTCCGCCATCGACAGAACTGTCTGATCCCATCGAAACGATTTGAGAAGAGGAAAAGATTATGGCAGCCACTCCCTTGGCCGCAACCCCGAACAGTCCAATATCCGAACCCCAATCGGCTCCGACGGAGCGGATTTTGGTCATCGAACACGATAGTGCTTTACGGAAAGCCTTGCAGCAGCTTTTCTCGGTGGAAGGATATGAGGTCGATGTTGTTTCCGATGTTGTCGCCGGTCTAGATCAGCTTCGCCAGCGATCGCCCTCCGCAGTGATCGTGGATCTCCCGCGCCCGGGATCTTCAGGGAGTGATCTTTGCAAGAAAATTGCGGATCTGATTCCTGGTTTGCCTCTTGTAATTCTTAGCAGTAGTTCGAATGTAACCGACAAGGTCCTTCTCCTGGAAATGGGCGCCAACGATTACGTGACCATACCGTTCAGCCCGAGGGAACTTGTTGCGCGTCTCCGCTCATTAATCAGGCGTGCGTCGCGATTCGGCCGGGGGGGCGCAGATGTGTATATCTTTGCCGACGTGGTGGTGGATTTTTTCAAGACCGAGATCACTCGCGCCGGCGAGAAGATCGCCGTAACTCCGAAAGAATTTAAGACGATGGAATTCCTGGCGAAGAACGCGCAACGGGTGATCTCGAGGGATGAACTTCTCGATAAAGTTTGGGGTTACGAGGACTACCCCTGCACGCGGACGGTGGACAACCACATGCTGAGGCTCCGACAGAAGCTGGAGATCGACCCTTCACACCCGTCACACCTTCTCACGGTACACGGCCTAGGCTACAAGTTTGTGCCTTAATCGCTCCAATATCACGGTCGTCCAATTTATGACGCGGCTTGGAATAATTTCGCAAGATTATCAATATCCGCAGTACTCGCGTCCCCGATCACGAAATAGCGGAGCCCGCCCTGAGTCCATGTTTGCATGTTGAACGACAAATTTCCCGGCTTGAGCGATCTATCAGTCAACTTTGCTGCCAAGGACCGTTCCTGAAATATGAATACGGAAATGTGGTGTTTCCGCACGTCGTAAATAAGATGCGCGCCCGGTGTTTGCTCAAGATACGTCATCCGCCCACCAAGCAGAGAAAACTCGGTATTTTGTAGTTCCGGCAGATTGAAGGCAAAGGGAATCTTCCCTTGGAACCAGGGTTTCACGGTGTGGCGGTCGGTCGATACAACATCGACCGGCGATGAGCTGGCCAGTGTCGCGACGTGCAAATCTGCGATCTCGCTGAACACCTGGTCTCTACCGGATCGGTTTCCCAGATAAGTTGAAGTCAAGATTCCGACAACGAGAACAACAGCCGCCGCCAGCATCCAGCCCAGGCGGAAAACCCGCCGCGGCTTCGACGCGATGCTCTGCTGCATCCGACTCCGGAACTCAGCACTGGGAGTAAAACGCTTTCCCGCCAGATGAATCGCGCGTTTCAACTGCAGGCGCGAAAGGACATTGGCGGAGCAGGAGGGGCAACTGCTCACGTGAGCATCGAAAGTTCGCATCTCTCCTTGTGGAAGCTCTCCGTCCACGTATGTGTCGAGTCGTTCCTTCCAGGATTCACAGACCATGGTTTGTCCCCTTAGCAATTCGAAGTCCTGCTTCTTGCTGCAAGTGCGGCCGCAATTGACTCCGTAAAGTCCGCCGCGCACGCGATAAACGTGACATTACGGTACCGATAGGGACCGCAAGGGTGTCAGAAATCTCTTGATACGACATCTCCTCTACCTCACACAAAAGAAGGACCTCTCGGAAATGTACCGGGAGTTCATCGATCGCCTTCTGCAGCAGCGCGTGACTCGAACGCGCCAGCAAAAGCGCCTCTGGCGTATCACGCTCAATAGCAGATTCCTCTCCTTCTTCCTCATCATCGAAATCGAGAGGTACCGTCATCGTCACTTTCAGGCCCTTGCGAGAGGTCAAGAACGTGTTGCGCAGGATGCGATAGATCCATGCCCGGAAATTGGTACCCAACTGAAACGATGAGAACCCTTTCAACGCCTTTACGTAGGTTTCCTGAACCAGGTCTTCGGCTTCGTCGCGATTCTGGGTGAGCCAGTGAGCGAAGTTGTAGAGCTGATCGAAGAGAGGAATGGCCAGTTCTTCGAACGAATCGAGTTGGAGATTCGCTCCTGACGCGTCCACATGATGAGAACTTCGAAGAGTTGGATTTATTCCCTCAAAACGACAAATTGTTGGAAAAAATAAGCAGCAGGCGATGGAGCGGCTCGAACTGAGGCATGGCTAGCTGCTCGAACTGCTCTGATGACAGGCTTTCTCCGTGTACACAGTACCAAACCCGCCACCGATCCTTTTATTCCATAACCCACAAGAAAAATACCTCGGAATAAAAACTGACTGTAGGCAGTTTTGTACAGCGAGTCGTGAGGTTCTGGAGTCACCGAGGAAATGCTGGTGCAGACGAACCGGAGCGCTATTAAACGGAGGAATATATGATAAAGAATCTGAGAATATTTCTTTCGGCGCTGTGCCTATTGCCCATGTGCCTGCGTGCCGGAGGACAGGATCTAAAACCTACCCAAGTTTCAAACCCACGAACTGAAGATCTGATTCCCGCAGGCACCATTCTGCCAGTCAGGTTGAATTCCGACTTGCGCGCCGATAAGAGCGGAAGTGGAACTGCCATAATCGCCACAGTAATGCAGGACGTGCCCCTAGCCACGGGGGAAACGCTCCGCCAGGGATCCAGGCTGACGGGCCATGTTGTCGAGGCTAGCGTTCCCGGCAAAGGATCTGACGAATCAAGAATCTCATTTGAATGGGATCGGGTCCAACTTGGCAGCCTGACCATCCCGATAACCGCCAACCTGCGCGCGGTCGCGTCTAGGGCTGCAGTAGTCGCCGCTACGCCCGAGCTATCCTCAAGCGAGAATGCCGACAACCAAGTTCAAATCGGAGGCGACCAGATTTCCTACGGCGAAGATGGTCCGGTAATGGTCGGAGAAAAGGTCGTGGGGAAATACGCCAGACAAGGCGTGCTTGCGAATGTGAACCAGGTTTCCGGCTCCCCTAATGAGGATCAAATGGATAGCCTTGCCCGTCCGCAAGCGTTTTGGCTCTTCTCAGTGAATGCCCGCGGTACATACGGATTTGGTGATCTCACAATTCTCCGTTCCGGGCATACCGAACCCCTTGGTGAAATCTCGTTGGCCTCCAACCGCAAAGCGGTGAAGGTCGAAAAGGGCAGCGCGATGCTCTTGCGCGTGGACGGCAGCGGGCTCGAGAAGGCACAGGCTCGCACGACCCCCTTACGAGAGATAGGGCAATAACAACTTCGCGAGTTGTAGCGTGCGCGAACCTCACCCTCGCGATTGCTCTCCTTTGCGCGGGGGTGAGGAACGTTCACCACGCCGCAAGTTCAGATTTGAATAAAGGCGCGCTGCAATCTAAGAGAGGTGTAACGATGGTAAATCCTTTTGATCTTAAGACGGTACTTCTGGCGAAGCACGCGCAACATGTAGTGCTGATCCACTTTCCAATCGCCCTCTTTATCACAGCGGTCGGGTTCGACCTTATCGCGCAATGGAAGAAACGACGCGGATTGGCTGACGCAGCCTACTACAACCTGCTGGTGGCGGCGATTTCGACTGTTCCGGTTCTCGTTACTGGGGTACTCGCGTGGCAGTTCCAACTCGAGGGACAGAAATTGAAGGGCATCCTGCTGCTGCACCTCGTTCTGGCGAGTGTTTCGACGCTGATGATCTGGCTGGTGTGGTGGGTGCATTTTCGTGCGCGGCGACGGACAGTTTACTTGCCGACCTACCGACTGGCGCTGGAAGTTCTGGCGATCGGAATTGTGGCGCTGACCGGGCATTTGGGCGGTTTTTTGAGCGGTGTAAATCTTCCTGGTTAAGTGCTCCGACGACAGTTCCTGTCGAAGACCCGTCCAGGAACAAGCGGCAGACCAGAGTCCGGAATGGCAAGTAGTCATCTATGGAGGTGAACGTGGAAAACAGGTTGCACAGGTCCCTAATACGCACGGGCGAGGTAGAGCTGTCGGAATTCTTCCCACGCAGTCATGCCTGGGAGGAGCGGGATTGGGAAATCGTATGCTCCGACGTCAGAGCCTTGGCGCGGGGAATCAGGAGTGCACTGATGGCGGTGACGCCGCTGTGGCTAGGGCTCGCTTTGTGGTTGCTAAGATAAGCCTTCTTAAGAGCCCGGGCAGTTTTTACATCCCGCAGACAAATCGCAGATAACTCGCAGACAACTCGCAACTTTTCGCGAAAATCCTGGAATAAACGCAACCCTCACCAGTTATCAACACTGAGAAACATACAGATCAGTAGGAGCATGACCGTGCTGTCTGCTTGTGCGGTTTCCCGTGCGAACGTCAACGATGCGGTCCAGACAACTGTGGAATTCTCTGATTAAAGGCGTTTCTTGGCGGGAATAAAACCGAGTTGGGCCAGTTATCAACTGTGAACAGTGCAAGAACAACGGAGGCCGGATGACAGACAAGAATAAAGACCTTATCGATCAGAAATTGCAAGACCTCAACAACGACGGCGTTGATCGTCGGGGATTTCTGAAGTGCATGGCGTGGGCGGGCACTGGCCTGGTCTGGACTATGAGCGGCGGCATTCCGTCGTCTCGGGCGTTCGCCAAGACCACACATAGAAGCGGGCGCCACGGCGACTTCTCCTTTGTGCAGATCAGCGACAGCCACATCGGCTTTAACAAGCCGGCCAACCCAGACGTGACCGCTACCCTGCAGGTGGCCATCAACAAGATCAACGCGCTGCCCCAGAAGCCGGATTTCATTATTCACACCGGTGATCTGAGTCAGCTCTCGAAGCCGAGTGAGTTCGACACCCTGGATCAGGTACTAAAAGGTGCCTCCGCAAAACAAATCTACTTTGTGCCGGGTGAGCACGACATGCTGACTGATAACGGCGAGCAATTTCTGCAGCGCTACGGGAAGGGCACAGAAGGGAGCGGCTGGTACAGCTTCGATCACAAAGGCGTCCACTTTGTGGGCCTCGTGAATGTCGCCAATCTCAAGGCCGGCGGCATGGGGTCGCTCGGTCACGAACAGCTGGAGTGGCTGGAGGACGATCTCAAAGGCCACTCTGCCAGTACTCCGATTGTGCTCTTCGCACACATTCCGTTGTGGACGATATATCCAGATTGGGGATGGGGAACCGACGACAGCGAGCAAGCCTTGTCTTACGTCAAGCGCTTCGGTTCCGTGACGGTGTTGAACGGCCACATTCACCAGATCATGCAGAAGGTGGAAGGCAAGGTATCGTTCCACACGGCGATGTCCACCGCTTTCCCCCAGCCTGCGCCCGGAACAGCTCCCTCAGCCGGGCCAATGAAAGTGCCCGCCGACCAGTTGCAACGCGTATTGGGAATCACGGACGTGAACTATCTGGTCAGTGGACGCAGCCTTGCGGTTGTTGATTCGCTCCTTGCGGACTCGGGTTCTCCGGCATCAGGAAATGGCAGCGGCGCTGGTGGTCGTTAATTCCAGTCTTGGTGGAACGCTGAGGACCGTGTCCCAAACAATGAGAACGAAGCAAGAAAAATCGAACTACTAAAGGGAACAAACCAATGAACCGTAAAAATGCCTGGATTGCAAGTTTCACAGCCTCGGTGGCAATTGGGATCGCACTGCTGGTCGCGGGATCCACAACCGTCAAGGCCAACGACCAGCCCGCGGCAAACGCAGAAGTAAAAATCGACAACTTCGTGTTTGGACCGCAGACCATTACAGTACCGGTCGGAGCGACGGTCACATGGACAAACAAGGATGACATTCCGCATACAGCCGTAAGTACAGACGGCGTATTCAAGTCCAAGGTAATGGACACGGACGAAAAGTTTTCCTTCAAGTTTACAAAAGCGGGAACTTATTCGTATTACTGTTCGGTACACCCGAAGATGACCGGCCAAGTCGTGGTTCAGTGAGCGCACACTTCGAACTGGTGCGCAGGGAGGCGGCCTTCTGCTCGCGCAGGCATGTCGGTTCCGCTGCAAAAAGGTCGTTCTCCGAGCGCCGTAAATTACCATGAACGCAAACTTGGCACAATTCGACACTAGCAGCGACCTGGATCTGGTCCACGCCAGCAAAAAAGGGGATGTTGATGCTTTCGAACAACTGGTAAAGCGATACGACCAGAGACTTTTCCGCATAGCTCAGAGCGTCACGCACAACAGAGAAGATTCCCAAGACGCGGTTCAGGAAGCCTTTCTGAAGGCGTTCCAAAACCTGGCCACATTCCGCGAGGATTCGCAATTCTCAACCTGGTTATTTCGTATCACCATAAACCAGTCGCTCTTAAAGCTGCGAA